>NZ_JAHBDD010000077.1:0-226449 GCF_019956155.1 Pseudomonas sp. BF-RE-22 | reverse complement strand
ACCACTCATCAGGCCGAGCGTTAGCTCGCCTTCCGCTTTTGATCTGAGCGCCCCCTCGAGAGGCCGAGTGGAGGTTCTGCGTAGTGGGCAACCCGGCATGGATGCCGGGTTAGCCGCCCCCGGCCATGGATGGCCGATGGCGGCGGGCCCACGGAGCAGGACCGGAGCGAGGGCATGGCGAGCCTTAGCGAGCCACCGAACGAAAGGGGCAAGAGCCCTTGGTTACTTGGGGCTCTTCCAAGTGACTCGCCGTAAGGGCGAAACCAATAGCCGCCGTCACCGCAGAAATGGATATGTACCCCCGATCCAATCCCGCCCAGCTACCGCATTCACAACATCCGCTTCTTCTTGCGTCGAGCCCACTGCCGACTCACCCACCACCGCCAATACATCATCACCAGGCAATAAGCGAGCGCCCCCAACACCAGCCCCACCACAACCGACCCCAGCAAAAACGGCTGCCACAGCGTAGACAGCTCCCCGCTGATCCACTCCCAGGTCAACTCATCCGGCAGATGACGAGCCGGGACATCCATCAACCACGCCCCGGTCTGGTACGTGCAAAAGAACACCGCAGGCATGGTGATCGGATTAGTCAGCCAGACCAGACTGACCGCAATCGGCATATTGCCGCGTACGACAATGGCCAGAACCGCCGCCACCAGCATCTGCAACGGAATCGGCAGGAACGCCGCAAACAAACCCACCGCCATCGCCCGTGCGACCGAGTGACGGTTGAGGTGCCAGAGGTTCGGGTCATGCAACAGCGTGCCGAGAAAGCGTAAGGATTTGTGTTCCCTGATGCTGATCGGGTCTGGCATGTAACGTTTGAATAAGCGCCGGGGCATAGGGCTTCTCGGTCGGTTAAGGCGGCAAGTATGTCTGGATTCTATGAGCCGCCCATTCAGACTTTGTGACAATTAATAACGATGCACGTGCCGCGAGCCGGCTATGCCTAGGAGGGGACTCTCAAGGACGGGCGTATGCGCACAGGGATGATGGCGCTGGCGTTGGGTCTGCTGGCCCTGCGTTTTTTGCCGGTATTACCGCCGGTCTGGTTATGGCTGGTGTTGCCCATAACGGGTTTGATGGCGCTGCCGTTTCGCACGTACCCATTGGCTTTTTTTCTGTTCGGCATCAGTTGGGCCGGCGCAAATGCGCAGTGGGCGCTGGATGATCGTTTGTCAGCGAATCTCGATGGCGAAACCCGTTGGGTCGAAGGGCGGGTGACCGGTTTGCCGCAGAACAATGACGGGGTTGTGCGTTTCGAACTGACAGACGTCCGGTCGCGACAGGCCAAGGTGCCGCAACGGATGCGCCTGGCCTGGTATGACGGACCGCCGGTCAACAGTGGTGAACGCTGGCGGCTCGCGGTGAAGTTGAAGCGTCCTGCCGGGCTGCTCAATCCTCATGCCTTCGATTACGACGCCTGGCTGCTGGCACAACGCATCGGCGCTACCGGAACGATCAAGGACGGTGATCGGCTCAGGGAAGCCCGATGGGCCTGGCGCGACAGCATCCGCCAGCGTTTGCAAACCGTGGATGCCCAAGGGCGAACCGGCGCGTTGATTGCGCTGGTGCTGGGGGATGGCGCCGGGCTGAGTCGTGAGGATTGGCGGGTGTTGCAAGACACCGGCACCGTGCATTTGCTGGTGATTTCCGGACAGCACATCGGTTTGCTGGCGGGGGTGGTTTACCTGCTGATTGCCGGACTCGCTCGTTATGGGGTGTGGCCGCACCGCTTGCCGTGGCTGCCATGGGCCTGCGCACTGGCATTCGCCGCCGCCCTTGGTTACGGACTGCTGGCAGGGTTCGAAGTACCGGTGCGACGGGCTTGCGTGATGATCGGCCTGGTGCTGTTGTGGCGCCTGCGATTTCGTCACCTCGGCGCCTGGTGGCCGCTGTTGCTGGCGCTCAACGCTGTTTTGTTGCTGGATCCGCTGGCGAGCCTGCAACCGGGTTTCTGGCTGTCCTTCGCCGCAGTGGCGGTGTTGATCTTCACCTTCGGCGGTCGCTTGGGGCCGTGGCGATGGTGGCAAACCTGGACCCGTGCTCAATGGCTGATCGCGATCGGACTGGGCCCGTTGCTCTTGGTGTTGGGATTGCCGATCAGTCTCAGCGGGCCGGTCGCCAATCTGCTGGCGGTGCCCTGGATCAGTTTGCTGGTATTGCCACCGGCTTTGCTGGGAACCCTGTTGTTGCCGCTGCCGTATGTGGGCGAGGGCTTGTTGTGGTTGGCGGGTGGGCTGATCGACTGGCTGTTCAAGGGCCTTGGGTTGATGGCCGGTCAATTGCCCGCGTGGGTGCCCACGGCGATTCCATTGTGGATATGGGCACTGGGCATGCTCGGCGCGTTTCTTCTGTTAATGCCTCGTGGTGTACCGCTGCGCCCGTTGGGTTGGCCGTTGTTGCTGTTGCTGGTTTTTCCACCACGGCCACTTTTGCCAGTGGGCATCGCCGAAGTCTGGCAACTGGATGTCGGCCAAGGGTTGGCGATTCTGGTGCGAACTCGCCATCACACGCTGCTGTATGACACCGGACCACGCTTCGGCGACTTCGATCTAGGCGAGCGAGTGGTCCTGCCAGCGATGCGCAAACTCGGCGTGAACGAACTCGACCTGATGTTGATCAGCCACGCCGACGCCGATCACGCTGGTGGTGCGCGAGCGGTTGCCAATGGTTTGCCGATAAAGCTGGTGCTCAGCGGTGATCCCTTGGCGCTGCCTGCCGAATTGCACGCCGATGCCTGCGAGAGTGGCCAGCAATGGACCTGGGACGGCGTGAGGTTTCAGCTCTGGCAATGGCCTTCGGCCACGGACCGCAATCAAAAATCCTGCGTGCTGCAAATCGAAGCCAATGGCGAGCGATTATTGCTGACCGGAGACATCGACAGCGCCGCCGAGCGCGCTCTGCTCGACAGCCCGCTCGCAGTGCCCACCGATTGGTTGCAGGCGCCGCACCACGGTAGCCGCAGCTCGTCGTCGATGGCGTTGCTCACTGCGTTGCAACCCAAAGCCGTGCTGATCTCTCGCGGCAACGGCAATTCGTTCGGTCACCCGCACCCCACGGTCATGGCCCGTTATAAAAAACGCGGTATGGAAATCCATGACAGCGCCGAGCTGGGCGCCATCCGTCTGCACCTCGGACGCTTCCATCCCCCGTGGACGATGCGTCAAGAACGGCGTTTCTGGCGTTCCACGCAATAACCGCGAGTTATGAAAGCCCGACCGGATGCGACATCACGGTCTTCGGTGCATCGACCCCCTATGTTAGAGTGGCGCACTTTTTCGAGGGGACTGTCACTGTGTGGGAATTGGTCAAATCCGGCGGCTGGATGATGCTGCCGATCATTCTGAGTTCCATCGCGGCCATGGCGATCGTCGCCGAGCGTCTCTGGACCCTTCGCGCCAGTCGTGTGACCCCGGAGCACTTGCTCGGGCAGGTCTGGGTGTGGATCAAGGACAAGCAACTCAATAAAGAAAAACTCAAGGAATTGCGCGCCAATTCGCCATTGGGCGAGATTCTGGCGGCAGGCCTGGCCAACTCCAGACATGGTCGCGAGATCATGAAAGAGTGCATCGAAGAAGCCGCCGCGCGGGTGATTCATGAGCTCGAGCGCTACATCAATGCGCTGGGCACCATCGCCGCCATGGCGCCGTTGCTGGGTTTGCTCGGCACCGTGCTGGGCATGATCGATATTTTCAGCGCGTTCATGGGGACGGGCATGGGCACCAATGCCGCCGTGCTGGCCGGTGGTATTTCGAAGGCCTTGATCACCACGGCTGCTGGTCTGATGGTCGGTATCCCGGCGGTATTTTTCCACCGTTTCCTGCAACGCCGCATCGATGAGCTGGTGGTGGGCATGGAGCAGGAAGCGATCAAGCTGGTCGAGGTGGTGCAGGGTGATCGTGACGTGGACCTGACCGAGGGCAAAAAAGCGTGAAATTCCGCCGCAAACCGCGGGAAACGGTCGACATCAACCTCGCGTCGCTGATCGACGTGGTGTTTATCCTGCTGCTGTTTTTCGTCGTGACCACTACCTTCACCCGTGAAACCCAGTTACGCGTCGATCTGCCCGAAGCGGTCAGCGGTTCGCCTGCCGAAGACCAGCAGGTCAAACACCTGGACGTGGCCATCAGCGCCGAAGGCGTGTTCTCGGTGAACAATCAGGTCTTGCAGAAGAACGATCTGACCGCGCTCATGGACGCGTTGCAAAAAGAATCCAACGGTGACACCAACCTGCCGCTGTCGATCAGTGCGGACGGCAAGACCCAGCATCAATCGGTCATCACCGCCATGGACGCCGCCGGTAAACTCGGCTTCAGTCACCTGCGCATGACCACTGTCGAGGCGGCGCAGCCCGCGCCCTGATGGCCATGTCCGATCGCTTGCTCGCCGCGTGGTACCAGGGTCATCCGGCCCTGAAGCTGTTGCAGCCGCTGGAGTGGCTGTACCGGCGCGTGGTGATGAACAAGCGCAAACGCTTTCTGGCGGGTGAGGGCGAGATTTATCAGCCACCGGTGCCGCTGATCGTCGTCGGCAACATCACCGTGGGCGGCACCGGCAAGACGCCGCTGATTCTGTGGATGATCCAGCATTGTCAGCGCAGCGGTTTGCGGGTCGGCGTGGTCAGCCGTGGTTATGGCGCCAAACCGCCGCAACTGCCATGGCGTGTCGAGGCCGATCAAAGCGCCGACATCGCTGGCGATGAACCGCTGCTGATCGTCCAGCGTACCGGTGTTCCGTTGATGATTGACCCGGACCGCAGCAGTGCGGTCAAAGCGCTGCTGGCGAGCGAACCACTGGACCTGATCCTCTCCGACGACGGCATGCAACATTACCGTTTGGCCCGCGACCTTGAACTGGTGCTGATTGACGCCGCCCGAGGCCTGGGCAACCAGCGCTGCCTGCCTGCGGGACCGTTGCGCGAACCGGTCGAACGCCTGCAAAGCGTTGACGCGGTGCTGTACAACGGCGCCACCGATGATCGCGACAACGGTTTTGCCTTCCAGCTGCAACCCACGGAACTGGTCAACCTGCACAGCGGCGAACGCCGTCCCCTCGACCATTTCCCAGCAGGCCAGGCGCTGCACGCCGTGGCCGGGATCGGCAATCCGCAGCGTTTCTTCACGACCCTCGAAACGCTACACTGGCAGCCAGTCCCGCATGCATTTGCCGACCACGCCGAGTACAGCGTGCAGGCCTTGAATTTCACACCGTCATTGCCTTTGGTGATGACCGAAAAGGACGCGGTGAAGTGCCGTGCCTTCGCCGCCGCCGATTGGTGGTACCTGGCGGTCGATGCTGCGCCATCGCCGGCCTTCGTGGCCTGGTTCGATACGCAGTTGATGCGCCTGTTGCCGGCTCGACTTTTGCCTTAAACCGTTTTTATCCAGGGAATGCTCATGGACACCAAATTGCTCGACATCCTCGCTTGCCCGGTCTGCAAAGGCCCGCTCAAGCTCAGCGCCGACAAAACCGAGCTGATCAGCAAGGGCGCCGGCCTGGCGTACCCGATTCGCGACGGCATCCCGGTGATGCTCGAAACCGAAGCTCGCACGCTGACCACCGACGAGCGTCTGGATAAATGACCACAGCCTTTACCGTTGTCATTCCATCGCGTTACGCCTCGACCCGCCTGCCGGGCAAACCGCTGCTGCTGATCGCCGGCAAGCCGATGATCCAGCACGTCTGGGAACAAGCGTGCAAAAGCAGCGCCGAGCGTGTGGTGGTTGCCACTGACGATGCGCGCATTGTCGAGGCGTGCATCGCGTTTGGTGCCGACGTGGTGCTGACCCGCGAAGACCACAATTCCGGCACGGACCGTTTGGCTGAAGTCGCTGCAAAACTCGGTCTGGCGTCCGACGCGATCGTGGTCAACGTGCAGGGTGACGAACCGCTGATCCCGCCAAGCGTGATCGATCAGGTCGCGGCCAACCTCGCAGCCCACACCGAAGCGCGCATGGCCACGCTGGCCGAGCCGATCGAAGATGTCGAAACCCTGTTCAACCCCAACGTGGTCAAGGTGGTCAGCGACCTCAATGGCCTGGCACTGACGTTCAGTCGTGCGACGTTGCCATGGGCTCGGGACGCGTTCGCGAAAAGTCGAGACGTGTTGCCGGAAGGCGTGCCGTATCGCCGCCACATTGGCATCTACGCCTACCGCGCCGGTTTCCTGCATGACTTCGTCAGCTGGGGACCGTGCTGGCTGGAAAACACCGAATCCCTGGAACAGCTGCGTGCGCTGTGGCACGGCGTGCGGATTCACGTCGCCGACGCGCTGATCGCACCGCCCACCGGCGTCGATACGGTTGAAGACCTCGAGCGCGTTCGTCGCCTGCTGGAGGCCTGATGCGGGTTTTGTTCGTTTGCCTGGGCAACATCTGCCGTTCACCCACGGCCGAAGGTGTGCTGCGGCACAAATTGCGCGAAGCGGGGCTGGCCGATCAAGTCGAAGTTGCCTCCGCCGGCACCGGTGACTGGCACGTCGGCAGGGCTCCGGACAAACGCAGCCAGGCCGTGGCCAAGCAGCGCGGCTACGACCTGTCGATGCAGCGCGCCCAGCAAGTGACCCGCGCCGATTTTTCCACGTACGACCTGATCCTGGCGATGGACAACAGCAACCTGAGTGACCTCATGGCGCTGCAACCTGCCAAGGGCAAGTCCAAGGCCGAATTGGACCTGTTTCTGCGCCGCTACCAGTCGCAAGTCGATGAAGTGCCGGACCCTTACTACGATGGCAACCAAGGTTTTGAGCAGGTGCTCGACTTGATCGAAAGCGCTTGTGATCGACTGGTGATCGAATTGAAGGGCCGGTTATGAGTTTGCAGGTTCAGCCACAGGTTTCGCTCAAGCCTTACAACAGCTTTGGCGTGGACGTTCAGGCCCGCTTGTTTGCCGAGGCTCACAGCGATGCCGACGTGCGCGAGGCGCTGGCCTATGCGGTGGAGCATGACGTGCCGCTGCTGGTGATCGGTGGTGGCAGCAACCTGCTGCTGACCGCCGACATCCAGTCGCTGGTGCTGCGCATGGCCACCCGCGGGATTCGCATTTTGAGCGACGACGGCAACAAGGTCGTGATCGAAGCCGAGGCCGGCGAGCCTTGGCATCCGTTCGTGCAACACACCCTGGCGCAGGGGTTGTCGGGTCTGGAAAACCTCAGCCTGATCCCCGGCACCGTCGGCGCGGCACCGATGCAGAACATTGGCGCCTATGGCGTGGAGATCAAGGACGTGTTCGCCGGCCTGACCGCGCTGGATCGCCAGACTGGCGAGCTGCGCGACTTCACGCTGGCCGAATGCAACTTCGCCTACCGCGACAGCCTGTTCAAACAGGAACCGGGGCGTTGGTTGATCCTGCGGGTTCGTTTCGCCCTGGACCGTGCCGAGCACTTGCATCTGGAGTACGGCCCGGTGCGTCAGCGTCTGACCGAGCAAGGCATCGATCACCCGACCGCCACCGACGTCAGCCAGGCGATTTGCAGCATCCGCAACGAAAAGCTTCCGGACCCGGCAGTGCTCGGTAACGCCGGCAGCTTCTTCAAAAACCCCTTGGTACCGGCTGCACTGGTCGCTCGGCTCAAAGGCGAATACCCGGACCTGGTGGCTTACGCGCAACCCGACGGGCAGATGAAACTGGCTGCGGGCTGGCTGATCGAGCGGGCAGGGTGGAAAGGTTTTCGCGAGGCCGACGCGGGCGTGCATAAGTTGCAGGCGCTGGTGCTGGTCAACTACGGGGCCGCGACTGGCCTGCAGTTGCTGAACCTGGCACAGCGCATCCAAAAGGACATTTCAGAACGCTTCCATGTCGATCTGGAAATGGAGCCCAATCAGTATTGAGGCTACGCTTTCAAGGCTGATCTCAAAGCCCTGCACATCTTCGATTGTGCAGGGCTTTTTTGTTAATGCTGGGTTAACTTAGCCCCCTAACGATGCAAGCATTTGCTCCATCAAGGGCCCGATGCAGACATCTCCGTCCGCATAAGAGAGCCTCATTAGCCTGAGTCGATCTGCGTGATGCCAACCGCTAATCCCCCAGCGGCAGATTGCTCGACCCCATAACCCATACCACTATGCGGGCGTGCCCATGATTACCCTGAAACTCAATGGTCAAGACCATCAACTCGATGTCACCGAGGACATGCCGCTGCTCTGGGCCATCCGCGACGTGGCCGGTTACAACGGCACCAAGTTCGGCTGCGGCATGGGCCTGTGCGGCGCCTGCACCATTCACATCGAAGGCGCCCCGGCGCGCAGTTGCATCACGCCGATCGGCTCGGTAGTCGGTCAGAACGTCAGCACCATCGACAACCTGCACGCCGACCCGGTCGGGAAAATCGTCCAGCAAGCCTGGCTCGACACCGCCGTCGCCCAGTGCGGTTACTGCCAGGGCGGGCAGATCATGTCCGCCACCGCACTGCTCAAGACCAACCCGAACCCGAGCGACGAACAGATCGAAGAGGCGATGGTCGGCAATATTTGCCGTTGCGGCACCTACAACCGCATCAAGACCGCCATCCGCCAGGCATCCACTCACCTGAAGGAAGCCAAGGCATGAGCCAGTTCCCGAATGATTTCGCCCTGAGTAACCTCAGCCGCCGCGGCTTCCTCAAAGGCGTCGGTGCCACCAGTGCGCTGGTGGTCGCCGCGAGTTGGGGCTGGCAGGACGCGTTCGCAGCCGAGAAGGAAAAGAAATTCGGCGCCGACGGCATGCCCAACGGCTGGATCGATGATCCGAAGGTGTACGTCAGCATCGCTGCGGATGGCACCGTGACCGTGGTTTGCAACCGTTCGGAAATGGGCCAAGGCGTACGCACCAGCCTGACCATGGTCGTGGCCGATGAACTTGAAGCCGACTGGGCGCAGGTGAAAGTGCAGCAGGCGCCGGGCGATGAAGTGCGCTTCGGCAACCAGGACACCGACGGTTCGCGCAGCATGCGCCACTGGTACGAGCCGATGCGCCGCTGCGGTGCTGCCGCGCGGACCATGCTCGAACAGGCGGCCGCCGAACAGTGGAAAGTCCCGGTCGGCGAGTGCCATGCGCAATTGCACAAAGTCATCCATAAACCGAGCGGTCGTGAACTGGGTTACGGCGCGCTCGCCGTCGCTGCCGGTGCGCTGGCGGTGCCGGCGCGTGACAGCCTGCGGCTCAAGGATCCGTCAGAATTCCGCTACATCGGCAAGGAAGGCACCAAGGCCATCGACGGTGCTGACATCGTCAACGGTCGCGCGATCTACGGTGCCGACGTGCATATCGACGGCATGCTTTACGCCGCAATTGCACGTCCGGCGGTGTACGGCGGCAAGGTCAAATCCGTGGATGACAGCGCGGCGCTGAAAGTCCCCGGGGTGGTCAAAGTCATCCAGATCGAAGGCCGTCCGCTGCCCTCGGAGTTTCAGCCGCTGGGCGGCGTGGCGGTGGTGGCCAGCAATACCTGGGCGGCAATCAAGGGCCGCGATGCACTGAAAATCGAATGGGACGACGGCCCCAACGCCAGCTACGACTCGATCGCCTATCGCAAGGAAATTGAAGCGGCGTCGCTCAAACCCGGCAAAGTGGTGCGCAATACCGGCAACATCGACCAGGCCATGAGCGGCGCCGACAGCACCCTCGAAGCCTCTTACTATCTGCCGCACCTGACGCAAGCGCCGATGGAACCGATGGTCGCCATCGCCCGTTTCAAGGATGGCGTGTGCGAAGCCTGGGCGCCAAGCCAGGCGCCGCAGGTCACCCGTGAACGAATCGGCGAACGCCTGGGCATTCCGTTCGATAACGTCACCTTCCACGTCACTCTGCTCGGCGGCGGTTTCGGCCGCAAGTCCAAGCCGGACTTCATCATCGAAGCGGCGATCCTCGCCAAGGAATTCCCCGGTAAGGCGGTGCGGGTGCAATGGACTCGTGAAGACGACATCCACTGTTCGTATTTCCACACCGTCTCGGCTGAATACTTGAAGGCCAGCCTGAACAAGGACGGCCTGCCGTCGGGTTGGTTGCACCGCACGGTAGCGCCGAGTATCACCGCGCTGTTCGCGCCGGGCATGAACCATGAGGCCGCTTTCGAGCTGGGCATGGGCTTCACCAACATGGCTTACGCGATCCCCAACGTGCGCCTGGAGAACCCGGAAGCGGCGATTCATACGCGGGTCGGCTGGTATCGCTCGGTGTCGAACATTCCTCACGGCTTCGCGATCCAGTGCTTTGTCGATGAGTTGGCGCACAAGGCCAAACAGGATCCGCTCAAGTATCAGATCAAATTGCTCGGCCCGGACCGTCAGATCGATCCGCGTACGTTGAGTGAAGAGTGGAACTACGGCGAGTCGCCCGAGCGCTATCCGATCGATACCGGGCGCATGCGCACCGTCCTTGAAACCGCCGCGAAAGCCGCGGGTTGGGGCCGAGAGTTGCCGAAGGGCCGAGGCCTGGGGCTGGCGGTGCATTACAGCTTCGTCACTTACGTGGCGGCGGTGATCGAGGTCGAAGTCAAAGATGACGGCACGTTGATCGTGCACAAGGCCGATATAGCGGTGGATTGCGGCCCGCAGATCAACCCGGAGCGGATTCGCTCGCAGTTCGAAGGTGCTTGTGTGATGGGGCTGGGCAACGCGGTGCTGGGCGAGATCAGTTTCAAGGACGGCAAGGTCCAGCAAGACAACTTCCATATGTACGAAGTGGCGCGCATGTCCCTGGCGCCGAAGGAAGTCGCCGTGCATCTGGTCACGCCGCCGGGCGTGGTGCCGTTGGGTGGTGTCGGTGAACCTGGCGTGCCGCCGATTGCGCCGGCGCTGTGCAATGCGATTTTCGCCGCCACCGGCAAACGCATCCGCAACTTGCCGGTTCGTTATCAATTGCAAGGTTGGCAGAAGGCCGAGGCTTGATGGACAGCGTCGATCTGAATGTCCTGCGCAGCGTGCTGGAATGGCGCCGCGCCGGTCAGCGAGTGGTGTTGTACAGCGTGGTCCAGACCTGGGGCACCGCGCCCCGGGCGCCTGGCGCGATGTTGGCCTTGCGCGAAGACGGGGTGGTGATCGGTTCGGTGTCTGGTGGTTGTGTCGAGGATGACTTGATCGCCCGGCTGCACGATGGCCGGATTCCGGCTGAGGGGCCGCCGGTGCAGTTGATCACTTACGGCGTCACTCGCGAGGAGGCCGCACGGTTTGGCTTGCCGTGCGGCGGCACGTTGCGCCTGACCGAGGAGCGAGTCGGCGACCCGGCTTGGGTTGCCGGGTTGCTGGCGAGTTGCGAGGCCCATGAAATCACGGCGCGCTCGCTGGATATCGCGAGCGGTGAAGTGACGTTGCAGCCGGCGACCAAGAACGATGCGCTGAGTTTTGACGGCACCACGCTGCGCGCCATTTACGGTCCGCGTTGGCGGTTGTTGCTGATCGGCGCGGGGCAATTGTCCCGTTATGTTGCCGAGATGGCACGGCTGCTGGATTTCGAAGTGCTGATCTGCGATCCACGCACCGAGTTCGTCTACGGCTGGGAAGAACAGCACGGGCGCTTCGTATCCGGTATGCCGGACGAAGCGGTGCTGAACATCCAGACCGACGAACGCACGGCCATCGTCGCGCTGACTCACGATCCGCGCCTGGATGACATGGCGTTGCTGACGGCGCTCGATTCCAGGGCGTTTTACGTCGGTGCGCTGGGTTCGCGGGTCAACAGCCTGAAGCGCCGGGAAAACCTCGCTCAGCTAGGCTTGTCCCAAGAGGCCATCGAGCGCTTGCACGGCCCGATCGGTCTGCACATCGGCAGCCATTCCCCGGCGGAAATCGCCTTGTCGCTGCTGGCGGAAATTGTCGCGATCAAGAACGGCGTCGAGCTGAAACAGAAGAAGCCGTTGCAGGAGGAGGCATGAGCGGGCCAGTCGGCGTCATCGTGTTGGCGGCGGGGCAGGGCACTCGGTTTCGACAGGTGGCGGGTGCCGACAGGGACAAGTTGCTGGCGGACTGTACGGGGCGCGATGGCGCCGTTCGTTCGGTGATCGAGCAGGTGTTGGTGAGTTTGCCGGCCACGCTGGCGAAACGCGTGCTGGTGACGACTGCAGATCGCCCCCAAGTGGCTCGTATGGCTCAGGCGTATGGTTTCGAGATTGTGCTGGTGGAATCCTCCGGCATGGGCGACAGCATTGCGGCTGGGGTGGCGGCGTGCCCGCAGCTCGGTGGCTGGTTGATTGTGTTGGGGGATATGCCGTTCATTCTGCCGTCGACGGTTGAGCAGGTGTTGGCGGGGATTGCTGAAGATGGGATCAGTGTTCCGGTGATCAATGGCGAATACGGGCATCCGGTTGGTTTCGGGCGAACGTTTGGACCGGGTTTGAAGGCGTTATCGGGTGATCGCGGGGCCAAGCCGTTGTTTGCGTCGGCAAGGGTGGTTGAGGTGGCGGTGGAGGATGCCGGGGTGTTGTGGGATGTGGATGTGCCTGAGGCGTTGGTTTTCGCCTGACACACCGCTTTCGCGGGCAAGTCGGATCGCCGCACCGCACGCTCCTACAGGTTTTGCGCCGATCACTGTAGGAGCGAGGCTTGCCCGCGAAGAACGATAACGCGGTCTAACTGTGGAACCGCCGGCATAAAAAAGCCCCGCCTGGGTTACCAGGCGGGGCTTTTTAGTGGCCGATGGAATCAGACGAGAGGTTTAGGCTCGTGCTCTTTTTCCTGGGCTTGCTCGTGTTGCTCTACCGCTTCCTGAACGGAGCGTGGAGCTTCGTCGATCACGGAGTCAGCGGGCTCGGCAGCCACTTCAGCAGCCGGGGCAGGAGCAGCCTCGACGACTTCAGCAACAACCGGTGCCACTTCGACAGCGACCGGAGCAGCAGCGGCAGCCAGTTCGGCTTCCTTCTGCAGACGCTCTTCTTCACGCTTGCGACGACGGACTTCACGCGGGTCGTTAGGTGCGCGGCCACTTGGTGTCAGGGCGCTGGCCGGGGCGGCTTCAACCACTGGTGCAGCCACTTCGGCGACAACAGGGGCTTCAACGACCGGAGCAGGCTCTGGTTCGGCAGCCACAACAACAGGCTCGACAACCGCAACTTCAGCGACTGGTGCTGGCGTTTCGACCGCTACCGGCTCGGCAACCCAGTTGAAAGCGGTTTGCTCTTCGCGAACTTCACGAACGGTTTCGGTCACGGTTTCAGCGACGGTTTCAACAACCGGCTCTGCAACCACGGCAGGCGTTTCAGCAACGACGGCAGGCTCGGCGGCAGCTTCGACTTCAGGCTGTGCTTCACGAACCGGAGCCACTTCGACTTCTGGAGCGGCAGTTACTTCTACAGGCGTGGTCGCTTCAACGACTGGCGCTTCGACTGGAGCAGTTTCCAGTGTGGCGGCAGTGGCGCGTTCGGCTTGCTCGTTGGCTTGTGCTTCAGCCGGAGCGCTGATCACGGTGCTGGCAACGGCTGCGGTAACAGCCAGGCCAGCGGCCAGATCGGCAGCGCTTGGTGCTTCGGCGCCTTCGTTACCTTCGGCGGACTCGGATTCTTCCGAACCTTCGATCACGTTGCCGTTGGCATCGCGTTGACGCTCGCGACGGTTGCTGCGACGACGCTGGCCACGGGAGCGGCGGCGTGGACGATCGCCTTCGGCGCCTTCCTGACCGTCTTCCTGCAGTTGCTCTTCGTTGCCGGTCAGCTCTTCTTCAGCAACGGCGGCAGCGGCTTGCTCGGCGCGTGGTTGACGCTCTTCACGCGGTGGACGTGGCGCACGCTCTTCGCGTGGCTGACGAGCTGGACGCTCTTCCGCAGTAGCGGTAGCGGCAGCAGCCGGAGCGGCGGCGTCCAGCGGTTCACGCAGTTCACGAACGCGTTCTTCACGCTCGCCACGTGGCTTGCGATCTTCACGAGGCGCGCGCGGAGCACGTTCTTCGCGAGGGGCGCGTGGTGCGCGCTCTTCACGTGGAGCGCGTTCTTCACGAGCGACTACCGGGGTTTCTTCACGGGCTTCGCGTGGCTCACGTGGTGCGCGTTCTTCACGCGGTGCACGTTCCTCGCGAGGCTTGCGTTCTTCATCGCGGCGACCGTTACGGTTGCGGCTCTGCTGACGGCCGTTGCGACGCTCTTCGTTGCGGGCCGGGCGCTCGGTGGTCGCTGGTTTTTCAACCACAACCGGAGCAGCAGGCTCTTCCTTGGTAGCGAACAGGCTGACCAGCGACTTCACCAGGCCTTTGAACAGGCTTGGCTCTGGCGCGGCGGCCGGTGCAGCAACCGGTGCGGCGACGACTTCGGTCGGAACCGGAGCGTTGGCGCGGGCCGGCGCAGTCTTGACCGCGGCTTCCTGGCGAACCAGGGTGCGGGTCGCAGCGGCTGGCTGGACTTCTTCGACTTCGGCAGCGGCAGCAGCGATTTCGTAGCTGGACTGGTTGATGCTGGCTTCCGGGCTGTCATCACGCAGGCGCTGAACTTCGAAGTGCGGCGTTTCGAGGTGATCGTTCGGCAGAATGACGATGCGGGCACGGGTGCGCAGTTCGATCTTGGTGATCGAGTTGCGTTTTTCGTTAAGCAGGAAGGCTGCGACCGGAATTGGCACTTGTGCGCGAACTTCGGCGGTGCGGTCTTTCAGGGCTTCTTCTTCGATCAGGCGCAGGATTGCCAGCGACAGCGATTCAACATCACGGATGATGCCGGTGCCGTTGCAACGCGGGCAAACGATGCCGCTGCTTTCGCCGAGCGATGGACGCAGGCGCTGACGGGACATTTCCAGCAGGCCGAAGCGCGAGATGCGGCCGACTTGTACACGAGCGCGGTCGGCTTCCAGGCATTCGCGGACTTTCTCTTCCACGGCGCGCTGGTTCTTGGCAGGGGTCATGTCGATGAAGTCGATGACGATCAGGCCGCCGATGTCGCGCAGGCGCAACTGACGGGCGATTTCTTCGGCGGCTTCAAGGTTGGTCTGCAGGGCGGTTTCTTCGATGTCGCTGCCTTTGGTGGCGCGCGCCGAGTTGATGTCGATGGACACCAGGGCTTCGGTCGGATCGATAACGATGGAACCACCGGAAGGCAGTTCGACGACGCGCTGGAAAGCGGTCTCGATCTGGCTTTCGATCTGGAAACGGTTGAACAGCGGAACGCTGTCTTCGTACAGCTTGATCTTGCTGGCGTACTGCGGCATCACCTGGCGGATGAAGGTCAGGGCTTCGTCCTGGGCTTCAACGCTGTCGATCAGCACTTCGCCGATGTCCTGGCGCAGGTAATCGCGGATGGCGCGGATGATCACGTTGCTTTCCTGGTAGATCAGGAATGGCGCGGAGCGATCCAGCGAGGCTTCTTTGATGGCGGTCCAGAGTTGCAGCAGGTAATCGAGGTCCCACTGCATTTCTTCGCTGCTGCGGCCCAGGCCGGCAGTGCGCACGATCAGACCCATGTCGGCCGGTGCAACCAGACCGTTCAGGGCTTCACGCAGTTCGTTGCGCTCTTCACCTTCGATGCGACGGGAGATACCGCCGGCACGCGGGTTGTTCGGCATCAGAACCAGGTAACGACCGGCCAGGCTGATGAAGGTGGTCAGGGCTGCGCCCTTGTTGCCACGTTCTTCTTTTTCAACCTGAACGATGACTTCCTGGCCTTCGCTCAGGACGTCCTTGATGTTGACGCGGCCTTCAGGGGCTTTCTTGAAGTATTCGCGGGAGATTTCTTTGAGGGGCAGGAAGCCGTGGCGCTCGGAGCCGAAATCGACAAAGGCAGCCTCAAGGCTTGGTTCGATGCGAGTAATCCGGCCTTTATAGATGTTGGCCTTCTTCTGCTCGCGTGCACCGGATTCGATGTCCAGGTCGTAGAGGCGTTGGCCATCTACCAGTGCAACACGCAACTCTTCGGGTTGAGTTGCGTTAATCAGCATTCTTTTCATGTAGTACCGTCGGTTTCCGGGCTGCCGGAAACGGCGTTCGGCACACACGACTTCTCATGGTCGGTGTCAGGTGCGTCGGGAGTGGTTGGCCATTCCCGTGTCTAGCGAAGTCCGGCCAATGTGGGCCTTCGTCGCGACGTACGCGTCCTGCTTGCTGTGGCTACTTAAGCACTCAGTCAGGAGGAGGAATCAACCGGCGGCTGTGGACGAGATGAAGCGTCTTGATAAAGCCTATTGCTACACAGTCCAGCGGTTGTGCATCTCCACCCTACACGTATCCCTGATAATTCGGGTGCTGCCGCGCGCAGAATCCGCAGCGGGTTGGCATTTACCGTGAGCTCCGAAAGGGGAGGTCACGCATCATGGCTAATTTAGGCGTTGTTTCCGAAGCGTTCGCTCGGGGTCATTCGCAGCTGACTGCACTTTGTGAACTGGCCGTGAATATGGGCTCGCGTAGCGAGTGAAAACTCTGCTTTGCGGCGTGATTCAGGCCTCATGTCACCTGCGCTCGTTACACCTGCAAACTCCACCGTTACGTAGCGAAAGCGCCGTAGGACGGCCTCGCGTCCTGGTGAATTGCATTGGTCAGGGCCGGTTTTTGACCGTTTGTCCGCTGTCCAGGCCGCTTTTGGCGGCGTTCGCGACTATAGCAGTAATGATTAAGTGCTTCAATTCCATAAAAAATTGATATCATCCGCGCCATGACGACTACTGCCCCCTCGACCCCAGGCGTACAACTGCTTGAGGTCTCGCCGGAATATGCCGGCCAACGTATTGATAACTTCCTTCTCGCTCGGCTCAAAGGCGTGCCCAAGACCTTGATTTACCGCATTTTGCGTAAAGGCGAAGTGCGAGTGAACAAAGGCCGGATCAAGCCCGAATACAAGCTGCAGGCGGGCGATATCGTGCGCGTGCCGCCGGTTCGCGTGCCTGAACGCGACGAACCCGTGCCGCTGGCCCAGGGCCTGCTGCAGCGACTTGAAGCCTCGATTGTCTACGAAGACAAAGCGCTGATCGTGATCAACAAGCCTTGCGGTATTGCGGTTCACGGCGGCAGCGGCCTGACTTACGGTGTGATCGAAGCCTTTCGTCAGTTGCGTCCGGATTGCAAGGAGCTCGAGCTGGTTCACCGCCTTGACCGTGACACCTCCGGCCTGCTGATGATCGCCAAGAAACGCAGCATGCTGCGTCACTTGCACACGGCTTTGCGCGGTGATGGCGTGGACAAGCGCTACATGGCGCTGGTTCGCGGCAACTGGGCGGCATCGATCAAGCAGGTCCGTGCATCGCTGGGCAAGAGCAATCTGCGTTCCGGCGAGCGGATGGTCGAGGTCGACGAGGAGGAGGGCAAGGAATCGGTGACCGTGTTCAAGGTCCTGCGTCGATTCGGCGACTTTGCCACCCTGATCGAGGCCAAGCCGATCACTGGCCGGACTCACCAGATTCGCGTTCACACTTTGCACGCCGGGCATTGCATTGCCGGCGACACCAAGTACGGCGATGACGATTTCAGCAAGGAAATCCGCGATCTGGGCGGCAAGCGCCTGTTCCTGCATGCGTACATGCTGACCGTGCCGCTGCCGGATGGCGGCGAACTGAAGTTGCAGGCGCCTGTCGACGAGATGTGGGCCAAGACTGTGGAGCGCCTGAGTGCACCCCTCTGATTACAAGCTGCTGATTTTCGATTGGGACGGCACGCTGGCTGATTCCATTGGTCGGATTGTCGAAGCAATGCACGTTGCGTCCGAGCGTTCCGGTTTTCAGTTGCGCGATGACTTTGCTGTCAAAGGCATCATCGGCCTGGGCCTGCCGGAGGCGATTCGCACGCTGTACCCCGAGATCAGCGATACCGAACTGGTGGCGTTTCGCGAGCATTATGCGGACCACTACATCGCCTCTGAAGCCGTGCCTTCGCCGTTGTTCGAAGGGGTCGTCGAGTCGATGGAGGCGTTCCGCGCCGAGGGTTATCATTTGGCCGTTGCCACCGGCAAGGCGCGTCGCGGGCTGGATCGGGTGCTGAAGGCGCACGGCTGGGAAGATTATTTCGACATCACCCGTGCCGCCGACGAAACCGCCAGCAAACCTCATCCGCTAATGCTTGAGCAGATTCTCGCCCATTGCGAAGTTCGTCCGGAGCAAGCGTTGATGGTTGGCGACTCGTCCTTCGACCTGCAGATGGCGCGCAACGCCGGCATGGATTCGGTGGCGGTCAGCTACGGCGCGCAATCGATTGAAGCGCTGAAGTTGTTCGAGCCGGCGCTGGCTATTGATCGTTTTTCAGAATTGCATGCCTGGCTGAGTCAGCGGGCTTAATTAGTTTTTGCCGGGGTAGATGGCCATGACCGACGAATGGAAAGCGCCCGCCAAGCCGAGCGCAGAGAGCGGTGACGAAAAAAGCTGGAAGCTGCTGGAAAAGACCCTGCTCGCCAGCGTGCAGGAGCAGCGTCGGTCGCGTCGCTGGGGGATTTTCTTCAAGTTGCTGACCTTTGTGTACCTGTTTGGCGCACTGGTGTTGTTTACGCCGTTGATGGACATGGAAAAAGCCGCCACTCGCAGCGCTAATTACACTGCGCTGATCGAAGTGACGGGCATGATCGCCGACAAGGAGCCCGCCAGCGCTGACAACATCGTCGGTAGCCTGCGTGCCGCCTTCGAAGATAAGAAGGTCAAAGGCGTCATCCTGCGCATCAACAGTCCGGGCGGCAGTCCGGTGCAGTCCGGCTACGTGTATGACGAGATTCGCCGGTTGCGCGGCTTGAACCCGGACACCAAGGTTTACGCGGTAATCTCCGATCTGGGGGCTTCCGGTGCTTATTACATCGCCAGCGCGGCGGATCAGATTTACGCCGACAAGGCGAGCCTGGTGGGTTCCATTGGTGTGACAGCGGCGGGTTACGGGTTTGTCGGCACCATGGAGAAGCTGGGTGTCGAGCGTCGGACCTATACGTCTGGCGAGCACAAGTCGTTCCTCGATCCGTTCCAGCCGCAGAAGCCTGAGGAGACTCGGTTCTGGCAGGGCGTGCTCGATACGACGCACCAGCAGTTCATCAACAGCGTCAAGACGGGTCGTGGCGACCGACTCAAGGATAAAGAGCATCCGGAGTTGTTCTCCGGGTTGGTCTGGTCCGGTGAGCAGGCGCTGCCGCTGGGGTTGATCGATGGTCTGGGTAATGCCAGTTCGGTAGCGCGTGATGTGATTGGCGAGAAAGAGCTGGTGGACTTCACCGTTCAGGAATCGCCGTTCGATCGCTTCTCGAAGAAACTGGGTGCCAGCGTGGCTGAGCAGTTGGCGATGTGGATGGGCTTCCAGGGTCCGTCGCTGCGCTGATCTTCCGGCTACATAAAAAAACCGGCCCAAGTGGCCGGTTTTTTGTTGGCGCCCACATCCTGTAGGAGCCGGCTTGCCGGCGATGGCGCCCTCAAGATCGGTGAAAGACTCGGCAGCCGTCAGGGGATCTGCACCCCTTCAGCCAACAGCATGTCGATCAGGCGAATCAGCGGCAAGCCGATCAGGCTGGTGGCGTCAGGGCCTTCGGTGCGCTGAAACAGGCTCACCCCCAATCCTTCCGCCTTGAAGCTGCCAGCGCAATCGTAGGGCTGTTCGGCGCGCAGGTAGCGTTCGATGCGTGCGGTATCGAGTGTGCGCATGTGCACGGTGAACGGAACGCAGTCGACCTGGCAGTGTCCCGTCTGGCTATTGAGCAGGGCCAGGCCGGTCAGAAAGGTTACGCTGGTGCCGCTTGAGGCCAGCAACTGCTCACGAGCCTTTTCGAAGGTGTGGGGTTTGCCGATAATGCGCTCGCCGAGCACTGCGACCTGATCGGAGCCGATAATCAGATGGGCGGGGTGGCTGCCGGCAAGGGCCCGGGCTTTTTCTTCGGCGAGGCGCTTGACCAGTTCGACGGCGGCCTCATTCGGCCGATGACTTTCGTCGATGTCCGGCGAGCTGCAGGTGAACGGCAGCTGCAAGCGGGCCAGCAATTCCCGGCGATACACTGAGCTTGAAGCGAGTAATAAAGGCAGCATGCGCATCTCCAGAAGACAGGCGCGAATTCTAGCGAGGCTTCCAGGTGACGGACAGGGCTGAATTTCCTTTGACATGGCTGGGTGCATCCCTATAATGCTGCGCCTATGTTGAATGACCCGATTCCACCTCACGTTGACCCGCGCAAATTGGCTGACCGTGGCACCACCCTTCAAGGTGAACTGCTGCTGGCCGATTTGGAGAGACTCTGCGACCCGCTTTCCGACAATGTCGGTACGGTGCAGGCTAAATTCGTTTTTGAACGAGATGAACGTAAGTCTGTGGTAATCCACAGCTTTATCGACACCGAAGTCAAAATGGTTTGCCAGCGTTGTCTTGAGCTGGTCACCCTGCCGATCCACAGCGAATGCAGTTATGCTGTGGTGAAGGAGGGTGCGAATACCCAGTCGTTGCCGAAAGGTTATGACGTGCTGGAACTGGGCGAAGATCCTTTGGATCTGCAGTCACTGATCGAGGAGGAGCTTCTGCTCGCCTTGCCCATTGTGCCTGCTCATCATCCGGAAGAATGCCAGCAGCCGGCGGGTCTCGATGAGCCCGAACCGAGCGAGGACGAGGTAACGCGGTCCAACCCGTTCAGTGTATTGGCGCAGTTAAAGCGTGACCCAAACGTTTAGGAGTTAATCAATTATGGCTGTTCAGCAGAACAAAAAATCCCGCTCCGCCCGTGACATGCGTCGTTCGCACGACGCTCTCGAGGCTAGCACCCTGTCTGTAGAAAAAACCACCGGTGAAGTTCACCTGCGTCACCACGTATCGCCAGAAGGCGTATACCGTGGCCGTAAAGTGATCGACAAGGGCGCTGACGAGTAATCACTTGTCCGCTCAAGTCATCGCGATTGACGCAATGGGCGGGGACTTCGGTCCCCGCAGCATTGTTCAGGCCAGCCTTGCTTGTCTGATTGCTACGCCCTCGCTGCACCTGACCCTTGTCGGTCAACCCTCCCTTCTTGAAGAATTGATCGCTGGCCAATCGGCTGTGGATCGCTCGCGCCTGTCGATTACCCCGGCATCCGAAGTGATCACCATGGACGAAAAGCCTGCCCAGGCCTTGCGCGGCAAGCCGGACTCGTCGATGCGCGTGGCGCTCGAGTTGTTGCGTGATGGCAAGGTTCAGGCCTGTGTCAGCGCCGGCAATACCGGCGCGCTGATGGCCTTGTCACGGTTCGTGCTCAAGACCTTGCCGGGCATTGACCGGCCGGCCATGGTCGCGGCGATTCCGACGCAGAAGGGCTACTGTCAGTTGCTCGACCTGGGCGCCAACGTCGATTGCAGCGCCGAGCATCTGCTGCAGTTTGCGGTGATGGGCTCGGTCGCGGCGCAAACCCTGGGCATCGTTCGTCCACGGGTCGCATTGCTGAACATCGGCACCGAAGACATCAAGGGCAATCAGCAGGTCAAGCTGGCGGCGACCTTGTTGCAGAGCGCTCGCGGCATCAACTACATCGGTTTTGTCGAAGGTGACGGTTTGTACCGTGGCGAGGCGGATGTGGTGGTGTGCGACGGTTTTGTCGGCAATATTTTGCTCAAGTCCAGTGAAGGTCTGGCGACCATGATTGCCGGGCGAATTGAAGCGCTTTTCAAAAAAAACCTCGCATCGAAAATGGTGGGGGCCCTGGCGCTGCCGCTGATGAAGCGTCTTCAGGCTGATTTGGCGCCTGCTCGGCATAACGGCGCAAGCTTCCTCGGGTTGCAGGGGATTGTGGTGAAAAGCCACGGTTCGGCAGGGGTTCAGGGCTTCCAGAGTGCGATTCAGCGAGCCTTGATCGAGATCCAGGAAAACCTGCCGGAACGCATTCACGGTCGTCTGGAGGATTTGTTGCTTTAGGCGTTTTCGTCGGACAATGCTTAAATGTGACCGCTCAGTTCAATTTGCCATCCAACTGTCAGTTTCTTGCGTCCCCCAAGCGGGACGTCAATTCTCCGACGACAAGATCATTAGGGGCTTGTTACATGTCTGCTTCCCTCGCATTCGTCTTTCCAGGACAGGGTTCGCAGTCCCTCGGCATGCTGGCCGAGTTGGGCGCGCAACATCCGGTGGTCCTCGAAACATTCAAAGAAGCATCCGACGCGCTCGGTTACGACCTGTGGGCACTGACCCAGCAAGGGCCGGAAGAGCAACTCAATCAAACCGATAAAACCCAACCGGCCATTCTGACCGCCTCGATCGCCTTGTGGCGTCTGTGGCTGGCGGAAGGCGGTGCGCGTCCGGCTTATGTTGCCGGTCACAGCCTGGGCGAGTACAGCGCCCTGGTCGCTGCGGGCAGCCTGAGCCTGGGTGACGCGGTGAAACTGGTGGAGCGTCGCGGTCAGTTGATGCAAGAAGCCGTTCCGGCCGGGCAGGGCGGTATGGCTGCCATTCTCGGCCTGGACGATGCTGACGTACTGGCAGCCTGTGCCGAAGCGGCGCAAGGCGAAGTGGTCAGCGCGGTCAATTTCAACTCTCCGGGTCAAGTCGTGATCGCCGGTGCCAAGGCGGCCGTCGAACGCGCCATCGAAGGCTGCAAGGCCCGTGGTGCCAAGCGCGCCATGCCGTTGCCAGTCAGCGTACCGTCCCATTGCGAGCTGATGCGTCCAGCCGCCGAGCGTTTCGCCGAGTCGATCGCTGCGATCAACTGGCAGGCACCACAGATTCCTGTGGTACAAAACGTCAGCGCGAACGTGCCGGCCGATCTCGAAACCCTCAAGCGCGATCTGCTTGAACAGCTCTACAAGCCTGTGCGCTGGGTCGAATCGGTCCAGGCGCTGGCCGCCAAGGGCGCGACCCAGTTGGTCGAATGCGGCCCTGGCAAAGTGCTGGCCGGCTTGAACAAACGCTGCGCCGAAGGCGTGTCGACATCCAACCTCAATACCCCAGACGCCTTCGCTGCCGCCCGTGCAGCGCTGGCCTGAATCAGGAGAAGCTTGCATGAGTCTGCAAGGTAAAGTTGCACTGGTCACCGGTGCGAGCCGCGGTATCGGCCAGGCCATCGCCCTGGAACTGGGTCGTCAGGGCGCCATTGTTGTGGGCACCGCGACATCCGCCTCGGGTGCCGAGCGCATCGCCGCTACCCTGAAAGAAAACGGTATTCAAGGCACTGGCCTGGAACTGAATGTCACCAGCGACGAATCCGTTGCCGCTGTGCTGGCGAGCATCCAGGAGCAGTTCGGTGCGCCGGCGATCCTGGTCAACAATGCCGGCATCACCCGCGATAACCTGATGATGCGCATGAAAGACGACGAGTGGCATGACGTCGTCGATACCAACCTGAACAGTCTGTTCCGCCTGTCCAAGGGCGTTCTGCGCGGTATGACCAAAGCCCGTTGGGGACGAATTATCAGTATTGGCTCGGTTGTGGGTGCCATGGGCAACGCAGGCCAAGTAAACTACGCTGCCGCCAAGGCAGGTCTGGAAGGTTTCAGTCGTGCCCTGGCGCGTGAAGTCGGTTCGCGTTCGATTACGGTAAACTCGGTGGCCCCTGGGTTCATCGACACCGATATGACCCGCGAACTGCCCGAGGCACAGCGTGAAGCCTTGCAGGCGCAAATTCCGCTGGGTCGTCTGGGGCAAGCTCAAGAGATCGCGTCTGTGGTCGCTTTTCTTGCATCCGACGGTGCGGCTTACGTTACTGGGGCTACAATCCCGGTGAACGGCGGGATGTACATGAGTTAAATGTGACGGGTTGCTTCAAAAAAATGTCATACGAGCTGTCTAAAATCCGTTATAAAGCTGCAATCTTTTTATAGGCAGAGGGTCACGGGGTTTGAGGAGTGAAGCTTTCAGTTGAAAAACTGAAAAGTCTTTCTATACACTTACCCACTGGCCAGCTGCCTGAATTTGTCCATTAGGAGTGAAAACAAGGTATGAGCACCATCGAAGAGCGCGTCAAGAAAATCGTTGCTGAGCAACTGGGCGTTAAAGAAGAAGAAGTGGTCAACACTGCTTCCTTCGTTGAAGACCTGGGTGCCGACTCCCTTGACACCGTTGAGCTGGTGATGGCTCTGGAAGAGGAATTCGAGACCGAAATCCCTGACGAAGAAGCTGAGAAGATCACTACTGTACAAGCTGCAATCGACTACGTTACTAGCCACCAGGCGTAATAGTTTGTAATCGTTGCTTGCTGTCATGGAAAAACCGCACTGCCATCATGGCGTGCGGTTTTTTCTTTAGGCCTGATGCAAAGTCGTCATTTGAAAAAGGAGAGTGCTGTGTCGCGTAGACGCGTCGTAGTCACCGGTATGGGTATGTTGTCGCCACTGGGCACGGATGTGCCGAGCAGTTGGCAGGGCATTCTGGCTGGCCGTAGTGGCATTGGTCTGATCGAACACACCGACCTTTCTGCCTATTCCACCCGTTTTGGCGGCTCGGTAAAGGGCTTCAATGTCGAGGAATACCTGTCGGTCAAGGAAGCTCGCAAGCTCGACCTGTTCATTCAGTACGGTCTGGCCGCAGGTTTTCAGGCGGTGCGTAACGCCGGTCTTGAAGTCACCGATGCCAACCGTGAGCGCATCGGCGTGGCCATGGGTTCGGGTATTGGCGGTCTGACCAATATCGAAGAAACCAGCCGCACGCTGCATGATTCCGGCCCACGACGGATCTCTCCGTTTTTCGTGCCTGGCTCGATCATCAATATGATTTCCGGTTTCCTGTCGATCCACCTGGGTGCACAGGGACCTAACTACGCCATCGCCACCGCGTGCACCACCGGTACGCACTGCATCGGCATGGCAGCCCGCAACATCATGTACGACGAAGCCGACGTGATGATTGCCGGCGGCGCCGAGATGGCGGCTTGCGGTCTGGGCATGGGTGGCTTCGGTGCCTCCCGCGCGCTGTCGACCCGCAACGACGAGCCGACCCGCGCCAGCCGTCCATGGGACAAGGGCCGTGACGGCTTCGTCCTGTCCGACGGTGCCGGTGCGCTGGTGCTTGAAGAGCTGGAACACGCCAAGGCTCGCGGCGCAACCATCTACGCCGAGCTGATCGGCTTTGGCACCAGTGGCGATGCCTACCACATGACGTCGCCGCCGGCTGACGGTGCGGGTGCTGCTCGTTGCATTTCCAACGCCCTGCGCGATGCGAAGATCAATAGCGATCAAGTCCAGTACATCAACGCCCACGGTACGTCGACTTCGGCCGGCGACCTTGCCGAAGCTTGCGCGATCAAGTCGGTGTTCGGCGATCACGCCTACAAGCTGGCGGTCAGCTCGACCAAGTCCATGACCGGTCACCTGTTGGGTGCGGCGGGCGCAGTCGAGGCGATCTTCAGTGTGCTGGCGATCAATAGCCAGGTGGCACCGCCGACCATCAACCTCGACGAGCCGGACGAAGGCTGCGACCTGGACTTCGTGCCGCACACCGCGCGCAACATGGACATCGATGTGGTCCTGTCCAACTCCTTCGGGTTTGGCGGTACCAACGGCTCGCTGGTGTTCCGCCGGTTCGCTGACTGATGGACAGCTGGGTCGACGGTCAGCCGGCTGACGCTCTGTCGCTGAAGGATCGCGGCCTGGCTTACGGTGATGGTCTGTTCGAGACCATTGCCGTGCGGAACGGGCAGCCGCTGTTGCTGGACCGGCATCTGTCGCGTCTGGCGCAAGGCTGTTCACGCCTGGCGATCACGGTCGATCACGTGCTGATCCGCAGCGAGCTGCTGGCCTACGCCGCAGCACTGGGCGAGGGCGTGCTCAAACTCATCCTCACCCGCGGCGACAGCCTGCGCGGTTACGCACCCGATCCTGCGGCCCAGGCCCGACGCATTCTTCAGGGCAACCCGCCTGCCGCTTATCCTGCTGTACATGCGGAGCAGGGCGTTCGCCTGTTTCCTTGCACCACACGACTGTCCAGGCAACCCTTGCTCGCCGGGCTCAAACACCTGAACCGTCTTGAGCAAGTCATCGCCCGTTCCGAATGGCAAGACACCGAGCATGCCGAAGGCTTGATGCTCGATCAGGCCGGGCGGGTGATCGAAGGTGTATTCAGCAATCTGTTCCTGGTCCGCGATGGCGTGTTGATCACTGCCGATCTCAAGCGCTGCGGCGTGGCCGGTGTGATGCGCGCCGAATTATTGTTTCAAGCCGAGTCGCTGGGGATTCCCACGCAAATCACCGACATCACCCTCGAACAGCTGCAATGGGCTGATGAGGTCTTTATCTGCAACAGCGTGTATGGCGTTTGGCCGGTGCGCGCCTATGCAGCTCTGAGCTGGCCGGTTGGGCCGCTCACCCGTAAACTCCAAACCATTGCCCGCGCGCTACTGGATGCTTGATACGTGAGACGTAAATTCTTGCTGCTGCTGGAAACCGGACTGGTTCTGGCAGGGCTGTGTCTGGGCGCTTCGGCCTGGAAGATTCATTCGGCGCTGGAACAGCCGCTGAACATTACCCAGGAACAACTCCTGGAAGTGCCCAAAGGCACGACACCCACCCGCACTTTCTATCGACTCGAAGCCGATGGCGTCATCAAGGACGCTTTCTGGTTGCGTGTGTACTGGCGCTTCAACCTGGCCGGGCAACCGTTGCACAAAGGTGAGTACCGCATGCAGCCCGGCATGACGGTGGAAAACCTGATCGACCTGTGGAAGCGCGGGGAAATGGTGCAGTACAGCCTGACGCTGGTCGAAGGCTGGAATTTCCATCAAGTGCGTGCTGCGCTGGCCAAGGATGAAAAACTTGAGCAGACGCTGAACGGCTTGAGTGATAGCGAAGTGATGGACAAGCTCGGTCACGCCGGGATCTTCCCGGAAGGACGATTCTTCCCGGACACCTACCGTTTCGTGCGTGGCATGACGGACGTCGAGCTGCTGAAAAAAGCCTACGACCGCCTCGACGAAGTCCTGGCCAAGGAATGGGGGCAGCGCGCGGCTGACGTGCCGTACACCGAACCCTACCAGGCGCTGATCATGGCCTCGCTGGTGGAAAAGGAAACCGGCGTACCGCAAGAGCGTGGCCAGATTGCTGGCGTGTTCGTGCGGCGCATGGAAATGGGCATGCTGTTGCAGACCGATCCAACTGTGATCTACGGCCTCGGTGATCGCTACAACGGCAAGTTGACCCGCGCCCATCTCAAGGAAGCGACCCCTTACAACACCTACGTGATTAGCGGCCTGCCGCCGACGCCGATTGCGATGGTCGGTCGCGAAGCGATCCATGCGGCACTCAACCCGGTGGCCGGCAACAGCCTGTATTTTGTCGCGCGCGGCGATGGCAGCCACGTGTTCTCCGATGATCTGGATGCTCACAACAGCGCAGTGCGTGAATTTCAGCTCAAGCGTCGCGCCGATTACCGCTCCAGCCCGGCGCCGGTCACCGCGCCAGAGGCGACGAATGAGCAGGCTCCGATCCCGGCGGCTTCGCCTGACCCGGCCCCGGAGGCGTTGGCGCCAGTGACGCCGCCAGAGCCGGCTCAAGAAACGACTCAAGAACCTGCTAAAGAGCCCGCTGCTGCACCCGCGCCCGAATCGGATGCAACCGCGCCGCAAAGCCCGCAATGATTCTGACTAAGGACTGCCTGTGACTGGCTTGTTTATTACCCTGGAAGGCCCCGAAGGCGCCGGCAAGAGTACCAATCGCGAATACCTCGCCGAGCGCCTGCGCGCCGCCGGTATCGAAGTGGTGCTGACCCGCGAGCCGGGCGGCACGCCTTTGGCCGAGAAGATCCGCGAGGTGCTGTTGGCGCCGGTCGAGGAGGCCATGGACCCCGACACCGAGCTGTTGCTGGTGTTTGCCGCGCGCGCCCAGCACCTGGCCGGCGTGATCCGCCCGGCGCTGGCCCGTGGCGCGGTGGTGTTGTGCGATCGTTTTACCGATTCGACCTACGCCTATCAGGGCGGCGGTCGCGGTTTGTCGCTGGAACGCATCGCTACGCTGGAAAGCTTCGTTCAGGGCGAGCTGCGCCCGGACCTGACGCTGATTTTCGATCTGCCGGTGGAAGTGGGTCTGGCCCGCGCCAGCGCTCGCGGTCGCCTGGATCGCTTCGAACTCGAAGGCCGGACGTTTTTCGATGCGGTGCGCAGTGCGTTCCTCAAGCGCGCTAAAGCCGACCCGGCACGATATGTGCTGGTCGACGCCGCCCAGCCGCTGGCGCAGGTTCAACAGTCGCTGGACGCCTTGTTGCCGCGTCTGCTGGAGTTGACCCGTGGCTGAAGCCTATCCGTGGCAGGACAGCCTCTGGCAGCAGTTGGCAGGTCGCAAACAACATGCGCACGCCTATCTGCTGCACGGCCCGGCCGGGATCGGCAAGCGAGCGCTGGCCGAGCGCCTGATGGCCAGCCTGCTGTGCCAGCGCCCGACCGCACAGGACGCTTGCGGCGAATGTAAATCCTGCCTGCTGCTCAAAGCGGGCAGCCACCCTGACAACTACATCCTCGAACCGGAAGAAGCCGACAAGGCGATCAAGGTCGATCAGGTCCGTGAGCTGGTCAGCTTCGTGGTCCAGACCGCGCAGATGGGCGGGCGCAAAGTAGTGTTGATCGAGCCGGTCGAGTCGATGAACATCAACGCCGCTAACGCCTTGCTCAAAAGCCTTGAAGAGCCGTCCGGCGATACGGTGCTGTTACTGGTCAGTCACCAGACCAGTCGACTGTTGCCCACCATCAAAAGCCGCTGCGTGCAGCAAGCCTGTCCACTGCCAAGCGAGGCCATGAGCCTTGCGTGGCTGGCCAAGGCGTTACCGGACAGCTCGGAAGAAGAGCGCGTCGAGCTGCTGACCCTGGCCGCCGGCTCACCGCTGGCGGCGGTGAATTTGCAGGCCCAGGGTGTGCGCGAACAGCGGGCGCTGGTGGTCGACGGTGTGAAGAAGTTGCTCAAGCAACAGCAATCGCCGACACAACTGGCCGAAGGCTGGAACGCGATTCCGCTGTTGTTGCTGTTTGACTGGTTCTGCGACTGGTCGAGCCTGATCCTGCGGTATCAGCTGACTCAGGATGAAGACGGGCTGGGATTGGCCGATATGCGCAAGGTGATTCAATATCTGGCGCAGAAAAGCGCTCAGGACAAAGTCCTGAACATTCAGGACTGGATCCTCGCCCAGCGCCAGAAAGTCATGAGCAAGGCCAACCTCAATCGGGTGCTGTTGCTTGAAGCGCTGCTGGTGCAATGGGCGTCATTGCCTACCCAGAAGTGACCGACTGGGCCTATCCTCTGAACATCAGCAGCGGAGGTCAGCATGAATGAAGTCGTCAATCCGGGGCCGCGCAACGGCATTTTGTCCCTGACCATCAAGGACAACTCCGTGCTCTACGCGGCCTACATGCCCTTCATCAAGAACGGTGGCCTGTTCATCCCGACCAACAAGAGCTACAAGTTGGGCGATGAGGTATTCATGCTGCTGAACCTGATGGACGAGCCGGAGAAAATTCCGGTCGCCGGCAAGGTTGCCTGGATCACCCCCAAAGGCGCGCAAGGCAACCGGGCCGCTGGCGTCGGCGTACAGTTCAACGACGGTGACGACACCGCGCGCAGTCGAATCGAAACCCACCTGGCCGGAGCCCTGAAGTCCGACCGTCCCACTCATACGATGTAAGTTGCAGCCCTTTTTATGCTCGTAGATTCCCATTGTCACCTTGATCGCCTTGACCTCGCCGCCCATGACGGCTCGCTGGATGCAGCACTCGACGCGGCTCGCCAGCGCGGGGTAGGGCACTTTCTGTGTATCGGCGTCAGCGTCGACAACGCCGCCGACGTCAAAGCCCTGGCCGAACGTTATGACGATGTCGACTGTTCGGTCGGCGTGCACCCGCTGGACGTGCAACCGGGCGCTGCGCCAGCACTGGACTGGCTACTGCAGGAGCTCAATCACCCGCGTGTGGTCGCGATTGGTGAAACCGGCCTGGATTATCACTACGAACCTGAAGCGGCGGAGTTGCAGCAGGAGTCGTTTCGCTTGCACCTGCAAGCCGCGCAGCAGACCGGCAAACCGGTGATCATTCACACGCGCGGTGCCCGGGCGGACACGCTGAACCTGCTGCGCGAAGCTGCTTTGCCCCAGGCCGGTGTTTTGCATTGCTTTACCGAAGATTGGGACATGGCCAAAGCGGCGCTGGACATGGGTTATTACATTTCCTTGTCTGGCATCGTCACTTTCCGCAACGCCGATGCGCTGCGTGACGTGGCCAGTAAAGTGCCTGCCGACCGATTGCTGGTGGAAACCGACTCGCCGTACCTGGCGCCGATCCCTTATCGCGGCAAGCCGAACCTGCCGCAATATGTGCGGGAAGTGGCAGAGTTTCTGGCAATGTTACGCGGTGAATCCTACGAGCGATTTGCCGCGCAGACGACCGAGAACTTCAAGCGACTGTTCCCGCTGGCGCATGTGAAAGGTTAAATCGCAGGCAAAAAAAACCCGGGTTCTGGGGGGTGAATCCGGGTTAAGACCATTAGGAGTAAAACAATGGTACGCGGTCCGTTGGTACCAATATCGACGCGGCACTTGGGGGAGATGCCCCGCCGACAGTTGAAGTATTGATCAGTATTGCGCTGAGTCCAGTTTACCGGCCCAGGTTTTTAAACAATTTTGGAATACAGGCGCTTCGGAAGAGTTCTCATTAAAAGCTGGTGCTGACAGAATTCATCTAGAAACACAGATATGGAAGGATGATCCGTGCATTTTGCCGCAAGTTAGGCATAATACGCGGCTTCGAATTTTGACCCCGACAGACCTTTTCTTATGCATAAAGAACCTCGTAAGGTCCGTGAATTTCGTCGCCGCGAGCAAGAAATTCTCGATACCGCGCTCAAGCTGTTCCTCGACCAAGGTGAAGACAGTGTCACCGTCGAGATGATTGCTGATGCCGTCGGTATCGGCAAAGGCACAATCTACAAGCACTTCAAATCCAAGGCGGAGATCTACCTGCGCCTGATGCTCGATTACGAGCGTGATTTGAACGAGCTGTTGCATTCGGCCGATGTCGACAAGGACAAGGAAGCGCTGTCCCGGGCCTACTTCGAATTCCGCATGCGCGATCCGCAACGTTACCGCTTGTTCGATCGCCTGGAAGAAAAGGTGGTCAAGGGCAATCAGGTGCCGGAGATGATCGAGGAGCTGCACAAGATTCGCGCCTCGAACTTCGAACGCCTGACCCTGCTGATCAAGGGCCGGATCAGCGAAGGCAAGCTCGAAGACGTGCCGCCTTACTTCCATTACTGCGCATCCTGGGCGCTGGTGCACGGCGCCGTGGCGCTGTATCACTCGCCGTTCTGGAGCAATGTGCTGGAAGATCAGGAAGGCTTCTTCCAGTTCCTGATGGACATCGGCGTGCGCATGGGCAACAAGCGCAAGCGCGACACCGACACGCCGAGTAGCTGAGTCATTCAGTTGCCTTATTGCGCCATGATTTCGCTATATGGCGCAGTACCTCAGTAATATACTCAGGCATGGGACTTGCTAAAACTTGATTTGTGAGTCAAGTTTTACGTCGTCCGAATTCCTTGTGCCGGAGTGACCATGATCGTTGACCGTCAAGGCAGGCGTTTTCGTAATCTGCGAATCAGCCTGACCTCCGCCTGCAATTACGCGTGTACCTATTGCGTGCCTAACGGCAAGCGGCTGGTTGCTGCGCAGGATGAACTGTCGGCCGAAGCCATGGCACGCGGCGTTGCCTACTTGATCGAGGCGGCGGGGATCGAACGGCTGCGCATCACCGGCGGTGAGCCGTTGGTCAGCCCCAAACTCGAAGCCTTCATGACCGCCGTCGGGCAGATGGGCCTGCAAGACATCAGCCTGACCACCAATGGTCAATTGCTGGCGAAAAAACTGCCCCTGCTGGTCGATGCCGGCATTCGTCGCATCAACGTTTCCCTCGATACCCTGGATGCCGGTGCATTCCGCAGCATTGCTCGCGGCGGCGATCTGGCGACTGTGCTCGATGGCATGGACCAGGCCAGCGCCGCTGGCATGAAGATCAAGGTCAACATGGTGCCGCTGCGCGGGCAGAACCTCGATCAAGTCATGCCGCTGCTCGATTATTGCCTGGAGCGTGGCTATGAACTGCGCTTCATCGAACTGATGCGCATGGGCCACCTGGCCAACGACAACAACGCATTCCTGCAACAATTCGTCAGCCTGCAACAGCTGTTGAGCCTGATCGGTGATCGCTATGAGTATCTCCAGGCCGATGCTCCGGTTGACGCCACGGCGGTGCGCTATGAAATTCCGGGGCAGGGCTATTTCGGGGTAATCGCCAACGAAAGTGTTCCGTTCTGCCGAACCTGTTCGCGGCTGCGCCTGTCTTCAACCGGGTGGCTGCATGGCTGCCTGTCGTCGAGCAATCGTCACTATGTCGGCGATCTGCTGGATAAACCTCGTCACCAGGCATTGCCGGCTTTGCAGCGACTCCTGGTGAAGGCCTTGGGTGACAAGCAGGAGGTGGCGTTTTCCGGTGGTGCGACCGTCATGAAGATTATCGGCGGCTGAACCGGCCTCTTCGCGGGCAAGCCTCGCTCCTACAAGATCGGCGTTAACCTGTAGGAGCGAGGCTTGCCCGCGAATGCGTTCGAACAGGCAACGACGTTCTGGAGCTGGCGCGGAAGCTGCATCCCATGGCCATTCGCCGGTTTTCCGTCACCGGCCTCTGGAGGGTAGGATGCGTAGCCTGGTTTTGCTGCTGGCCGTTTTGGCGCTTGGTGGCTGCATGAATGTCAGCGATATGGCTGAAGAAGCTCGCTACCACATGAGCGACGTGGGGCTGCTTGACCACAGCGACAGCCGCCGCGTGAACAACCTGCGCATTCAGCCGGATTCGTTCGTCTATATCGCCCAAGGCGCCTTTGTGCCGCCGGGCAGTGCGGTCTACCCGCGACCTAACGTGATTGCCGAAGTCGCCTTCGACGGTTTTATCGAATACTTCCCGATGGTCCGCCGCGCACACACGCCGGAAGGCCTCGAGCAGGCCATGGGCGAAGCCCGTGCGGTCGGTGCGCATTACCTGCTCTACACCCGTTTCGCCAAGTCTGACGACCGTATCGGCAACACGGACGAATGGCTCGACCAGGAAGCCGTGGATCGTCTGGGTATCGACTCCGGCGTGATTCAGATCATGTTGATCGAGACCAGCACCCAGTATTTGATTGATACTGCACGTATCAAGAGTCGTGGCGGTTTACTGACGTTCTACGACAAAAAGCCAGAAGACCTGATGGGCCCGCCGCTGCGGCAATACGCGCGCAGCCTGCTGGGGCTCGGCGACCAGTAATTCCAAGGAGAACGCCATGAGTGGCCCGCAAAAAGCCAACGACCTGTTGGGGCAAATCCCCAAGACCCAAGGCTTGCCACCGGTCCACTTGTGGAACCCCGACTTCTGCGGCGACATCGACATGCGCATCGCCCGCGACGGCACCTGGTATTACCTGGGCACGCCGATCGGGCGCAAGCCGATGGTCAAACTGTTCTCCACCATCATTCGCCGCGACGGCGATGATTATTTCCTCATCACCCCGGTCGAGAAAGTCGGCATCAAGGTTGACGATGCTCCGTTCGTGGCGATTGCCGTGGATGTTGAAGGCGAGGGTGAAGCCCAGGTCTTGCGCTTCACTACCCATGTGGATGAAACCGCCGAGGCCGGTGCCGACCATGCGATCCGCGTGGTGATTGATCCGGTGACACAAGAGCCTGCGCCTTACGTGCATGTGCGCTCCAATCTCGAAGCGCTGATTCATCGCAATGTGTTTTACCAATTGGTGGAGCTGGCGGTGACTCGTGAAATCGATGGGCAGCGTTGGCTCGGTGTATGGAGCGGCGGCATCTTCTTCCCCATCGGCCTCGAGCCTTGAGTCGTCAGTGCTGACGCCTTCGCGGGCAAGCCTCGCTCCTACAGAGTTCGCCGGCACCTGTAGGAGCGAGGCTTGCCCGCGAAGAACGATTACGCGATCTCGCTACTCAGCTTCAAAATCAAATTGACACCCAATCGTATGATGATTAGCGTGGGCAACCATCGCGAACGGCATTGTGCCGTCCCTGCATCGAGGTGCCCATGTCCAGCAGTTTTCACGCATCGACGGTCGATTGGCTGGGTTGCTGGATTGCGGCGGGCCAGGTAAAACCCGGCGAAACCCTAAAGGTTGAGGCCGACCTGGGCGAGCAGCTCGGCGTCAGTCGCACCGTCATCCGCGAAGCCATCAAAACCCTGGTCGCCAAAGGCATGCTCGAAGTCGGGCCGAAGGTTGGCACGCGGGTATTGCCGGTGCGGCGCTGGAACCTCTTCGATCCGCAAGTCGTCGGCTGGCTGTCCCGCAGCGGCCTGCCGGAAAACTTCGTCGACGACCTCCTCGATTTACGCCGCACCATCGAGCCGATGGCCGTGCGCTGGGCCTGCGAGCGAGCGACCGTCGAGCAGGTGCAGGCGGTGCTTCAGGCTTATAACGCGCTGGAGCGCGCGGTGCACAGCGGCATCGATTACAACCGCGCCGACCAGTTCTTCCACGAGTGCATCCTCGCGGCCAGCCACAATCAATTCATCGAACAAATGGTCCCGGCCCTCGGCGCGTTGCTGGCGGTGTCTTTTGAAGTCTCCGCCGCCGATCCGGACGAACTGCGCCGCACGCTGCCGATTCACAAAGACATGGCCGACGCCATCGCCGCCCGCGACGCGGCACGCGGTGTGTGGGCCTGCATGACCCTGATCGACAACGCCGACCTGGCCATCAAACGCTTCTACCCAAAAGTCATGGCCGACAAAAAAGCCGGCTAAAAACATAGAACCCTGTAGGAGCGAGCCTGCTCGCGAAAAACTTCAAGGCAGCGCGTTTATGCAGCGGACACGCGTTACCGTTGACGTCCATCGCGAGCAAGCTCGCTCCTACAAACAAGAACAACGCAGGAGGTTTCATGGAATGGACCGCAGTCACCGGACACCGGGCACGCCTCGGCGAAGGCCCGTTCTGGGATGCGCCGACGCAAGCCCTCTATTGGGTGGATATCGCCGGCAAACAAGTACTGCGCCTGATCGGTGCCAACGTGCAGATCTGGCAGATGCCCGAGCACGTGTCGGCTTTCATTCCCTGCGAAAGCGGCGATGCGCTGGTGACGTTGAGCAGTGGCGTGTATCGGCTCGATCTGGATTCGCCAGGCCTTGAGCCACGGCTGACCTTGTTCTGCGTCGCCGACCCGCAGCCGGGCAATCGCGGCAACGAAGCCCGTTGCGATGCCCAAGGGCGACTCTGGCTCGGCACCATGCAAAACAACATCGGCGAAAATGGCGAAGACCTGCCCGTTGTGCGGCGTTCCGGCGGCTTGTTTCGTATCGACCGGGATGCCCGGGTCACGCCGCTGCTGCGCGGTTTGGGCATTCCCAACACGTTGTTGTGGAGCGATGACGCCACCACGCTTTACTTCGCCGACAGCCTGGATGGCACGCTCTACCAGCATTTCATCCGCACCGACGGCGGCCTCGATCCCGCGCTGGTCTGGTTCGGCCCGCATCAACGTGGCGGCCCCGACGGCTCGGCGATGGATGCCAGAGGTTATATCTGGAACGCGCGCTGGGACGGCAGCTGCCTGATCCGGCTGACACCGGATGGGTATGTCGATCGCATCATCGAATTGCCAGTCAGTCGCCCGACCAGTTGTGTCTTCGGTGGCGCCGACCTGAAAACCCTCTACATCACCAGCGCTGCGAGCCCGCTCAACCATCCGCTGGACGGCGCGGTGTTGTCGATCCGAGTCGATATACCAGGAAAGGCCTGTACGAGATTTGCTGATTAAATCCCAGAATATGGGATGTAAAATTATATATTGAGATTATTTGGCGGTCGGGTTTATAGTCGGCTCCAATCAGTTACACGCACTCACACTTAAAAAAACAAAACAGGTGAAGTGATGCAGCGATTTTCCAACACGTTTTTTGGCCGGACATCGACTGATGCCCGGTTTTTGTCGTGCCCGCGAAAGGGAGTGCTGATCCATGGCTGAAGCGCTCTCCCTGCCTCCGGTGCCCGAACCGCCGAAGGGCGAGCGCCTGAAAAACAAGGTCGTGCTGCTGACCGGCGCCGCTCAGGGCATCGGCGAGGCGATTGTTGCGGCCTTCGCTTGCCAGCAAGCCAGGCTGATCATCAGTGACATCCAGGGCGAGAAAGTCGAAAGCGTCGCAGCGCATTGGCGCGCCCAAGGCTTCGATGTTCAGGCGATCAAGGTTGACGTATCCAATCAACAAGACCTGCACGCGATGGCAAAAAGGGCCGTCGAGTTGCACGGCCGCATCGACGTGCTGGTCAACTGCGCCGGTGTCAACGTGTTCCGCGATCCGTTGGAAATGACTGAAGAAGACTGGCGCCGCTGCTTTGCCATCGACCTCGATGGCGCCTGGTTCGGCTGCAAGGCGGTGTTGCCGCAAATGATCGAGCAGGGCATCGGCAGCATCATCAACATCGCCTCGACCCATTCCACGCACATCATTCCCGGCTGCTTCCCGTACCCGGTGGCCAAGCACGGTTTGCTCGGCCTGACCCGCGCACTGGGCATCGAATACGCGCCGAAAGGCATTCGCGTCAACGCCATTGCACCGGGCTACATCGAAACCCAATTGAACGTCGATTACTGGAACGGTTTTGCCGACCCGCAGGCCGAACGTCAGCGCGCTTTTGATCTGCATCCGCCGCGGCGCATTGGCCAGCCGATTGAAGTGGCGATGACGGCAGTCTTCCTGGCCAGCGATGAAGCACCGTTCATCAACGCCTCGTGCATCACCATCGATGGTGGGCGCTCGGTGATGTACCACGACTGAATAACCGGGGTTTCAGGCGCGGAATTACGCCTGAAATCCAATCATCATACGATATGACTATTTGCTACAACGTTTGCACCGGCTTTGAAAAATAACGCTCAAAAAAAATAACAAGGAGTCAGCTTATGAATCGTCGTCGTGGGATCCGTTCCCTGTGCTGTGCCGCTTTGGCGGTCACCGCGGTCAGCCTCAGCAGCAGCTTGCTGGCGGCCGAGGAAGTGAAGATCGGTTTTCTGGTCAAGCAGGCGGAAGAGCCCTGGTTCCAGACCGAATGGGCCTTCGCCGAAAAGGCCGGCAAAGAGAAAGGCTTCAAGGTCATCAAGATCGCCGTGCCGGACGGCGAGAAAACCCTGTCCGCCATCGACAGCCTGGCTGCCAACGGCGCCAAGGGCTTCGTGATTTGCCCGCCGGACGTGTCCCTCGGCCCGGCGATCATGGCCAAAGCCAAACTCAACGGTTTGAAAGTGATTGCCGTGGATGACCGTTTCGTCGATGCCAGCGGCAAGTTCATGGAAGACGTTCCGTACCTCGGCATGGCGGCGTTCGAAGTCGGCCAGAAGCAGGGCGCGGCGATGGCCGCCGAAGCGAAAAAACGCAACTGGGACTGGAAAGACACCTACGCGGTCATCAACACCTACAACGAACTCGACACCGGTAAGAAGCGCACCGACGGTTCGGTCAAAGCGCTGGAAGACGCCGGCATGCCAAAAGACCACATCCTGTTCTCGGCCCTGAAAACCCTCGACGTGCCGGGCAGCATGGACGCCACCAACTCGGCGCTGGTGAAACTGCCGGGCGCGGCGAAGAACCTGATCATCGGCGGCATGAACGACAACACCGTACTGGGCGGCGTACGCGCCACCGAGAGCGCCGGGTTTGCCGCCGCTAATGTGATCGGCATCGGCATCAACGGCACCGACGCCATCGGCGAACTGAAAAAGCCCAACAGCGGCTTCTTCGGCTCGATGCTGCCAAGCCCGCACATCGAGGGTTACAACACCGCCAGCATGATGTTCGAGTGGGTCACCACCGGCAAAGAGCCGGCGAAGTACACCGCCATGGACGACGTGACCCTGATCACGCGCGACAACTTCAAGCAGGAACTGGAAAAGATCGGCCTCTGGAACTGAGGCGCGGTTGATTTCATCGGCGGCCCTGGCGACGGGGCTGCCTGATCTGTGTGATGAGGTGTTTTATGCACGCGCAAGTACAGACACAACACGACAGCGTCGGCGGCAGCCTGCGCTTCAACGGGATCGGCAAGACCTTTCCCGGGGTGAGGGCGCTGGACGGCATCAGCTTCGTCGCCCATCCGGGTCAGGTTCATGCCTTGATGGGTGAGAACGGCGCCGGCAAATCGACCCTGCTGAAAATCCTCGGCGGCGCCTACACGCCGAACAGCGGCGACCTGCAGATCGGCGATCGGACGATGGCCTTCAAGTCCACCGCCGACAGCATTGGCAACAAGGTGGCGGTGATCCATCAGGAACTGCATCTGGTGCCGGAAATGACCGTGGCGGAAAACCTGTTCCTCGGTCATTTGCCCGCCAGTTTCGGCCTGATCAATCGCGGCGCACTGCGACAACAAGCGCTGGCCTGCCTCAAGGGCCTGGCCGATGAAATCGATCCGCAGGAGAAGGTCGGGCGCCTGTCCCTCGGGCAGCGGCAACTGGTGGAAATCGCCAAGGCGTTGTCCCGTGGCGCGCATGTGATCGCGTTCGACGAGCCGACCAGCAGCCTCTCGGCGCGGGAGATCGATCGCTTGATGGCGATCATCGGGCGCCTGCGCGACGAAGGCAAAGTGGTGCTTTACGTCTCCCATCGCATGGAAGAAGTGTTCCGCATCTGCGACGCGGTGACGGTGTTCAAGGACGGCCGCTACGTGCGCACCTTCGAGGACATGAGCGAGCTGACCCATGATCAATTGGTTACGTGCATGGTCGGGCGCGACATTCAGGACATCTACGATTACCGCCCGCGCAAGCGTGGCGCGGTGGCGTTGAGGGTCGACGGTCTGCTCGGGCCGGGCTTGCGTGAGCCGGTGAGTTTCGATGCGCACAAAGGCGAGATCCTCGGGCTGTTCGGTCTGGTGGGGGCAGGGCGAACCGAGCTGTTCCGCATGCTCAGCGGACTTGAGCGCAACACCGCCGGGCGCCTGGAATTGCGTGGTCATGAACTGAAACTGCGTTCACCCCGCGATGCGATTGCCGCCGGCATTCTGCTGTGTCCCGAGGACCGCAAGAAGGAGGGCATCATGCCGCTCTCCAGCGTTGCCGAGAACATCAACATCAGCGCGCGCGGCGCCCATTCCACCTTCGGTTGCCTGTTGCGCGGCCTGTGGGAGAAGGGCAACGCCGACAAGCAGATCAAGGCGCTGAAAGTGAAGACGCCCAGCGCGGAGCAGAAAATCATGTACCTGTCCGGCGGCAATCAGCAGAAGGCGATTCTCGGCCGCTGGCTGTCGATGCCGATGAAAGTGCTGCTTCTGGATGAACCGACTCGCGGCATCGACATCGGCGCCAAGGCCGAGATTTACCAGATCATCCATAACCTGGCTGAAAGCGGCATCGCGGTGATCGTGGTGTCCAGCGACCTGATGGAAGTGATGGGTATTTCCGACCGCATCCTGGTGCTCTGCGAAGGCGCGATGCGCGGCGAATTGTCCCGTGACGAGGCCAACGAATCCAACCTGCTGCAACTGGCTTTGCCGCGCCACCGTGCTGACGGCGTGGCGAACTGAGAGGTGACTATGATGACAACCCAAAACAACGCTCTGCCCACCCAGCGCAAACCTCTGGACCTGCGGCGCTTTCTCGATGACTGGGTGATGCTGCTCGCGGCCGTCGGGATCTTTGTGCTCTGCACCTTACTGATCGACAACTTCCTTTCGCCGCTGAACATGCGCGGTCTGGGCCTGGCGATTTCCACCACCGGGATTGCCGCATGCACCATGTTGTATTGCCTGGCGTCGGGGCATTTCGACTTGTCGGTGGGCTCGGTGATTGCCTGTGCCGGCGTGGTCGCGGCGGTGGTGATGCGCGACACCGACAGCGTGTTTCTCGGTGTGGTGGCGGCACTGTTCATGGGCTTGATCGTCGGGCTGATCAACGGGATCGTGATCGCCAAGCTGCGGGTCAATGCATTGATCACTACGTTGGCGACCATGCAGATCGTTCGCGGTCTGGCCTACATTTTTGCCAATGGCAAAGCGGTGGGCGTGTCGCAGGAGTCGTTCTTCGTCTTCGGTAACGGCCAGTTGTTTGGCGTGCCGGTGCCGATCCTGATCACCATAGCCTGCTTCCTGTTTTTCGGCTGGTTGCTGAATTACACCACCTACGGGCGCAACACCATGGCCATCGGCGGCAACCAGGAAGCGGCGCTGCTGGCCGGGGTCAACGTTGACCGGACCAAGATCATCATCTTCGCCGTGCACGGTGTGATCGGGGCGTTGGCCGGGGTGATTCTGGCGTCGCGGATGACTTCCGGCCAGCCGATGATCGGCCAGGGTTTCGAGCTGACGGTGATCTCGGCGTGTGTGCTTGGCGGGGTTTCGCTCAGTGGCGGGATCGGCATGATCCGGCATGTGATCGCCGGGGTGTTGATTCTGGCGATCATCGAGAATGCGATGAACCTGAAGAACATCGATACGTTTTATCAGTACGTGATTCGTGGTTCGATTTTGCTACTGGCTGTGGTTATCGACCGCCTGAAACAACGCTGAGATTTTTGTTGTCTGTGCTGGCCCCTTCGCGGGCAAGCCTCGCTCCTACAGGTCATGTGTCGGGCACGTATTACGCGACTGACATATAACCTGTAGGAGCGAGGCTTGCCCGCGAAGGCGATGTACCTGATTCACCTCGCGACCGCATCCTTCCGTCACCCCCCCCCCTAAATATGTCTTGCCTGTTACAAGTCGTTTCGGGTATCAATTTGTACATGATTAGACAGGTACGATTTGACAAGAAACAACGGGTGGTCGACGAGCTCATCCGGCGCATTGAAAGCGGCCTCATGGAGGACGGCTTTCAGTTGCCGGGCGAGCATCAGTTGGCTCAAGAATTCAAAGTCAGCCGAGGTACGCTGCGTGAAGCCCTGGCCGAATTGAAACGGCGCAACTACATCGCGACGCAAAGTGGTGTCGGTTCCATCGTCACGTTCGACGGGGTGGTGCTCGATCAGCGCAGCGGTTGGGCGCAGGCGCTGGCCGACAGCGGGGCGCTGATCAATACCGAAGTGCTGCGGCTTGAGGCGGTGACTCGCCCCGACCTGCTGCCGCGTTTCGGCACTGACCAATTCATCACCCTCGACCGCCGCCGTCGTTCCACCGACGGCAAGCTGGTTTCCCTCGAACGCTCATTGATGCCCGCCACCGGAGGCCTGGAAAGCCTGCCGCGTGTCGGCCTGATCGACAATTCCCTGACCATCACCCTGGCCGCGTACGGCTACATCGGCGAGCGCGGCGATCAATGGATCGGCGCCGAACCCTTGAACGCCGAGGACGCCGAGCTGCTCGGTCGTCCGGTCGGCACGGTGTTCCTCAAAGCCTTGCGCACCACCTACGACCGGCAGAACCGCTTCATGGAGCAGGTCGAAAGCCTGCTCGATCCCGTGCACTTTCGCCTGCACCTGCAATTTGGAAACCCACAATGACCGCGCTCAATCGTGCACTGGGCGCGTTTTACGGACTGGCCCTGGGCGATGCGCTGGGCATGCCGACGCAATCGCTGAGCCGCGCCGTCATCAAGGCGCGTTTCGGTGAAATCACCGATCTGCAAGACGCCGGCCCCAATCAGCCGATTGCGGCCAACATGCCTAAAGGCTCGATCACCGACGACACCGAACAGGCAATTCTGGTCGGTCAGTTGTTGATCGACGGCAAGGGCAGGATCGAGCCGTCGGTACTGGCGCAACGGCTGATCGAATGGGAAGCCGCGATGCAGGCCAAGGGCTCGCAGGATTTGCTCGGGCCGTCGACCAAACGGGCGATCGAGATGATCCTCGCCGGTCATTCGCCGGAAGAAGCGGGGCGCTACGGCACCACCAACGGCGCGGCGATGCGCATCACACCCGTCGGCATTTCGGCGGATGTCCGCAATCCCGAGCGTTTCATCAACGCCGTGGTGCAAGCCTGCCAGGTCACCCACAACACCACGCTGGGCATTTCCAGCGCGGCGGCGGTGGCGGCGGTGGTCTCGGCCGGCATCAACGGCATGGACCTTGGCGAGGCATTGAACCTCGGCCAGCAAATCGCCCAGCAAGCGGAAAGCCACGGTCACTGGGTCGCGGGCGGACGCATTGCCTCGCGCATCAGTTGGGCGCGGACGATCAGCGTCGACAGCGACAAGGCGATGCTGGCGGATTTGATGTACGACGTGATCGGCACGTCGGTGGCTTCGCAGGAGTCAGTGGTGGTTTCGTTTGCCTTGGCGCAGCAAGTGGCCATCGGTGAAATAAATGCCTTCGACGCGCTGTGCATGGCCGCAGGTCTGGGTGGCGACACCGACACCATCGCGGCGATTCTGGGGGCCATGCTCGGGGCTTGTCTGGGGCTTGAGAGTTGGCCGGTGGCGATGATCGATAAGGTCAAAGCCGTTAACTCGTTGGAGTTGGAGCCGTTGGTGCAGGGGCTTTTGGCTTTGCGTTGACTGGACTGGCCTCTTCGCGAGCAAGCCCGCTCCCACAGGTACAGCGTGTCCCGTGAGGTTTGCACGATCCCTGTGGGAGCGGGCTTGCTCGCGAAGGGCGCGCCGCATATTGAATATTTCACCCGCAATGGATCGCACTGACTTGGCCAGGACAGCCGGGATGTTGTTTTCGTCTTCCGTCATTGCCCATAACCACAACAAAGGCAACAGGAGCATTTCACATGAGTTCATCGAACGCCGGGCAAAGCGCCGGGCAACTGGAAACCCGAGGCATCGAGCCGGTGCCGGAAGCCGAATGCAACGGGCATCCGCTGCAGCTGTTCTGGGTCTGGTTCGCCGCTAACATTTCCATCCTCGGTCTGCCGCTCGGCGCTACGCTGGTGGCGTTTCGCGGGTTGGCGATCTGGCAGGCGATCATCGTCGCGATCCTCGGCGCTGCCGGTTCCTTTGCCGTCGTCGGGATCATTTCCATCGCCGGTCGCCGTGGCCGCGCACCGAGCCTGACGCTGTCGCGGGCAATCTTCGGCGTACGCGGCAACATCGGCCCGACCCTGGTTTCGCTGATGTCGCGGCTGGGTTGGGAAACCGTCAACACCACCACCGCCGCGTTCGTGTTGCTGTCGCTGTGCTCGATCCTGTTTGGCTCGCCGGTGGAAGCCAAAAGCGCGCCGGTGCTGACCCTGATCTTCATCGCGATTTTCGTGCTGCTGACCTTGTCGGTGTCCGGCCTCGGTCACGCGACGTTGCTGGTGATTCAGAAGTGGGCGACTTATGTGTTCGGCGCGCTGAACATTCTGGTCGGCGGTTTCCTCTGCGCCACCATCGACTGGAGCGCCGTGTTCAACGCCACGCCTGCACCGCTTAGCGCAATGATCATCGGCGTCGGCACCATGGCCGCCGGCACCGGGATCGGTTGGGCCAACGCCGGCGCGGACATGTCGCGTTATCAGCATCGCAGCGTCAAGGCGGCACGTCTGGTGGCTTCCGCCGCGTTTGGTGCGGGGATCCCGCTGGTGTTGCTGATCACCCTCGGCGGCCTGCTGTCGGTGGGCAACAACGACCTGGCGTCGGCCACTGACCCGATCATCGCAATCCGCGACATGCTGCCGACCTGGATGGCCGTGCCGTACCTGATCACCGCGTTCGGCGGCTTGCTGCTGTCGAACAACCTGTCGGTGTATTCCGCCGGCTTGACCACGCTGACCCTCGGCCTGAAGGTCAAGCGCGTCTACGCCGTGGTGGTCGACATCGTGGCGATTTTCGCCGGTTCGATTTACTTCATGCTGATCGCCGACAGTTTCTACGGCCCGTTCATCACCTTCATTTCGCTGCTGGCCGTGCCGATCACGGCGTGGGTCGGGATCTTCGTCGTTGACCTGATTCATCGTCATTACTACAGCCCCAAAGACCTGCTGGACGTCAGCCCGAGCAGCGCCTACTGGTATCGCGGCGGCGTCGAGTGGCGTGCTTTCGGCGCGTGGGCCCTAGCGATCGTGCTGGGTTTCAGCTTCACCACCATTGGCACCACCGAACAAACCGTCTGGTTCCGCGGGTTCCTCTCCGACTCGTGGCTGGGGCATAACGGCCTCGGCTGGATCGTGACGTTCCTGGTCGCCGGCGGGATTTATTTTGTACTCGGCGGGGCCAGGGATCGCCGCGCCGCGTCGCTCGAGAATGCTCATGCCTAAGATGTTGCACACCGGCCAGGTCATCATCGACCTGGTCATGGCCGTGGATAAACTGCCTCAACCCGGCGGCGACGTACTGGCGCAATCCGCCAGTTTCGAAGCGGGTGGCGGGTTCAATGTGATGGCCGCCGCTCAGCGTAATGGCTTGCCGGTGGTTTACCTGGGCCGTCACGGCAACGGTCGTTTCGGCGACCTGGCGCGTGAGGCGATGAAGGCTGAAGGCATTCGCATCGGCATTGCTCACAGTGCTGAACGAGACACGGGGTTGTGCGTGGCGATCACGGACGCCTCGGCTGAACGTAGCTTCGTTTCCTACATCGGCGCCGAAGGTGAAGTGTCCGCAGAGGATTTGAACAGCGTAGCGGCGCAGGCGGGCGACTATGTCTACGTCAGCGGCTACAGCCTGCTGCATGTCGGCAAGGCTCAGGCGCTGGTGGATTGGGTGTTGGATTTGCCGAGTGCGATCAACGTGGTGTTCGACCCGGGCCCGCTGGTGGAATCACCCGATGCGCCGTTGATGCAGGCGTTGTTGCCGCGCATCGATGTGTGGACCAGCAACAGCGTCGAGGCGCTGCGGTTTACCGGGGCGTCGGACATTGCCGAGGCGCTGGATCGACTGGCCGATCATCTGCCGTCGAAGGTGTTGATGGTGGTCCGCGACGGTCCGCAAGGGTGCTGGATTCATCAGCATGGCGAGCGTCAGCACGTGCCGGGTTTCAAGGTTGAGGCGGTGGACAGCAACGGCGCCGGGGATGCCCATGCCGGAGTGTTTGTGGCCGGGTTGGCGCGAGGGTTGTCTGCGGGTGAAGCGGCGCGGCGGGCGAATGCGGCAGCGGCGCTGGCGGTGACTCGGTGGGGGCCGGCGACTTCGCCTGGGACTGCCGAGGTGGATGCGTTGATCAGTAAAACGTTCGGCGCCTGATCTGACGTCTTCGCGGGCAAGTCGGGTCGCCGCATCGCTCGCTCCTACAGGAATCACGCGATCCCTGTAGGAGCGAGCGATGCGGCGACCCGACTTGCCCGCGAAGGGGCCCTCAAACGTTTACTCGTCCAGCTTGCGCGCCACCTCAACCCCAGCCGCACCAAGCTTGATCGGTTTTCATCGACGTTCATGGATACTGATGAACGACGAACGGTTCAGGCTTCTTGCAACGTTTTGACCGTGTAGCGGCGCCAGATCAGGCGGCCCACGGTGATCAGCCAGTTCAACAGCGCCACGGCGAGAACGGTGAGCAACAGTGTCGCCATCCCGTGTTCGACGATGATCTTCCCGGCCAGCAACGGAAAGCCGAACACACCAATGAAGTACGACAGGCTGAACAGCAGCAACGCTTGCGCGGTGGTGCCGTGCGGCGCTTCATTCGCGGCCAGGCCGTTGATCACCGAATACGTCAACCCGTAACCGACCCCGAGCATTATCGCCGCGAGCACGTAGCTCAAGCCGCTGTCGACCACGAAACCGAACATCACAATCGAAACCATCATCAGTCCCGACAACAGGCAAGACGCGCGGAACGGATCGCGCTTGACCACGAACCCGGCAATCACCATCCGGCTGCTGATCGCCGCGCCCATGAAGCCGAAAAAGAACAGCGAGTAATCCAGCGAACGAGACGCCGCGTAGCTGGTTTGGAAGCTCGACAGACCACCGAACACACAGCCGCCGAGGCCGACCATGAGGATCGGGAACACTGCGCGGGACGACAAAATCTGCCGGGTTGCGCGCCAGGAAATGCGTGCGACCGCAGCGGTAGGCGAAGGCGCTTTTTTCAGCTGCGCATCCAGGCGCCAGAACAGCAACACGCCAATCAGGCTGGCCAGCGCCGCGAGGTAAAACGCCGCCGTTACGGGATAGCCCAGCGCACTGGCCGCGCGGCCCAGCAACGGGCCGCTGCCGATCCCGGTCATCATGCTGCCCGACAGCAGCGCAAAATATCTGGCCCGTTGGGCAGGCGTCACAAGGCTCGCGACGATGATCGGCCCGAGCGTATAGAAAACGCCCCAGCCCAAACCCAGCAGCAAGCCGAAAAACAACAGCAGATGGCCGAAGCCCGGTGTCAGTGCAAAACCCAGGCTGGCCGCCACCAGCAGCACGCCGAACAGCGCAATCGAACGCGCCGCGCCAAGCCAGTCGGACAAGTGCCCGGAAACGATCACCGCCGCAAACGTACTGAGCATCGCCGCCGAAATCACGCTCCCGGCATCGTGTTCATTGCCGCCGCGCGAGCCGATCAACAGCGACAGCAAAAACGTCGAGCCATAGGACAGCGACAGCAAATAACTGGCGAGGCAAAACAGGCCGAACAGTTTGCTGGAGACCTGAGGTGGAGCAGTAGACATGACGCGCTTCCTTGACCCGATAACGGAGAGTGTCATCTATCTATCATGCAAGGCGCCGATGTTAGGTCTGAGGTTCTCGATTCCAGGATTAGTGGTGGGCGGAGTAATGCACTCAGCCGATGCCGATTTCTTCCTTGAACAGCTCCATGAAATTTTTCAAACGTTCATGCCGGATGCGGGCCAGGCGTTGCCCGGTGAGGGTCTGGAAGCCGTCTGCCAAGTGCAGCAGCTTGGTCTGGAAATGATCGAGGCAAAAGCGCTTGTCATCGTATTCCCGCGCATTCGCTTCCGGGTCTTGTGGGTCATACAGCGCGCTGCCCATGCGACCGGCGATGTAAAAGGTGCGCGCAACGCCGAGCATGCCAAGGGAATCGAGACGGTCGGCGTCCTGCATGATTTTCGCTTCGAGGGAACTTGGGGGGATGTTGGCAGAAAAGCTGTGGGCCTCGATGGCGTGTACAACGGCGCTGATTTTTGCGCTGGGCCAGTCCATGTCGGTCAACACTGCAGAGGCCTTCTCGGCTGCCAGCCGCGATGCTTGCGAACGCAACGGCGAGTTCTTCTCCACCGACACGCAATCATGCAAAAGCACCGCTGCCAGCAGCACTTCAATATCGCCACCTTCCTCGGCATGAAGAGTGCGCACGTTGTGCCAGACCCGATGCAGGTGCGACAGATCGTGAGCCCCATCTTCCGAGGGTTCCAGTGCGTGGGGCAGCAACCTGGCGGCGAGGATTGGCAGCGGCGCGAAAGCATCAGTCGTCATAAACGTCCTGTTAAGTGAAAACGGTTGGGGCAGCGGCTCCACATCCTCCATAGATCAGCTTTGAATTTCCAGTGTGACGAGCGTTGCGCGCCGACTTAGTATGGCGTTTTCCACTTTTGACGAAGGCACGTCCATGACGATCGAAATCCGCCCGGCGACCCCCAGCGATGCTCCGCAAATCCTCGCGTTCATCACTGAACTGGCCGATTACGAACGTGCCCGCCACGAAGTCATCGCCAGCGTCGCCGACATCGAGCGCAGCCTGTTCAGCGAAGGCGCCACCGCTCACGGCCTGATCTGCCTGCGCGACGGTTTGCCGATCGGCTTTGCGGTGTTCTTCTTCAGCTATTCCACCTGGCTGGGCAGCAACTGCCTGTACCTCGAAGACCTCTACATCACTCCCGAACAGCGCGGTGGCGGTGCCGGTAAAACCCTGCTGCGCCACTTGGCGAAAATCGCCTGCGCCAATGATTGCGGGCGTTTTGAGTGGAGCGTGCTGGACTGGAACAAGCCGGCTATCGAGTTCTATAAATCCTTGGGTGCGCAGCCACAGGAAGAGTGGGTTCGGTATCGGATGGATGGTGCGGTGCTAAGGGATTTTGCTGCGGGCAATTGATTGCTTAAAAGATCGCAGCCTTCGGCAGCTCCTACAGGGTGTAGATGACCCACTGTAGGAGCTGCCGAAGGCTGCGATCTTTTTTTGGGTTTATCCCAAAATATGGGATGTATATTTATATATTGAGATTTGATCGTGTCAGGGTTTATAGTCCAGCTCACTCACTGCCAATAAACAAAACAGGTGAAGCGATGCTGGCGCAATTGATCGCGCTCGATTGGGGGACAACCTCATTACGTGCTTACAAACTCGCCGCAGGTGGCCAGGTGCTCGAACAGCGTTCGCTGTCATCGGGAATCATGCAGCTGCCCCGGACGCCGCGAATCATTAACGGTCTGGCATGCACCGACGGTTTCGAACTGGCCTTTGACGAGGCCTGCGGTGACTGGCTCGATGAGCAACCCGGTTTGCCGGTGATTGCCTGCGGCATGGTTGGCAGCGCACAAGGCTGGCGCGAAGCGGCCTACCGTGACACGCCGGCAAACGTTGCCAATCTCGGAACTTCCCTACAAACCATTCGCAGTCTTCGCGGTGTCGATGTGCACATCGTGCCGGGCGTGATTCAGCGTTCGCGCCTGCCGAACGTGATGCGCGGTGAAGAAACCCAGGTCCTCGGCGTGCTGCAAAACCTGGCGGGCGGGGCGGGCAGCGATCTGTTGATCGGCCTGCCGGGCAGCCATTCGAAATGGGTGGAAGTGGCCGATGGCTGCATCGTGCATTTCGACACCTTCATGACCGGTGAAGTCTTCGCGGTGCTCAGCGAACACAGCATTCTGGGGCGCACCCAGCAACGCGGTGGGTCTTTCGATGGCGACGCGTTTGACCGTGGCGTGCAAGTGGCCCTGTCGGCGGACGGCGAAATCGGCCCGCTGTCGACGCTGTTCAGTGCCCGCAGCCTCGGGCTGACCGGCGAACTGAGCGGCAGTGCGCAACCGGATTATTTGTCCGGCCTGTTGATCGGCCATGAGCTGTCGGCGCTGGCCACGGTTCAGCGGCGTCGGCGCAACAGCGTTCATCTGCCGTCGATCATTCTCATCGGCAATTCCCAACTCTGTGCCCGTTACAGCCGGGCGCTCGACGCCTGCGGTTTTGCCCGAGTGACGCTGGCCGAACAGGCTACCGAACGCGGGTTGTGGCAACTGGCGCTCGCCGCCGGGCTGATCACTCCAAACCCATCCCGTTAAACCTGACTGGAGGTCTGACATGCTCAAACAAGCATTGGCGCAAAACGGTCTGATCGCAATCCTGCGTGGCCTGCGCCCGCAGGAAGCGGCAGCTATCGGAGAAGTCCTTTACGCAGCCGGATTTCGCGTCATCGAAGTGCCGCTCAATTCCCCCGAGCCGTACGAAAGTATCCGCATCCTGCGCAGTACCTTGCCTGCCGATTGCCTGATCGGCGCGGGCACGGTGCTGACTCCGGAGCAGGTCGAGCAAGTGAAAGCCGCCGGCGGGCAGGTCATCGTCATGCCCCACAGCGATCCCAAAGTGTTGCGCGCCGCGAAGGCCGCCGGGTTGTTCCTGTCGCCTGGCGTGGCGACGCCGACCGAAGCGTTCGCTGCACTGGCTGAAGGCGCGGACGTGCTGAAGATGTTCCCCGCCGAGCAAATGGGCCCGGCGGTTGTAAAAGCCTGGCTGGCGGTGTTGCCCGCCGGGACGATTCTGGCGCCGGTGGGCGGGATCACCCCGGAGAACATGCAGGTGTTTATCGATGCGGGCGTGAAGGGCTTCGGCCTCGGGTCCGGGTTGTTCAAACCGGGCATGACGGCGGCGCAAGTGGCGTCCAACGCCAAGGCGTATGTCGCTGCATGGAACGCTCTGCGTTAAGACTTTTTTGGCGCCGAGCGCGCTGCATCTAACAAGAGAGAGAAGAGATGAAAATCACCAAACTGACCACCTTCATCGTTCCGCCGCGCTGGTGCTTCCTGAAAGTGGAAACCGACGAGGGCGTGACCGGTTGGGGCGAACCCGTGGTCGAAGGCCGTGCCCACACGGTGGCGGCTGCCGTTGAAGAATTGTCCGACTACCTGATCGGCAAAGACCCACGCAACATCGAAGACATCTGGACCGTGCTGTATCGCGGCGGCTTCTACCGGGGCGGTGCGATCCACATGAGTGCGCTGGCCGGTATCGACCAGGCGTTGTGGGACATCAAGGGCAAGGCCTTGGGTGTGTCGGTCAGCGACCTGCTCGGTGGTCAGGTGCGCGACAAGATTCGTGTCTATTCGTGGATTGGCGGTGACCGTCCGGCAGACACCGCGCGCGCCGCGAAAGAAGCGTTCAGCCGTGGTTTCACCGCCGTGAAAATGAACGGCACCGAAGAGCTGCAATTCCTCGATTCCTTCGAGAAAGTCGACCTGGCCCTGGCCAACGTCGCCGCCGTGCGTGATGCGGTCGGCCCGAACGTCGGTATCGGTGTGGACTTCCATGGCCGGGTGCACAAGCCTATGGCCAAGGTGCTGATGAAGGAACTCGATCCGTACAAACTGATGTTCATCGAAGAGCCGGTGCTCAGCGAAAACTACGAAGCGCTGAAGGAGCTGGCACCGCTGACCAGCACACCGATTGCCCTCGGTGAGCGTCTGTTCTCGCGCTGGGATTTCAAGCGCGTGCTCAGCGAAGGTTATGTCGACATCATTCAGCCGGATGCCTCGCACGCCGGTGGCATCACCGAGACCCGCAAGATCGCCAACATGGCCGAAGCCTATGACGTAGCGCTGGCGCTGCATTGCCCGTTGGGGCCGATTGCACTGGCGGCGTGTCTGCAACTGGATGCGGTTTGCTACAACGCGTTCATTCAGGAACAGAGCCTGGGCATCCACTACAACGAGAGCAACGACCTGCTGGATTACGTCAAGGATCCGCGAGTGTTCGATTACGACAAAGGCTTCGTGAAGATTCCGAACGGCCCGGGCCTGGGGATCGAGATCAACGAGGAGTACGTGATCGAACGCGCGGCGGTCGGGCATCGCTGGCGCAACCCGATCTGGCGCCATGCCGATGGCAGTTTTGCCGAGTGGTGAGTGATCGCTGACCCACCGCAAATCCCTGTGGGAGCCAGCCTGCTGGCGATTTGGTCGGCACATCCAGCATTCATGGTGACTGACCCAACGCGATCGCCAGCAGGCTGGCTCCCACAGGTTGATCTCCATGGACAGGGAGATCGGCATCATTCCAGTTCCACATCGACCTCAATAAACATAAGAAGAGGCATTCCCCATGCAACCGCAAACCCTCACCGGGCAGGCGTCGTTGGTGGCGCCCAGCCGCAAGCGTTTTTTCATCATGGTCCTGCTGTTCATCACCGTGGTGATCAACTATCTGGACCGCAGCAACCTGTCCATCGCCGCCCCGGCGCTGACCAGTGACCTGGGCATCGACCCGATCCACGTCGGACTGATTTTCTCCGCGTTCGGCTGGACCTACGCCGCCATGCAGATCCCCGGCGGCTGGCTGGTGGATCGCGTTCCGCCGCGCATCCTTTATAGCCTCGCCTTGCTGCTGTGGTCGATCGCCACGGTGATGCTCGGTTTCGCCGCCAGCTTCATTGCGCTGTTCGTCTTGCGCATGGCGGTTGGTGCGCTGGAAGCTCCGGCCTATCCGATCAACAGCCGCGTAGTCACCACCTGGTTCCCGGAGCGCGAGCGCGCCACGGCCATTGGTTTCTACACCTCCGGCCAGTTCGTCGGATTGGCGTTCCTGACGCCGGTACTCGCCTGGTTGCAGCATGAATTTGGCTGGCACATGGTGTTCGTCAGCACCGGTGCGGTGGGCATTCTCTGGGCGGTGATCTGGTACGCGGTGTATCGCGAGCCACGGGATTTCAAAGGCGCCAATGACGCTGAAATCGACCTGATCCGCGAAGGCGGCGGGCTGGTGGATATTCAGGCCGAGCAAGCGAAGGTCAAGGCGAAATTCAGCTGGACCGACCTCGGCATCGTCCTGACCAAGCGCAAGTTGTGGGGCATTTACCTTGGCCAGTTCTGCCTCAACTCGACGTTGTGGTTTTTCCTGACGTGGTTCCCGACCTACCTGGTGAAGTACCGCGGCATGGATTTCATCAAGTCCGGCCTGCTGGCGTCGTTGCCGTTTCTCGCCGCTTTCGTCGGCGTACTCTGTTCCGGGTTCTTCTCCGACTTCCTGATCCGTCGCGGCTACACGGTGGGTTTCGCCCGCAAGTTGCCGATCATTGGCGGCTTGCTGATTTCCACCTCGATCATCGGCGCCAATTTCGTCGAGTCGACGCCGCTGGTGATAGCCTTCCTCGCCTTGGCGTTCTTCGGCAACGGTCTGGCTTCGATCACCTGGTCACTGGTTTCAACGCTGGCACCGGCACGCTTGTTGGGGCTGACCGGCGGCGTGTTTAACTTCATCGGTAACCTGTCGGCGATTGCCACGCCGATTGTCATCGGTTTCCTCGCCAGCGGTGATTCGTTCGCTCCGGCGATCACCTACATCTCGGTTCTCGCGTTGTTGGGGGCGCTTTCCTACATTCTGCTGGTCGGGAAGGTCGAGCGTATCAAGTTGTAGTCGTAGCCGTCGGGCGACCATAATGCCGCCCGTTCACTCGCTCAACGGTAAAGGCTGGATATGCAGGAAGACGCCCCAAAAATCGCCAAGGACGCCGCGCCGACCGGCACTCAGACCCTGCTTCGCGGTCTGGGTGTGGTTCAGGCCGTGGCCAGTGGCGCCCGCGATCTCAAGGAAATCGCCCGGCTGATCGGCACGACGCGCAGCACCACCCATCGTCTGGCCAGTTGCCTGGTGGACGAGCGTTATCTGCGCGTGGTGCCGCAAGTCGGGTACTTGTTGGGGCCGAAGCTGATCGAGCTGGGCTTTCAGGCGCGTGAGGAATTGCCGCTGGTCACGTTGGCCGGTCCGTATCTGGATGAGTTGTCGGCGTTGACCGGCGACACCATTCACCTGGCGATTCGCGAGGGCGACGAGGTGCTGTACCTGCACAAGAATCCGGGGCGCAATGGTCCGGAAATGCGTTCGCGGGTTGGCCACCGCATGCCGTTGGCGCGCACCGGGATCGGCAAGGCGCTGATGCTCGATGACACGCAGGAAGAATGGCAACGGCTGTACGAAGTCAGCCTGCCGGCGGGTGGGAAAAATCAGTTCTGGCCACAGCACCCGGAGCAATCCTGGGAGCAGTTTCAACAGCGCATGATTGAGTACGTGGCGGGCGGTTACGCCTTCGACCTGGAAGACAACGAACCGTCGATCCGCTGCGTAGCGGCGCCGATCCGTGATGCCAGCAAGCGCATCGTCGCCGGCATCAGCATCGCCAGCACCGTGCCGTACATGCCGCTGGAAAAAATGGCCGAGCTGATTCCCCTGATCAAAGGGGTCACGGCCCGGCTCTCGGCTGAGCTTGGCTTGAAGGTATAAACCGCTAAGGTCTGATCAGACTTTCAGCGTCGCCATGTCGATGACGAAGCGGTACTTCACGTCACCGGCGATCATGCGGGCGTAAGCCTCGTTGATCTGGCGGATGTCGAGCATTTCGATGTCGCAGGTGATGTTGTGCTCAGCGCAGAAATCCAGCACTTCCTGGGTTTCGGCGATGCCGCCGATCAGCGAGCCCGCCAGTACGCGGCGACCCAGCACCAATTTGGCCGCGTGGACCGGTGGATCAATCGGTTCAATCAACCCCACCAGAATGTGCACGCCGTCGAAACGCAGCGTGTCGAGGTAGGGATTGAGGTCGTGCTGCACCGGAATGGTGTCCAGCAGAAAGTCGAAATGGCCGGCAGCGGCTTTCATCTGCTCGGCATCGGTGGACACGATCACATGGTCCGCGCCCTGACGACGACCTTCTTCAGCCTTGCTTGCCGAACGGGTGAACAGCGTCACTTCCGCGCCCATAGCCTTGGCGAACTTGATGCCCATGTGACCGAGGCCGCCCATGCCGAGAATCCCGACCTTGTCGCCCGCTTTCACGCCGTAGTGCTTGAGCGGCGAGTAGGTGGTGATGCCGGCGCAGAGGATCGGCGCGGCGCTGGCCAGGTCGAGTTTTTCCGGGATGCGCACCACGAAGTGCTCGCTGACCACGATGCTGTCGGAGTAACCGCCCATGGTGTTGCTGCCATCGACCCGGTCGGGTGTGGCGTAGGTCATGGTCGGACCTTCGAGGCAATATTGTTCGAGGTTGGCCTGGCAAGCCTCGCAGCTGCGGCACGAATCGACCATGCAGCCGACGCCGACCAGATCGCCGACTTTATGTTGGGTGACATTCGCACCGATGGCGGTCACTTTGCCTACGATCTCGTGGCCAGGCATCAGCGGGTAAACGGCAATGCCCCACTCATTGCGCGCCTGATGGATGTCGGAATGGCAGACGCCGCAGTAGAGAATCTCGATCGCCACGTCGTCGGCACGCGGGCTGCGGCGTTCGAATTTCACGGGGGCAAGGGGAGTGGTGGCCGACTGGGCGGCGTATCCGATGGCGGTGTACATGGTGGACCTCGCAAAAAGCAGTGACAGGTGAGGCGGCGCATTCTGGGCGCCGTACCTTTGCGCGGCCATGGCGATTCCTCCGGGTGTCATGCCTATTCCTCCGGCATCTGCGTTCGTTGGGTCCAATGGGCAATCAGACCTGCGATGATGCTTTCATCCCTTTTTCCGTGATTATTTTGTGAAGAGCTCCCATGTTGTTGACCCGTCATCTCGATGCCAATGCCACGCTGGTTTCGCTGATTGAGCCACTGGCGACCCGCGACGGTTTCACCCAGACCGGGTTGCCCGGTGTGCAAGTTCTGCGCGCGAGTTGTGACGTCGCCCGTGGCCCGCATATTTATGAACCGAGCCTGATGATCATCGCCCAGGGCAGCAAACTGGCGTATCTGGGGCCGCGAACCCTGGAATACGGCGCCGGGCATTACTTGATTCAAGCGTTGCCGGTGCCGTTCGAGTGCGAAACCTTTGCCTTGCCGAATGCGCCGCTGCTCGGGGTTTCCGTGGCGATTGACCGGGTGCTGCTGGGGGAATTGGTGCTGGCCATGGGACTGGCGCCGGGGCGGCACATTGCGGCGCAGACGCCGGAGTCGATGACCTCGGTGGTGCTCGACGACGGCATGCGCGGATGTGTGGAGCGGTTGTTGCGTTGTCTGCACGATCCTCTGGAGGCGCGGATCATGGGGCCGTCACACCTGCGCGAGTTGTTGTTCGTCGCGTTGCGCGGGCCGCAGGCCGATGTGTTGCGTGCGCTGGTGGAACAGCAGGGGCAGTTCGCCCGTGTCGCGGCGTCGATCAGCCATTTGCATGCGCACTACGCCGAACCCTTGAACGTCGAGACCCTGGCCAGTTGCGCGAACATGAGTGCGTCGACCTTTCATGAGCATTTCAAGCGCAGCACGTTGTTGTCGCCGGTGCAGTATTTGAAGCGATTGCGCTTGCTCAAGGCGCAGACGTTGCTGGTGGCGGAGGGCTTGGGCGTGGCGCAGGTGGCGCATCGGGTCGGGTACCAGAGCACGTCGCAGTTCAGTCGGGAGTACAAGCGCTACTTTGAGCGTAATCCGGGAGATGAGCGAGCAGCCTGACAACCCCCTGTAGGAGCCGTGTTGGGGTATGAATTGCGGGCAACAAAAAGGCCCCCATTTAGGGAGCCTTGATGTTCAGCGATTCAACTTACATGTTCGGGTAAGTCGGGCCGCCAGCACCTTCCGGTGCCACCCAGGTGATGTTCTGTGCAGGGTCCTTGATGTCGCAGGTCTTGCAGTGAACGCAGTTCTGGGCGTTGATCTGGAAGCGCTTCTCGCCGTCTTCCTTGGTGACCACTTCGTACACGCCAGCCGGGCAGTAACGCTGGGCAGGTTCATCGTACATCGGCAGGTTCTTGGCGATCGGGATGCTCAGGTCGGCCAGCTTCAGGTGGCAAGGCTGTTCTTCTTCGTGGTTGGTACCGGAGATGAACACCGAGCTGAGTTTGTCGAAACTGATTTTGCCATCCGGTTTCGGGTAGTCGATCTTCTTGCAGTCGGCCGCGAGTTTCAGGCAAGCGTAATCCGGCTTGGTGTCGTGCAGGGTGAACGGCAGTTTGCCGCCGAAGATGTTCTGGTCCAGCCAGTTGAAACCACCGCCGACGATGGCGCCGAACTTGTGGATCGCCGGGCCGAAGTTGCGGCTGGCGAACAGCTCGTCGTAGAGCCAGCTCTTCTTGAACGCGTCGACGTAAGTGGTCAGTTCTTCGGTGCCGTCCTTTTCAGCGAACAGCGCCTCGGCCACGGATTCAGCGGCGAGCATGCCGGACTTCATCGCAGTGTGGCTGCCTTTGATCTTGGCGAAGTTCAGGGTGCCGAGGTCGCAACCGATCAGCGCGCCGCCCTTGAAGACCATTTTCGGCAGCGAGTTCAGGCCGCCCTTGCAGATGGCGCGCGCGCCGTAGCTGATGCGCTTGCCGCCTTCCAGGTACTGTTTGAGCACCGGGTGATGCTTGAGGCGCTGGAACTCGTCGAACGGCGACAGGTAGGTGTTGCTGTAGGACAGATCCACGATCAGGCCGACCACCACCTGGTTGTTTTCCAGGTGATAGAGGAACGAGCCGCCGGTGTTCTCGGTGCCCATGATGTCCAGCGGCCAGCCGGCGGTGTGCACCACCAGGCCTGGTTGATGCTTGGCCGGGTCGATTTCCCAGATTTCTTTCAGGCCGATGCCGTAGTGCTGGGCGTCGGCTTCGCTGTCGAGGTTGAAGCGCTTGATCAACTGCTTGCCGATGTGGCCACGGCAGCCTTCGGCGAACAGCGTGTACTTGCCGCGCAATTCCATGCCAGGGGTGTACAGGCCTTCTTTCGGGTTGCCTTCGCGGTCAACGCCCAGATCACCGGTGATGATCCCGCGCACCACGCCGTTCTCGTCGAACAGTGCTTCCTGCGCGGCGAAGCCCGGGTAGATTTCCACGCCCAGGTTCTCGGCCTGCTGAGCCAGCCAGCGGCACAGGTTGCCCAGGGAGATGATGTAGTTGCCTTCGTTGTGCATGGTCTTGGGCACAAAGAGGTCGGGAATCTTCTGCGCGCTGTCGGCGTTCTTGAGAACGAAGATGTCGTCGCGGGTGACCGGCGTGTTCAGCGGCGCGCCAAGTTCTTTCCAGTCCGGGAACAATTCGTTCAGGGCGCGTGGTTCGAACACGGCACCGGACAGGATGTGAGCACCCACTTCGGAGCCTTTTTCGACCACGCAGACGCTGATTTCCTTACCGGCTTCAGCAGCCTTCTGCTTCAAGCGGCAGGCGGCGGAAAGACCAGCGGGGCCGGCACCGACGATGACCACGTCGAATTCCATGTATTCGCGTTCCACAGGTTATCTCCTACTCAAGGCTCAACAGTTTTTTTTCTAATTGGAGGTTTGGTGTCGCATCCATGAATTCCTGCACGAGGCAGGAAGAGGACAATCGATGAACCACCTTTCTCTTTGGGTGGCGCATTATATCTACACCACTCTTAGCGTCCAATACAAACGTTTGTTTGAATCGGCTCAAAGCCAGAGAAATCAAAGTCACGCGGCTTATGACTGGCCATTTTGCCGTATTGACCGGAATAGGCGTTCCGGTCAAGATACGGTCGGTTTTGCGCTCGCCGTAGGCTGACTGTTGGTTTCAAGAGCACCTCTAAAGACAGGGCGATGGCAGTACAAGGTGATGTGCAGCGCAGTGTTGGCGCGCAGTTTACACGCCACGATATTTAATGACTTGTTGGTCACCACTGACGAACGGTCATCAACGTCATGAGCGATGGTCACTTGACACGTATGCCGGCGTTTTTAGAGGTGCCCTTGCGCCCGATGAGCATCAACCGCCAGGTTCGCCTAGGCGACTTTCTTTTCACCGGAGAGTAACGAGGAATCCATGAAGGTTCTTGTAGCTGTCAAACGCGTTGTGGATTACAACGTCAAGGTTCGCGTCAAGGCGGACAATTCCGGCGTCGACCTCGCCAACGTGAAGATGTCGATGAACCCGTTCTGCGAAATCGCAGTGGAAGAAGCCGTACGCCTGAAAGAGAAAGGCGTTGCGACTGAAATCGTCGTCGTCTCCATCGGCCCGTCCACCGCTCAAGAGCAACTGCGCACCGCGCTGGCTCTGGGTGCCGACCGCGCCATCCTCGTCGAATCCGCTGAAGATCTGACTTCCCTGGCCGTTGCCAAGCTGCTCAAAGCCGTTGTCGACAAGGAGCAGCCTCAGCTGGTGATCCTCGGCAAACAGGCCATCGACAGCGACAACAACCAGACTGGCCAGATGCTCGCTGCATTGAGCGGCTACGGTCAGGGCACCTTCGCGTCCAAAGTCGAAGTGTCCGGCGACAGCGTTGCCGTGACCCGCGAAATCGACGGCGGCGCGCAGACAGTTTCCCTGAAACTGCCGGCCATCGTCACCACCGACCTGCGTTTGAACGAGCCGCGCTACGCGTCCCTGCCAAACATCATGAAAGCCAAGAAGAAGCCTCTCGAAGTGCTGACTCCGGACGCTTTGGGCGTTTCCACCGCCTCCACCAACAAGACCGTGAAAGTCGAAGCGCCTGCTGCACGCAGCGCGGGTATCAAGGTCAAGTCGGTGGCTGAACTGGTCGAGAAACTGAAAAACGAAGCGAAGGTAATCTAAATGACTATCTTGGTTATTGCTGAACACGACAACAAAGTGCTGGCCCCGGCCACGCTGAACACTGTGGCCGCTGCTGCCAAAATCGGCGGCGACATCCACGTGCTGGTTGCAGGTCAGGGCGCTGGCGCCGTGGCTGAAGCCGCTGCGAAAATCGCTGGCGTGGCTAAAGTGCTGGTGGCCGATAACGCCGCCTACGCTCACCAACTGCCGGAAAACGTCGCGCCACTGGTTGCCGAGCTGGGCAAGGGCTACAGCCACATCCTGGCTGCCGCTACTTCCAACGGCAAAAACATCCTGCCGCGCGTTGCCGCTCAGCTGGACGTTGACCAGATCTCCGAGATCATCTCGGTTGAAAGCGCTGACACCTTCAAGCGCCCGATCTACGCCGGTAACGCCATCGCTACCGTTCAGTCGAACGCTGCGGTCAAAGTGATCACCGTGCGTGCCACCGGTTTCGACCCGGTTGCCGCTGAAGGCGGTTCGGCTGCCGTTGAAGCAGTTGCTGCTGCGCACAACGCCGGCACTTCGAGCTTCGTTGGTGAAGAACTGGCCAAGTCCGATCGTCCGGAACTGACCGCTGCCAAAATCGTCGTTTCCGGCGGTCGCGGCATGCAGAACGGCGACAACTTCAAACACCTGTACGCCCTGGCCGACAAGCTGGGCGCTGCCGTGGGTGCTTCCCGCGCCGCGGTCGACGCAGGTTTCGTACCCAACGACATGCAGGTCGGTCAGACCGGCAAGATCGTTGCTCCACAGCTGTACATCGCGGTCGGTATCTCCGGCGCGATCCAGCACCTGGCCGGCATGAAAGACTCCAAAGTGATCGTCGCGATCAACAAGGACGAAGAAGCGCCGATCTTCCAGGTGGCCGATTACGGCCTGGTGGCGGACCTGTTCGAAGCCATCCCTGAGTTCGAGAAGCTGGTCTAATCCAGCCGCTTGACCTATAAAGAGCCCGACCTTTTGGTCGGGCTTTTTTTTGCTCTTCCTGTAGGAGCCGTCCGCAGCCAGCCGGCTCCTACAGGGGATATAACGGGGTTTGAGTATGGATCTGCATCGAGTGTTCGGTTGGTCATTGCTGCTGGGTCTGACGCTGTTGCCGACGCTGTCCATCGCAGCGGGCAAGTGTGAGCGACTGGTGGTCACCGGCAGCCCGGATGCGCCGCCGTATCTGTGGCAAGACCCGCAAAACCCCAAGCACCTGATCGGTGCCAGTGCCGACCTGTTGCAACAAGTAGCAGGGCAGTTGGGCATCAAGGTCGAGATGCTCTATGCCGGCAAACGCGCCCAGGCGCTGGAGGAAGTGCGCAGTGGGCGCATGGACATGCTGGCCGACGCGCCGTTGACGGTCAGTGAGCTGGAAACCCTGGATTACATCCATCCGCCGTTGCTGGAAAACGATTACCTGGTCTGGACCCGAAAAGACTCGCCACTGGTCTACAACCAGGCGCAGGACCTTCACGGTCATCCCGGCGCGTTGTCGGAAAAGTCTCGAATGACCCCGGAATTCGGTACGTTTGCCGAGCAGCAATTGACCCTCGTACGCACCCCCAACCTGACCCAGGCCCTTCAGAAATTGCTGTTGGGGGAAGTGGAATTTGTCCTCGCCGGACGCTATTCGGGCATGGCAGCCGCACAGGCCCTGAGCATGGCCAATGACCTCGTCGCGCGCCCGCAGCCGGTCGACAAACCCGGCCTGTTCCTCGCGGTTTCCCATAACTCTGCCTGCAACGATCCGTGGTTGCGCGGACAGCTGGCCAAAAAGATGACAGAATTGCCCGCGTCCGGACTGACGGAAGCCGTGCTGCAACGCAATATCGAGCGCTGGAAAGCGCAGCAACAGCAGCCACAGCAACCCCCCGCCAGTACCCCAAAACAGTAGGGATTTTTAGTGAGTATTCGACCTCTTTTCGCTGCCCTGGCCGTTCTGGCTCTGGCGGGTTGTGCAGCCGATCCGGCGCCGAATGAACAAATACGCCTGACCGAACAGGTGCTCGTGCAAGCCAAAGCCGTGGGGGCCACCGCGGACGACGTGCCTGAAATGAAACTGGCCGAAGATAAATTCGCCCGTGCCCAAGGTGATATGGCCGATCAGTCTTACAAGCATGCACGCATGCGCGCCGAACAGGCCGAACTTGACGCGCGCCTGGCCGAAGCCAAGGTCCTGACGCTCAAAAGTGAAGAGAAGCTGGATCTTCTCAACACCCGCATCACTCGATTGCGCAAGCAAGTGGGGGATGCCCAATGAACCTCACGTCCAAAGCTATCGGCGGCTTGATCCTCGTGGGCTGTGCGAGTCTCTATGGCTGCGCCGGTCAGCACAGTGAAGCCGCGTTGCAAGAAGCGGGTGCCGACTTTCAGAAGGTGAAAGAAGATTCCAACGTGCTGCGAATCGCGCCGAAAGACGTGATCCGTGCCGGTGAATCCCTGGCCCGTGCCGATCGACTGTCCAGCTACTGGGGCAGCGGGTCCGACGTGCTGCATTACGCCTACCTGAGCCGGCGCTACAGCGAAATCGCTCGGGAGCACACCAATCAGGTACTCAACGAAGAGCGCGCGGCGAAGCTCGAACTGGAGCGCCAGCGCCTGCAACTGGCCCTGCGCGAATCCAAACTGCTGAGCGTGCAGCAGCAGGGCAAGTGGCTTGAAGAGCAGATTGTTGCGCTGGCCACGACCCAGACTGACCGTGGCCTGGTGATGACCCTCGGCGACGTGCTGTTCGACACCGGCGAAGCGGAGCTGAAAAACTCGGCGAACCGCGTGGTATTGAAGATCGTGCAATTCCTGCAACTTAATCCCAAGCGCGTCGTGCGCATCGAAGGCTACGCCGACAGCACCGGCGGCAAGCAGGAAAACCTCAAACTGTCCCGTGACCGTGCGCAATCGGTGGCGGACGTGTTGACGGATCTGGGCATCGACGAAAAACGCATTAAGGTCGAAGGTTATGGCGATGAATACCCGGTAGACGCGAACGCCTCGGAACGGGGCCGGGCGCAGAACCGTCGGGTGGAAATTGTGTTCTCCGACGAAAAAGGCCTGCTCGGCGCCGCCCGGTAATGGACGCTTCCTTGTGAAACCATGCAATCCGTAGGAGCCGGCTTGCTGGCGATGGCATCACTTCGGTTCGTCTGAAACACCGCAGTGATGCCATCGTCGGAACGCCGCCCGCAGCAAGCCGGCTCCTACAAACCCGGGCTGCCAGACAGCGCCGGGTTTTTTTGTGTCTGCGAATTGCCTAGCAAAGCAGTACAGATTTTGCTGACACTGCACTGTACCGTCGACTATTGTGGCAACTGTCCCCGTACACTTCTAAACTGTTCCGGTATTGTTTCACACAAGAATAAAATGCCCGTGAAATCGAGTGCTGCGTCATGACCAATCTCTTGCTCTACCAACGTATTGCTCAACAACTGGCCGAAGACATCCGTCGTGGGGTCTATCAGCCGGGGGAGCGCGTGCCTTCGGTGCGCAAGATGAGTTCGCAGCTCAATGTCAGCCATGCGACGGTGTTGCAGGCGTATGCCAATCTCGAAGATCAGGGGCTGATCCGTGCCCGGCCGCAGTCGGGTTACTACGTGCACCAGACGCCGGCCCTGACTGCGCCGACACCGGACATCGCCCGGGTCGAACGTCCTGGCCTGGTCACCCGCAGCAGCATCATTCAACAAGTGTTGGTCGAATCCCGTCGAGAGGGCGTGTTTCCCTTGGGCGCGGCGGTGCCGAGCGTCGATTACCTGCCAGTGCGGGCGCTGCATCAGCAGTTGGCCAAAGTCACCCGATTCCATAGCCCACGGGCATTCAGTTACATGTTCAGCCCCGGTTTTGAACCGTTGCGGCGGCAAGTGGCAATTCGCATGCGCGATGCCGGCGTGGTGGTCGATCCGTCGGAAGTGGTGATCACCCACGGCTGCGTCGATGCCTTGCAGATGTCCCTGCGCGTGCTGACCCGGCCGGGCGACTTGATCGCTGCCGAGTCGCCAACCTACTACGGGTTGCTGCAACTGGCCGATCTGCTGGGCCTGAAAGTCATCGAGATCCCCAGCGATCCGGCCACCGGCATGAGCCTGGAAGCTTTGCAACTGGCAGCGAATCAGTGGTCGATCAAAGCGCTGGTACTGACCACGCGCCTGAGCAATCCGCTGGGCGGCACCATGCCCGAAGAGCGGCAGAAACAACTGCTGCGCCTGGCCTCGGATTTCGATATTCAGGTGGTCGAAGACGATATCTACGGCGAACTGATGTTCGAGCAGGGCCGCACCAAGGCACTCAAGGCTTACGACCGGCTGGATCGAGTGATCTACTGCTCAAGCTTCTCCAAGACCCTGTCTCCGGGTGTGCGGATTGGCTGGATGATTGCCGGCAAGTACCAGCAGGAAATCCAGCGCTTGCAGACCTTCAGCACGCATTCGGCTTGCAGCGTTACGCAGATGGGGATCGCGGCGTATCTGGAAAATGGCGGTTACGACCGGCATTTGCGCTACATCCGTCAGGAGTACCGCAAAAATCTCAGCGCTTTCCAGCTCGCGGTGCAGCAGTATTTCCCGGAAGGCACACAGATGACCCGGCCGACCGGCGGCTTCATTCTGTGGGTGAGTCTGCCGGGGCGGGTCAATACACAAGAACTTCATGTGCGCGCGTTGCAGCAAGGCATCAGCATCGCACCGGGGCTGATTTTCAGTAACACCGAGCAGTTCAATCACTGCATTCGGCTCAACTGCGGCATTCCCTGGAATCGCGAAGCCGAGCGTGCGTTGATGACTCTGGGCATGCTGGCTACCCAGCTTTGCCAGGAGATGGCCGGCGGAATGTGACGGGCGGGCGGGTAATTCCTGCCCGAGCTTGTCATGTCGCGTCCAACAAGCGAGCATATGGCCCTCTGCCGATAGCGCCGTTCCCCGTTGGATCCATGAAACCGATTTTTCCTGCCGCCTGGTTGTCGATCTGCCTGTTGATAACCTTCAATTCGGAAGGCGTCCTGGCGGCTTCCGCTCAGGAAAAACCGGCCGCCAGCGCGACATCGAAAAAACCGGCACCGGCAAAAAAAGCCACACCGGTCAAAAAGAAAGCGGCTACGCAGAAAAAACGTTCACCCATTGCCTCCAAATCGAAACCGGCCAGTGAAGTGGTGAAAACCAAACTGCCTTCGGCTGACCTGGATTTGAGCTTGCCTGAGGAAATGGCCGAAGAGTTTAAGCCGGTCGGTACAGTTCCGTTGCCCCGGCACGACGCCGTGTTGCCGCAAATGTTCGGTGAGAAGGCTGGCAGCTCTCCGTTCCAGCTCAACGGACGACTGATCAGCAACGAAATGAAGTTGCAACTGCGTAACGAAGAGCGTCGGGAAGTCGAGGGCGCGGCGCTGGAATTGGAGTTCAAGCAGTAAATCCTTCCTCGGCGTGACCCGCAGGCCAGATGCTTTGTCGGAGACTGGTCAGTCACGCTGGTTTGAGCGTAAAAACCCGGCGACAGGTAATTTAAAACAACTGTTTTAGCGGTTACTCTGTGCCCCGTCCTTTAACACATCACCCGTCGCGAGGAGCTCGTCGTCATGAAATGCCGTGAAGGCTGTGGCGCCTGTTGCATTGCCCCTTCCATCAGTTCTCCGATTCCCGGTATGCCCAATGGCAAAGCCGCCGGAGAACGTTGCGTACAACTCTCTGCCGAAAACCTGTGCAGTATTTTCGGCCAACCGGAACGTCCGGCCGTGTGTTCGGCGTTTGAAGCCGACGTCGAAGTCTGCGGAAACAGCAGTGACGAAGCGATCAGATTGCTGGGCTGGTGGGAGCAGATGACGGCGGCGTGATGTGTCAACGAACGGAACTTCAACAATAAGGAATAAGATTATGGGTTCGCTGCATCGTATGGCTGTGCTGTGTGGTTTGACGGTTTTGCTGGCGACTGCCACCGCACAGGCCGAAGACTGGAAGGTGGCCAAGAATGAAGACGGCATCAAGGTGTCCTTGAGTGAAGTGGCCGGCTCTGACTACAAGGCTTATCAGGGCGTTACCCTGATGAAAACCACCATGGCCAAATTGCGCGCACTCCAGGAAGACGTGGCGGGCGCCTGCTCGTGGATTCACGAATGCAAGCAGCAGAAGCTGCTCAAGCATGAAGGCGATCAGAGCTGGACCTACACCCAGTTCAATACCCCATGGCCGGTGACCGCGCGTGATTCGGTGCTGCATATCACGACTACCGTAGGCGCCGATGGCAGTCTGACCCGTAAGCTTGAGGGTGTGCCGAAGTACATTCCTGAAGAAAAGGGTTTTGTGCGGGTTGCCAAGGTTGATGGGTTCTGGAAGTTCGTGCCCAAGGGTGACCAGATTGAAGTGACCTATCAGGTTCACACTGAGCCGGGTGGTAGCGTGCCTTCGATGATTGCCAACAAGTTTGTGGTTGATGCGCCGTTCAATACCTTGAAAGCCCTGAAAGAGCGTGCCGAGAAGTAATCGCTTTGTTTCTTTCTATAAAAAGCCCTGATTTGATCGGGGCTTTTTTTTGCGGGTTTGTTTGATTGGTGTGCATATCCGTTGCTGTGGTCATGGCGGCTTATGGTTTCGCTTTTACAGCGAGTCACTTGGAAAAGCCCCAAGTCACCAAGGGCTCTTGCCCCTTTCGTTCGGTGGCTCGCTAATGCTCGCCATACCCTCGCTCCGGTCCTGCTCCGTGGGCCCGCCGCCATCGGCCATCCCTGGCCGGGTTGCCCACTGCGCAGAACCTGCGCTCGGCCTGATGAGTGGTGAGAATCAAAAGCGTATGGGGTTCCCTGTAGGAGCCGGCTTGCCGGCGAAAAACGTCTAGGCGACGCGTTCATTCAGGCAGCACGCGTTATCGTTGACGTCCATCGCCGGCAAGCCAGCTCCTACAATTTCAAACCGTGTGAACCCAATCCCTTGTAGGAGCCGGCTTGCTGGCGATAGCGGTGGGTCAGTCGACACACCTATCGCCTGAAACGACGCCATCGCCAGCAAGCCGGCTCCTACAGGGGAGCGGTGCATATGTCCGGAATGAGTGAACACAGCAAAGAAGGACAACGCGGACAGCTGAAGAGCCAGGTCGGCTTTCAGGCCGCCTCGGCGGCTGTGGCGGTAGTCGCCCCCTCGAGAGGCCGAGTGGAGGTTCTGCGCAGTGGGCAACCCGGCATGGATGCCGGGTTAGCCGCCCCCGGCCATGGATGGCCGATGGCGGCGTGCCCACGGAGCAGGACCGGAGCGAGGGCATGCCGAGCCACAGCGAGGCACCGAACGAAAGGGGCAAGAGCCCTTTGGTTACTTTGGGGCTTTTCCAAAGTGACTCGCCGTAAGGGCGAAACCATAAGCCGCCGTTACCGCAGAAACGGATATGACCACACCCAACTTATGGACTCTGAAAGACTTTATTGTGTTTCCGAATATGCACTACACAAAATTTTCACAAAGCCTCCAAGACAATTCGCCCGCGCCAGCCGTGCAGATCAGTAATCAATGGCAATGCCGCGGTTGATCGTGCAACATTTGCGCACCGCGCAAACCCCGGGGCCGAGAACTGGCCAACAGAGGGCAGGGCGCAGCTGTAATTTTGAAACTTCAACTTCCAATGGGTCCTAAAACGACATGGCAATCCCGGACGCCCTGAGTCAGCAGCGAGCTTCTAGTCGCCTGCTGCAACCGACCGTCAAATCGCATCTGGCCTACACGCTGTTGTGTGCCCTGGTCATGATGGTCATGTTCAGCCTGCTGCGCGTCGCGCTGCTGGTCTACAACCGCGAGATGATCCTCGACACCCCGGCCTCGACCTTCTTCGAAGCGTTCGCCAACGGCCTGCGCTTCGACCTGCGCCTGGTGGTCTACCTCAGCATTCCGCTGTTGCTGGCGCTGTTCAGCTCCCGGGCCATGGCGGCCCGCGGGTTCTTCCGTTTCTGGTTGACCATCGCTTCGAGCATCGCGCTGTTCCTCGGCCTGATGGAAATGGACTTCTACCGTGAGTTCCACCAGCGCCTCAACGGCCTGGTCTTCCAGTACGTGAAGGAAGACCCGAAAACCGTAATGAGCATGCTTTGGTACGGATTCCCGGTGGTTCGCTACCTGCTGGCCTGGGCCGTGGGCACGTTGATCCTGACCCTGGCGTTCAAGGGCGCCGACCGCGCGACCCGTCCTCGCGGTCCATTCAGCGGCGGCAGCATCGGCACGCGCCAGATCGCCCCGTGGTACGCGCGCATTGTCGTGTTCGTGGTGTGCCTGCTGGTCTGCGTGGTCGCGGCTCGCGGCACTCTGCGCCAAGGCCCGCCACTGCGTTGGGGTGACGTCTACACCACCGACTCCAACTTCGCCAACCAGTTGGGCCTCAACGGCACATTGTCGCTGGTCGCGGCGGCCAAGAGCCGGATGTCCGAAGATCGCGACAACATCTGGAAAGCCACGCTGCCGCAGCCGCAAGCTCAGCAAATCGTGCGTGACATGCTGGTGATGCCGAACGACAAACTGGTGGATGCCGAGACCGCGGCAGTGCGTCGCGATTACACGCCGCCGGCCGACAAGACTCTGCCGATCAAGAACGTCGTCGTGATCCTGATGGAAAGCATGGCCGGTCACTCGGTCGGTGCCCTCGGTGCACCGGGCAACATCACGCCGTACCTCGACAAGCTGTCGAAGGAAGGCCTGCTGTTTGACCGCTTCTTCTCCAACGGCACCCACACCCACCAGGGTATGTTCGCCACCATGGCCTGCTTCCCGAACCTGCCGGGTTTCGAATACCTGATGCAGACCCCGGAAGGCAGCCACAAACTGTCCGGCCTCCCGCAATTGCTCAGCGCCCGCGACTATGACGACGTGTACGTCTACAACGGCGACTTCGCCTGGGATAACCAGTCGGGTTTCTTCAGCAGCCAGGGCATGACCAACTTCATTGGTCGTAACGACTTCGTCAACCCGGTGTTCTCCGATCCGACCTGGGGCGTGTCCGACCAGGACATGTTCGACCGTGGTCTGGTCGAGCTCAAGGCACGGGAAAACGGCAAGCCGTTCTATGCCTTGCTGCAGACCCTGTCCAACCACACGCCATACGCCTTGCCGACGCCATTGCCGGTCGAGCGCGTGACCGATCGTGGCAGCCTGAACGAGCATTTGACCGCCATGCGTTACGCGGACTGGGCGCTCGGTCAGTTCTTTGAAAAGGCCCGCAAGGAGCCTTACTTCAAGGAAACCCTGTTTGTCATCGTCGGTGACCACGGTTTTGGCAACGAGCGCCAGATCACCGAAATGGACCTGGGTCGTTTCAACGTGCCGATGCTGATGATCGCTCCCGGCATCCAGGACAAATTCGGCAAACTTGACCACACGGTAGGCACTCAAATCGACATCGTACCGACCATCATGGGTCGCATCGGTGGCGAAGTGCGTCATCAGTGCTGGGGGCGTGACCTGCTCGACCTGCCGGAAGGCGACACCGGTTTTGGCGTGATCAAACCGTCGGGCAGCGAACAGACCACGGCCATTGTCACGGCGGATCAGATTCTGGTCTTGCCGAAAGAAAAGGAAATGGAGCCGAAGATGTATCAGTACGAACTGGGCGCGACACCTCACGCCGAGATCGTACCGAATGCACCTCGCACTGCCGAGCTGAAACTCAAGCTCGAAGCGTTCCTGCAAACGGCGACCAAGAGCCTGATCGACAACACCGCCGGTGTCGTTGACGGCAAGCCGGACTGACTGTTGATGCAATAAAAAAGAGGCCCTTCAAGGGCCTCTTTTTTTTGCCTGTCAGATCTTTATATCTTGCCGAGTAACAGCAAAATCAACAGCACCACCAACACCACGCCGATGATACCCGACGGGCCATAACCCCAACTTCTGGAATGAGGGAAGACCGGCAGACCACCTACCAGCAGGAGGATCAGAATAATGATTAGTATTGTGCCCATGTCTATTTCCTTGTCGGAAGTGTTCTGAAATTGCCTGGTGTTAATTGTCAGCTGGACTGCAATAAACCCGAGCTGCTTGTAAATTCCGACTGGTGCACTTGAAAGAAAATTCCAAGTTTTTTTAATGTTTTTCGAAGAAAGGCTTATTTCGTTTTCAGGGGCCTGGTTGATACAGGCGCGCTCGCGGTTTGATTGCGCCATTCAGCAATCTGATGGAGCGTGGGTCGGGCAAGGTCCTTCGCTACACTCGACGCATCTTCCCCGGAACAACAAGGCTGTTTGCTATGCAAAATCGCATGATGATCACTGGCGCGGGCTCGGGCCTGGGTCGCGAAATCGCGCTGCGCTGGGCACGTGAAGGCTGGCAACTGGCTTTGTCGGATGTCAGCGAACCCGGTCTGCAGGAAACCCTGAAACTGGTTCGCGAAGCCGGCGGCGATGGCTTTATCCAGCGTTGCGATGTGCGCGATTACAGTCAGCTGACTGCGTTCGCCCAAGCCTGTGAAGTCAAGCTCGGCGGCATCGATGTCATCGTCAACAACGCCGGTGTTGCCTCGGGCGGGTTCTTCAGCGAACTGTCCCTGGAAGACTGGGACTGGCAGATCGCGATCAACCTGATGGGCGTGGTCAAGGGTTGCAAGGCGTTCTTACCGCTGCTGGAAAAAAGCAAAGGCAAGATCATCAACATCGCGTCGATGGCCGCCCTGATGCAAGGCCCGGCGATGAGTAACTACAACGTGGCCAAGGCCGGTGTGGTGGCGTTGTCCGAAAGCCTGCTGATCGAACTGGCGCACCAGGAAGTTGGCGTGCATGTGGTGTGCCCGTCGTTCTTCCAGACCAACCTGCTGGACTCTTTCCGTGGTCCGACACCCGCCATGAAAGCGCAGGTTGGCAAGTTGCTGGAAAGTTCGCCGATTAGTGCGGCCGACATTGCCGACTACATCTATCAGCACGTCGCCGCTGGCGAATTCATGATCCTGCCCCACGAACAGGGCCGTATGGCCTGGGCGCTGAAGCAGAAGAACCCGCAACTGCTCTACGACGAAATGACCCTCATGGCCGATAAAATGCGCGCCAAGGCCAAACAGACCGCAGGCTGAACTTGCCCGCACACAACGTCGCCGTTAGGGTGGCCGCCATCGGTCATCCTCGCGAGACGTTCGCATGCTCAATTACCTGTGGTTTTTTCTTGCCGCGCTGTTTGAAATCGCTGGCTGCTTTGCCTTCTGGATGTGGTTGCGCCAAGGCAAAAGCGTCTGGTGGGTGGTGCCGGCGCTGCTCAGCCTGACCTTGTTCGCGCTGCTGCTGACCCGTGTCGAGGCGAGCTACGCGGGGCGGGCTTATGCCGCCTACGGTGGCATCTACATCATTGCGTCGATTGGCTGGCTGGCCGTGGTCGAACGGATTCGCCCGCTCGGCTCTGACTGGATCGGCGTGGCGCTGTGTGTGATCGGCGCAAGCGTCATCCTGTTCGGCCCGCGTTTTTCCGCTGCCTGAAGCAAAGCCATAGTTTGTAAGACGTTTCCTTAAGAGGTGTTCGCCTGGCGCTGTAGGGCGGGACTGTTTTGCCCTCGTCGCATTGAAGGCCCGCCGTGTGCCGGGCATCTTCAGGGTTCGATAACCCTGAAGGACGAATGCCATGCTTGTACTCAGCCGCGTTGTAGGCGAAATGATTTCCATCGGTGACGACATTTCGGTGCGTATTGTCGCCGTCAACGGCAACACGGTGCGCTTCGGCGTCGACGCGCCGCAAAGCGTCAATGTGCACCGTGCCGAAGTCTACAAGCGCATCCAGGTCAAACTGGCAAAAACCAAAGGGCGATGAAGGCGTCAGTCGAACAGATGCTTGGGCACGTCGTGCTTGAGCATCAACTGGCATTGCTCGCTTTCCGGGTCGAAGACAATCAGCGCCTGACCTTTGGTCAGGGCCTGGCGAACACGCAATACGCGGGTTTCCAGCGGCGTGTCATCGCCGTTGTCGGTGCCGTCACGGGTCACGAAATCCTCGATCAGGCGGGTCAGGGTGTCGACTTCAAGTTGGTCGTGGGGAATCAGCATAGGCACCTCGGCTAAACAATGGCGCGATGCTACGGCGAATGATGGGTGGCGGCTAGTCTGGACCCGATGTGTTGCCTGGGCTGACGCTTTCGCGGGCAAGCCTCGCTCCTACAGACTTTGCGTCGATCCGAAGTAATGTGATCAACGCGAAACCTGTAGGAGCGAGGCTTGCCCGCGAAGACGTCAGCCCATGCAATGAAAATTCCGGATCAGCTATCCGCCCGCTGCCCCACCAGGCTATCCACCGAAGGCACCCGCGTATCGCTTTCCATCTGCGTGTCATGTTCAATCTGATGACTGAACCGGTCCAGCGAACCCTTGGCCGGTTGCGCATCGCTGGCGAACACCGGCGGGCTGAGGATGTAGGCGCCGAGCAGGCGACTGAGCGCCGCGAGGCTGTCGATGTGGGTGCGTTCGTAGCCGTGAGTCGCGTCGCATCCGAAGGCGAGCAGGGCGGTGCGAATGTCATGGCCGGCGGTGACCGCCGAATGTGCATCACTGAAATAGTAGCGAAACAAGTCGCGGCGCACCGGCAACTCGTTGTCGCTGGCCAGTCGCAGCAAGTGCCGCGACAAGTGATAGTCATAAGGCCCGCCGGAATCCTGCATCGCCACGCTGACCGCATGTTCGCTGGAGTGCTGGCCGGGCGCGACTGGTGCGATGTCGATACCGACGAATTCGCTGACGTCCCACGGTAACGCCGCCGCTGCACCGCTGCCGGTTTCCTCGGTGATGGTGAACAGCGGATGGCAGTCGATCATCAGTTCTTCGCCACTGTCGACAATCGCTTTGAGTGCCGCCAGCAGCGCGGCAACGCCGGCCTTGTCGTCGAGGTGACGGGCGCTGATGTGGCCGCTTTCGGTGAACTCCGGCAACGGGTCGAACGCGACGAAATCGCCGACACTGATCCCCAGGGAATCGCAATCGGCGCGGGTCGCGCAGTACGCGTCGAGGCGCAGTTCGATGTGATCCCAGCTGATCGGCATCTCGTCCACCGCCGTGTTGAACGCATGCCCGGACGCCATCAACGGCAACACGCTGCCACGGATAACGCCGTTGTCGGTAAACAGGCTGACGCGGCTGCCTTCGGCGAAACGGCTGGACCAGCAGCCGACTGGCGCCAGAGTCAGGCGACCGTTGTCTTTCACTGCGCGAACGGCGGCACCGATGGTGTCGAGGTGGGCGGAAACGGCGCGGTCGGGGCTGTTTTTCTTGCCTTTAAGCGTGGCGCGAATGGTGCCGCGGCGAGTCATCTCGAAAGGAATGCCCAGCTCTTCGAGCCGCTCGGCGACGTAACGCACGATGGTGTCGGTGAAACCGGTCGGGCTCGGAATGGCGAGCATTTCCAGGAGGACTTTTTGCAGGTAGTTGAGGTCGGGTTCCGGGATTTTATAGGTCATGGAAACTCCTGATGAGTTGAGCGCATCGATGGTTTCGATGAGGGTAATTTGCGGTGTCTGTGAGGCCGTCTTCGCGGGCAAGCCTCGCTCCTACAAAAGCACCCATTCCTGTAGGAGCGAGGCTTGCCCGCGAAGGGGCCGGTTCAGGCACCACATCACTAAGAGACCGCCGGCTGACTATGCGGAAACAACAGATCCACAAACCGCTCGGCTGTCGGCTGCGGCTCATGGTTGGCCAGGCCGGCGCGTTCATTGGCTTCGATAAACACGTAATGCGCCTGATCCGCCGCCGGCACCATCAGGTCGAGCCCGACCATCGGAATATCCAGCGCCCGCGCCGCGCGCACGGCGGCCTCCGCCAGCGTGGGATGCAGGATCGCCGTGACATCTTCAAGCACACCGCCGGTATGAAGATTCGCCGTACGCCGTACGAACAAATGTTCACCCGCCGGCAGAATGCTGCTGTAGTCGTAACCCGCTGCCTGCAACGTGCGTTCGGTCTCGTGGTCCAGCGGGATTTTGCTTTCACCGCTGGTAGCCGCTTGCCGACGCCGACTCTGGGCGTCAATCAGCGCACCGATGGAATGCTGCCCGTCGCCCACCACTTCGGCCGGCCGGCGAATCGCCGCCGCCACTACCTCAAACCCGATCACCAGAATCCGCAGGTCGAGGCCTTCGTGAAAGCTTTCCAGCAGCACGCGGCTGTCGAACTGACGGGCTGATTCGATGGCTTGCTGGACGTCTTCGATGGTCCGCAGATCCACCGCCACCCCTTGACCCTGTTCGCCATCCAGCGGCTTGACCACCACCCGCTCGTGTTCGTCGAGAAACGCCAGGTTGTCATCGGCGTTGCCCGCCAGTTGCTGGCTCGGCAGATTCAGACCGGCCGCCTTCAACACTTTGTGCGTCAGGCTTTTGTCCTGGCACAGGCTCATGCTGATGGCGCTAGTCAGGTCACTCAGCGACTCGCGGCAACGTACCCGCCGTCCGCCGTGGCTGAGGGTAAACATCCCGGCCTCGGCATCATCGACCTGCACATCAATGCCGCGACGATGGGCTTCCTCGACGATGATCCGCGCGTAGGGGTTGAACTCGGCTTCAGGACCGGGGCCGAGAAACAACGGTTGGTTAATGCCGTTCTTGCGCTTGATTGCAAAGGTCGACAGGTTGCGAAAACCGAGCTTGGCATAAAGACTTTTCGCCTGGCGATTGTCGTGCAGCACGGACAGGTCCAGGTAACTCAGGCCACGGCTCATGAAGTGTTCGATCAAATGCCGTACCAGCACTTCACCGACGCCGGGCCGCGAACAGTGCGGATCGACTGCCAGGCACCAGAGGCTGCTGCCGTTTTCCGGATCGTTGAACGCCTTGTGATGATTGAGGCCCATGACACTGCCGATCACCGCGCCGCTGTCCTCGTCTTCGGCCAGCCAGTACACCGGGCCGCCCAGATGACGCGGGGTCAGCAGACGGGCGTCGATCGGCAACATGCCACGCGCCTGATACAACTGATTGATCGCCTGCCAGTCGGCATCGCCTTGCGCACGACGAATGCGAAAGCCGCGAAACACACGGGTCGCCTGTCGGTAATCGCTGAACCACAAGCGCAAGGTGTCCGACGGATCGAGAAACAACTGGGCCGGCTCCAGCCCCAGCACTTGCTGGGGCGCGGCGACATAGAGGGCGATGTCCCGTTCGCCCGGTTGCTCATTGAGCAACTCTTGGGCGAGGCTTGCCGGGTCGGGGAACGTATGGCCGATCAACAACCGGCCCCAGCCGCAATGCACGGCAATCGGCGCGGTACCGAGTTCACTGCCGTCTTCAGCCAGACGTGCCTGCAAGCGTTCGTAGGAGGGCGCCTGACCGCGCAACAAGCGTTGGCTGTACGCCGTGGCGTGAGGTTTCATCGATCAGATTCCTTGTTCACTGAGCCACAGGTTCAGCGCCGCCAATTGCCACAGCTTGGAGCCGCGCAACGGGGTCAACTGGCCTTGTGGATCGGTCAGCAAACGGTCGAGCATCGCCGGGTTGAACAGGCCACGATCCTGACTCGGGTCCAGTAGCAATTCGCGCACCCAGTTCAGCGTGTCGCCCTGCAAATGCTTGAGACCCGGCACCGGGAAGTAACCCTTTTTACGGTCGATGACTTCGCTCGGAATCACCAGTCGTGCCGCTTCTTTCAGCACTTGTTTGCCGCCGTCCGGCAGTTTGAATTTGCCCGGCACCCGGGCTGACAATTCCACCAGGCGATAGTCGAGAAACGGCGTGCGTGCCTCCAGGCCCCAGGCCATGGTCATGTTGTCGACGCGTTTGACCGGGTCGTCCACCAGCATCACCGTGCTGTCCAGACGCAAGGCTTTGTCCACCGCCGCATCGGCACCGGGCTGTGCGAAATGTTCCTTCACGAAATCGCCGGCGGCGTCATTCGCGGTCAGCCATTTCGGCTGTACGGTGGCGGCGTAATCCTCGTAGCTGCGATCAAAGAACGCATCGCGGTACGCCGCGTACGGATCGGCCGCGCCATCGACCTGCGGATACCAGTGATAACCGGCGAACAATTCGTCCGCCCCCTGGCCGCTTTGCACCACTTTGCAATGCTTGGCCACTTCGCGGGACAACAGATAGAACGCGATGCAGTCATGGCTGACCATCGGCTCGCTCATCGCGCGGAAGGCGGCGGGCAGTTGCTCGATGATCTCTTTTTCGTCGATGCGCAGTTGATGATGTTGGGTGCCGTAATGCCTGGCGATCAGGTCCGAATACTGGAACTCGTCACCGCGCTCGCCGCCGGCATCCTGGAAACCGATGGAGAAGGTCGACAGGTTTTCTACGCCGACCTCCCGCAACAGACCGACGAGCATGCTCGAATCGACGCCGCCGGACAGCAGCACGCCGACGTCCACCGCTGCCCGTTGACGAATCGCCACCGCATCGCGGGTGCTGTCGAGTACGCGGTCGCGCCAGTCTTCGAGGGTCAGATTCTTCTCATCCTCGTGTGGGCCGTAGGGCAGGGTCCACCAGGTTTTCTGCTCGGTGGTGCCGTCTGTTTCGATGCGCATCCAGGTGGCGGGCGGCAGCTTTTCGATGCCGGCCAGCAAGGTGCGCGGCGCCGGGACCACCGCATGGAAGTTCAGGTAATGATTGAGCGCCACCGGATCGAGGATCGGGTTGATGTCGCCGCCCTTGAGCAACGCTGGCAATGCCGAGGCAAAGCGCAGGCGCTGGCCAGTGCGCGACAGGTACAGCGGCTTCACGCCGAGACGGTCACGGGCGATGAACAGGCGCTTGGCGTCGCGCTCCCAGATGGCAAAGGCAAACATGCCGTTGAGCTTGGGCAACAGTGCTTCGCCCCAGGCGTGGTAGCCCTTGAGCAGCACTTCGGTGTCGCCGCCGGAATAGAAGGCGTAACCGAGGGATTCAAGTTCGGTACGCAGTTCGGGGAAGTTGTAGATCGCGCCGTTGAAGGCCAGGGACAGGCCCAGTTGAGGGTCGACCATCGGCTGCGCCGAGCCGTCGGACAGGTCCATGATTTTCAGGCGACGATGACCAAGGGCAATCGGCCCCTGGCTGTGAAAGCCCCACGCGTCAGGGCCGCGAGGCGCCAGGTGATGAGTGATTCGTTCAATGGCTGCAAGGTCTGCAGGTTGATGATCAAAGCGTAACTCGCCAGCTAATCCGCACATAAAGTCCTTACCGGTTTTTCCGTTGGGGAGGGTCAATCGATACCGCGCCCAAAAGGCAGGTACTCAGAAACTGACCCGCATCGGTTATGGGAGTTTTAGATTGATAAGTTATAAGGCACTGTTTGAAACGGGGCGTCCGTACGCCGAAAAACGTAGCGGCGTGCGGTACATAGTTAGTGCAAACATTGATAATTCTGCTGCTTAAGTCGCTGAAAATACTGGAATTTTGCGTTATTAATCGATTGGCGAAGGCGGTAACGTCAGGGGCTCTCTTGTATGCAATAAGGAACGTTGCGTATGTCAGCGAAGGACCCCGTCACCCCGGCGATCAAGCCGTTTACACCCGCAGACCAGCTGTCCGCCCTCATGCAGATGACCGGCGATCTGGACACCGCTGAATCTCTGCAAAAGACCCTTCCCCCATGGCTCACCAATGCGACGCCGGAAAAAATTACCGCGTTGGCCGGCGCCATGCGCGAGCTCCAGGCCTGTCAGTTCAGCGTCCAACCGACGCTTGATCGGCTGAAGCCGTTGAATGAGTTCTGTCGCGTTGAACTGACCGAAGAACTGACGCGGCTCTACGGCGTGGCATTCGATGTTGAACGGGACGGCGTTGAGCTGCCCGGTTTTGACTGTAGTTGTCCCGACTCAACCTCGCCGGAAGACGTTGCCAAACAGAAAGTGATCGCCAGACGCAGCCTGTTGCAGGCGGCAATGCATAACTTCACCGAGGAAGAGACAGAGGACGATGGCTTTCCTGCGGGCAGCATTGTGCGTGTGGCTTCCGTGCCGGATGGCGTGCCCGGATTGACGCCCATGGCGTTTGCCAAAGTCTGCCGCGACCTGGATGTGGGCAAGCGTTACCAGACTCATTTCGAGGCCACTTTCAAACCTGCCGCGAATGATCTGGACATTGGCCGGCTCAAGTTGAGTGCGCTGAAGGTTGATGCGCACACCGCGTACTTGAAAGGACACATTGGCGAATCGGCGTTTCAAATGTTTCAGGGGTTGGCGCTGAACAGCGGCTCCGGTCAGGCATCCGGCATCAAGCCGATCCTCTACGAAACCGTCCCGGTTCAGTTGCAGGGATTGGAGTTGTTTGGCTCCTGCCTGTGGGGCGTGGTGATTTTTACAAAGCGTTCGCTCAAGGACCATCCCGCGGACGCGTGCGTGGTGTACATGCCGAACGAGCCCGACCGGCCGCTTTATGAGTACAGCACCTTCGTGTTGTTCCAGTGGTATTTGAACCAGCAATTGAAAGTCAGCACGTACGCGGAGTTTTTTGCGGCTTACCTCGATGAAGCCAACAGAACCGATTTTTTGACCTCTGCCGCCAAGCCACAGACCTGGGAGCTCAAGGCCCTGAGCATTCCTGCAACACTGTTCAGTTTCCTGTATCAAAGTCACGTCACAAAGTTGAAAAGCGATGCATTGGTATTAGCCGTGCCGACGGCGGAGGTGGATGCCGATGTTCGTCAGAAACGTCTGTTGGCATACGAAGAAACCGGCCTGCTGATCGCCAATATCGCCGGTCTGTTTGTTCCCGTGCTCGGGCAACTGATGATGGGCGTAGCGGTGGGGCAGCTGTTGGGTGAGGTTTACGATGGCATCGAAGACTGGCGCCATGATGACAAGGCCGGCGCGATGGCTCATCTGCTCAATGTGGCGGAAAACATGGCGATGATGGCGGCGTTTGCTGCCGGCACCAAAGTGGCCGGTTCACTGATCAAGCGGACTGTGGCGGCGCATCCGGATTTTTTTGGTCGTTTCGCTGCGGTCAAAAATGCGGCGGGTAAACCGCGCCTTTGGCAGTCTGATGTAGCGCCGTACCGGCGAGCTCCGGCAGCGGGGGGGATCGCCGATGCCAAGGGGGTATATCAGGTCAATGCACAACGATGGGTCAATATTGACGGCGCCAGCTATGAAATTGCATTCGATACCGACCTGAGCAAGTGGCGCGTCAGACACCCTGCCCGCAGCGATGCCTTTTCACCGGTGGTCGAGCACAACAACGAGGGCGGCTGGCGTTTTGCACATGAGCATCCGCAGGAATGGAGAAGCGGTCTCTACGCATTGAAACGCATTGATCCGCGCCTGGCCGCCCTACACGACGGACGCCTGGAAAACCTCCGTAAAATCACCGACAGCTCCGTCAGTCAATTGAATCGCCTGGGAGAAGAGAACAGGGTGCTGCCCGCCCGATTGAAGGATTGCATCGAGCGATTTCGCATCGAGCAGGAACTGAGTGATTTCATTGCGAGCATGGAAAGCGGCCATTGGCGAAGCGCCGATCATGCGCAAACGCAGCTGCACACATTACCCTCCTTGCCCGGTTGGCCTGCGGAGCGCTACATCGAGGTACTCGATGGTGAGCGCAAGGTCACGGCGATGTACCCGTCATCGACCTTGGTGGCCGATGAAGAATTGAGTGTCAAAGTCACGGAAGAGCAACTGCGCAAAGGAGAGTTGCTTGAAACCGTTGTGGCTGGCCTTTACCCAAGCGAAGTCGAGGCGCTGTCAGGTGCAAAGGTCGCCGGTAGCACGCAAAGCAGTGCATTGGCGAAAAAGCTCGGCGCCGCGATCAAGGCCGATCGCCGCTCGGCGTTCAAGGACCTTTATCAGCGCTACGATCAAAGCAGCAGCGGCGATGTACAAAAAATACGCGGTGTTTTTCCCGAGCTGCCTGCAGGCTTGGCACAGGAGTTGATCGCGGACGCCTCCAGCGTGGAACGTCTGCACCTGCGCACCAGTGGTCGTGTCGCCATGGGGTTGGCGCAAAGGGTCCGGCAGTCGCTGGCTGATGTGCGGCTGGACAGAGCATTGGCAGGCTTGTATTTGCCCGAGATCGCCGAGGCCGATACGCGAAAGCTCGCCGTGCAGTTGTTGCCCCGGTTGAATGGCTGGAGCGACAGCCTGCGCATTGAACTGCGTGAAGGTTCGCTGACCGGCCCGTTGTCGGCCAGTGCCGGCAAGGAAGACGCGGCGCTCAAGCGGATCATCGTCAACAAGGCAACCGGCCTTGAAGCATTTGGCAGCGACGGCAAATCCCTTGGCACTGCTGCCTCTGGACCAAACGGTCTGTATCTCGCCGTTCTGCGTGCGATTCCACCGGATCAGCGCACCACCATGGGCATTGCCACGTCAGGCGAAAGCGATGGCTTGCGCTTGCGTAGCGATTTGTTGGGCAAAGGTCTTGATGATCGGGCCAGTGCCGGGCGGGTGGTGTCTGGCGCGACGCTGGACGAGTCGGTTCATTGCCTGCAAGCCGATCCCCCCGCGCCTGGCTCGACCCATCCTCGGGCGCTAATGCGCAAGGTCAAAAAACTCTACCCATTGTTTTCCGATATCGAGGCTCAGACGTTTCTCGACGAACTGGGCAGTGAACCACTGGTGCGGGCGAGGGAAGTAAGAAGTCGGCAGCAGGCATTGAAGGCTCTGCGGGGCGCGCTCGACCTCTGGAGCAAAGATGAGGCAGGCCTGAGCGCGGCGGCAGAAAAAAGTGAACGCCGACAGAGTCGTCGACAAATGTCCGATCTGATCGAAAACGGTTGGCGGCGCTTGTCTTTCCTGGGCAATGAAAAGGGGATGTCGGTGCCGGGATTGAAGCTTGACGGGATGCGCGCAGGCAAGCTTCCAACGCTGCCAATTCAGGTGGATTTCGATCACGTCCAGGCGCTTTCACTCAAGAATATGGACCTGGACAACGATGCGGCCTATTTTCTCAAGGCGTTCAAAAACCTCGAATCGCTGGAGCTCAATGACAACAAGCTGACCCAGTTGCCGGAAGTGCTTTCGTTGATGCCCAAACTCAAACACCTGAGCCTGGCTAACAACGACCTACAACTCACCGAGCAGACCCTGAAAAAACTGTCCGGGATGCGCGCGCTGGAGAGTCTCAATTTGAGCGGTAATCGCCGCCTCGGCGCTACGCTGGACGTCGGCAAGCAATTTGATTTGCGCTACCTGTCGCTACGGGACACCCGCGCCACTGAGCTGCCCAAAAACCTGTCGTACCCGCCCAATCTTGACCGGGTCGATTTGCGCGATAACGAAATAAAGGTGCTGCCAGACTGGTTGTTCAGCACTCCCCGGCGATTCAGTGAAACCGTTAACCTGCGCAACAATCCGCTTGCCAATGTCAGTCGCACCCAACTAAAAAGCTATCGCGACCGGGTCGGAATCGGCATGGGTTTCCTCGAAGACGACCTTCAACGGTTGAATGAGCAGCGGGCACGCGAGCTCTGGTTACCGGACGAATGGGGGTTGCCGGCACGGACCGCATCCTGGACGGCGATCAAGGACGATCCTGCCTCCGATGGTCTGTTTCGATTGTTGGCCGAGTTGGGCGATACCGCCGACACTGAACATGTGCGCGAGGACATGACCCGGCGAGTCTGGCGCGTGCTGGAGGCTGCACAGGTCGATACGCCATTGCGCGAGCAAGTGTTCGAGTTGGCGGCCAACCCGATCAACTGCACCGATTCGGCGGCGCTGAATTTCAGCCACCTGGAGGTTGCGGTGGAAGTGGACAAAGTCATCAACCCGACCTCCGGGCGCTCCTCGGCGGCGCCGTTGTTGAAACTGGGGCGGGGTCTGTTTCGACTCGATCAACTGGAGCAGATTGCCCAGGCGCGGATTGCGCAGGACCCCAAGGCGGATCCGCTGGAGGTCAGCCTGGCGTTTCGCACCGGACTGGCAGAAACCCTTGAGTTACCGGGGCAACCCAGGCATATGCGTTATGCCCAGTTGAGCGGCGTGACGCCAGCCATGCTCAATGCTGCGGAGCAAAAAATCAAAGCTGCTGAACTGACACCGGCATTCATGAGGTTTTTGAATCGCCAGCCGTTCTGGACGGATTTTTTGAGTCGCAGCTACCCGCGACAATTTGATTCACTCAACCAGACTTACCCGGCAAAGCTGCAAGCGGTGTTCGAGAACGCCGAGAGTCTGACGACAGCGGAGTATCTCCGTCAGGTCTCGGTGATCAAGGCCGAAAAAGAAGCGGCGGAGAATACTGTTTTCGAGCACTTGACCCAGGAAGCCTTGAGAGTCACCGAGGGTGGAGTGTGCGGGCTTCCTGAGCGTTGAGTGGATTCATTTACCGCGAATCAATCGGCGCAAGGCGAAGCGGTTCGGATGACACGCCTCGGCCACGGCCCTTGGCAATGGCAGCGGTTCGTCATCCAGCCACGCGGCGAGCAACTCGCCTGACAACGGTGCGGTGATCAAACCTCGGGAACCGTGGCCGCTGTTGACATACAAACCGTCCAGCCATGGGCAAGGGATGTCCGGGGTTTGCCGGGCATCCTTGCTCAAGGCGCTGTAGGCATCGGCGAACGCCTGGCCGTCGGCCAGTGGGCCGACAATCGGCAAATAATCCGGGCTGGTGCAGCGAAACGCTGCACGGCCTTCAAGTGCTTCAGGCTGCAAAGCATTTGCGCCGAGCCGAGCGACCAGGTCTACCGAGATTTCTTCGAGCATTTGCAGATTGCCTGCATGTTCGGCGGCGGTCGGGGTCAGGTCATCGGAGTTGAAATCAAAACTGGCGCCCAGGGTGTGTTCACCCAAACGAGCTGGCGCGACATAACCTTCGGCGCAGACGACGGTGCCCAGTGCCTCGCTTTCAGAGGTCTGTGGCAGGCGAGTGATTTGTCCACGAATGCGTTTGAGCGGCAGCTCGCTGCTGTAAGTGAAACGCTTGATCTCGGCAGCGCCAGCCAGTACCACCACCGGGGCCTCGGCCAGCACGATTTCGCCATCCAGGGCTTGCCAGTGTCCGTGCGCTCGGCGCAACTCCAGCACATCGTGATGGGTCAGGATCTGTATGTTCGGGTGCGCCGCTTGCCATTGGCACAGGGCGGGCGGGTGCACCCAGCCGCCTTCGGGGTAGAACAGGCCGCCCGATTGCAGCGCGATGCCGGCGCGGATTTCGGCCTGCGCTTGATCGAGCGTGTGCAGCAAGTCCTCGGGAAACGCTGCGGCCAATTGCGCCTGACGCTCCGCTTCCTTGGCATTGAAGGCCAGTTGCAGTACGCCGCAATCGTCCCAGTCGAGACCTCGATGCAACTGCTCAAGCAAGCGACGGGTGTGGCCGAACCCGCTGACGATCAATTGTGACAACGCGGTGCCATGGGCGGAAAGCTTGAGGTACAAAACCCCTTGAGGATTGCCCGAGGCTTCCTGCGCCAGTGCGCCGTGACGCTCCAGCAGACTGACTTGCCAACCCCGCGCCGCGAGGCTGGCGGCTGTCGCGCAACCGGCGAGACCGGCACCAATCACCAAGGCCCGACGTTCGCCGGTCAGGGGGGCCGGACGCGCAAACCACGGTTTTGCCATGACGGGCTTCGTGACCTCCTCAGGCCAACCGAGAAACACCCCGCGCAGGATTTCCCATTTGTGGCCGATGCCGGGCGTGCGTTTCATCTTGAAGCCTGCGGCATTCAACAGACGACGTACCCAACCGGTGCTGGTGAAGGTGCTGATCGTCGAGCCGGGCGCCGCGAGTCGGGCCAGCTCGACAAACAGTTCGGCGGTCCACATGTCGGGGTTTTTCGCCGGGGCGAAACCGTCGAGAAACCAGGCATCGATCTGCGCGTCCAGCTGTGGCAACTGTTCCAGCGCATCGCCGATCAGCAGCGTCAGCGTGATGCGTCCGTGGTCCAGGATCAGGCGCTGGAAACCTTGATGGATCGCCACGTATTGCGCCAGCAGTTGATCGGCAAACGGCTTGAGCTCCGGCCACAAGGCGAGCGCCCGCTGCAGGTCGGGCAGGCTCAGCGGGTACTTTTCGACACTGACAAAATGCAACCGCGCACCGGCCACAGCGTGCTGCTCGAACAACTGCCAGGCGCACAGGAAATTCAACCCGGTACCAAAACCGGTCTCGCCAATCACCAGTTTCCCGTCCACCGGCAATGCCGCGAAACGCTCACGCAACGCGTTCTGTTCGAGGAAGACGTAACGGGTTTCGTCCAACCCGGACAGGTTGGAAAAATACACATCATCGAACACCCGCGAGCGCGGGAGACCTTGGTCGTCCCAGTCGAGCTGGGCGTGGGGCAGTACAGGTTTCATGGCAGGCTCGGCAACGGCAAGGCGACCATTCTAGCCGATCGCCGAGTCGCTGCTTGATCCATGGCAACGTCCGGATCTGGCCAGACAGTGAAAATGGGATTTCTCCCACGCAGGAGAGGTCAATCCGCTAGTCTTGTTCAATCCTGGAAGGAGCCGCCCCATGTTCGAATCTGCTGAAATCGGTCACGTCATCGACAAAGAAACCTATGAAGCCGAAGTGCCGGCGCTGCGTGAGGCACTGCTCGAAGCACAGTTCGAACTTCAGCAGCAAAAACGCTTTCCGGTGATCATTTTGATCAACGGCATCGAAGGCGCCGGCAAGGGCGAGACCGTGAAGCTGCTCAACGAGTGGATGGACCCGCGCCTGATCGAGGTCCGCACGTTCGATCAGCAGACCGACGAAGAACTGGCGCGACCACCGGCCTGGCGCTACTGGCGGATGCTTCCGGCCAAGGGCCGCATGGGCATCTTCTTTGGTAACTGGTACAGCCAGATGTTGCAGGCCCGGGTTCATGGCGTGATCAAGGAACCCCGGTTCGATCAGAGCATCAACGGTGCCGAACGCCTGGAAAAGATGTTGTGCGACGAAGGCGCGCTGATCTTCAAGTTCTGGTTTCACCTTTCCAAGAAGCAAATGAAGGACCGCCTCAAGGCCCTGGCCGACGACCCGCTGCACAGTTGGCGCATCAGCCCGCTGGACTGGCAGCAATCGGAGACTTACGACAGGTTCGTCAAGTATGGCGAACGCATTCTGCGCCGCACCAGCCGCGACTATGCGCCGTGGCATGTGATCGCCGGGATGGACCCGCGCTATCGGAGCCTGGCGGTCGGCAAGATTCTGCTTGAAGGCCTGCAAGGCGCGTTGAAACGGCCGAAGATTCACCCGGATAAAGTCAGCGCCGCACCACTGGCCAGCAGTGTCGATCTGGTGAACCTGCTCGACAGCCTTGACCTGAACCAGCACCTGGAAAAGGAAGACTACGAAGAGCAACTGATCACCGAGCAAGCGCGTTTTTCCGGTTTGATGCGTGACAAACGCATGCGCCGCCACGCCTTGATCGCCGTGTTCGAAGGCAACGACGCGGCCGGCAAGGGCGGGGCGATCCGCCGGGTGGCCGCCGCGCTCGATCCTCGGCAATACAGCATCGTGCCGATTGCTGCGCCCACCGAAGAGGAGCGGGCGCATCCGTACTTGTGGCGTTTCTGGCGACATATTCCGGCGCGGGCCAAATTCACCGTGTTCGACCGTTCCTGGTATGGCCGGGTGCTGGTGGAGCGTATCGAAGGCTTTTGCAGCCCGGCCGACTGGCTGCGCGCCTACGGTGAGATCAACGACTTCGAAGAGCAGATCGCCGATGCCGGAGTGATCGTGGTCAAGTTCTGGCTGGCCATCGACAAACAGACGCAACTGGAGCGCTTCGAAGAACGCGAACAGATCCCCTTCAAGCGCTTCAAAATCACCGAAGACGACTGGCGCAATCGGGATAAATGGGAGGCCTATCGCGGCGCGGTCGGCGACATGGTCGACCGTACCAGCACCGAAATTTCCCCCTGGACGCTGGTGGAAGCCAACGACAAGCGCTGGGCGCGGGTCAAGGTTTTGCGCACGCTCAACCAGGCGCTGGAAGCGGCGTTCGAAAAGTCCGACAAGCATGAAAAGAAACTGAAAAAGCCCAAGACTTGAGCCGATGGTGACGCATACGCGGGGTGAATGATTGTCGCGACCGGTCACGGCTGGACTTATGCTCGATCCACTCTCAACCGACAACAATAATGAGGTATGCCATGCGTGAAGTGGTGATCGTCGACAGCGTGCGGACCGGCCTGGCCAAGTCCTTTCGCGGCAAGTTCAACCAGACCCGTCCGGACGACATGGCGGCCCACTGCGTCAATGCACTGCTGGCGCGCTCGGGCATCGACCCGGCCAGCGTCGAGGATTGCATCGTCGGCGCCGGTTCCAACGAAGGCGCCCAGGGCTACAACATCGGTCGCAACGTTGCGGTGCTGTCGCGCCTGGGCACCGGCACCGCCGGCATGACCCTCAACCGTTTCTGCTCATCGGGCTTGCAGGCGATTGCCATCGCTGCCAACCAGATCGCTTCGGGCTGCAGCGACATCATCGTCGCCGGTGGTGTCGAATCCATCAGCCTGACCATGAAAAGCGTCAACACCGACAACCTGATCAACCCGCTACTGAAAGAGCAGGTGCCGGGCATCTACTTCCCCATGGGCCAGACCGCCGAAATCGTTGCGCGTCGTTACAACGTCAGCCGCGAAGAACAGGATCTGTACGCCCTGCAAAGTCAGCAGCGCACCGCTCAGGCGCAGGCCGCCGGGTTGTTCGACGACGAAATCGTGCCAATGGCGGTGAAGTATCGCGTTGAAGACAAGGCCACCGGGCAGGTGCAGATCCTCGATGGCGTCGTTGATCGCGATGACTGCAACCGTCCGGACACGACCCTGGAAAGTCTGGCGGGGTTGAAACCGGTGTTTGCCGAAGACGGTTCGGTGACGGCGGGCAACTCGTCGCAGCTGTCCGACGGTGCGTCCATGACCCTGGTGATGAGCCTGGAAAAAGCGCTGGAACTGGGGTTGAAGCCGAAGGCGTTCTTCCGTGGTTTCACCGTGGCGGGCTGCGAACCGGATGAAATGGGCATCGGCCCGGTGTTTTCGGTGCCGAAGCTGCTCAAGGCCAAGGGTTTGCAGGTGACCGACATTGACCTGTGGGAACTCAACGAAGCGTTCGCCTCGCAATGCCTGTACAGCCGCAACCGGCTGGGGATCGATAACGAGAAGTACAACGTCAATGGCGGCTCGATTTCCATTGGGCACCCGTTCGGCATGACCGGGTCGCGTCAGGTCGGGCATCTTGTGCGGGAATTGCAGCGACGTAAATTGCGCTACGGCATCGTCACCATGTGCGTGGGTGGCGGGATGGGCGCGACCGGGTTGTTTGAAGCGGTGCGGTAAACCTTAAAGTTTGTGGTGATTATTACATCGCCATCGCCGGCAAGCCGGTCTCGCTCCCACAGGGATCAGGTGTGCGACATTGATCCACTGTGGGAGCGAGCCTGCTCGCGATGAAAGCGACTCGATTTATAGTTTTGTGGTCAAACCCCGCATCCGCGCGATGTAAGCCGCAATCTCCCGCGCAGCCGCCTCCGGGTTTTCAAACGGCCCCTCCAGGGTGTTTTCCCGGGTACTGAAATACAACTCCCCATTCACCCGACACATCCGGTCACTGCGAAAGTGCACGGCGGGGGCGTTGTCCTGGGCGCGCATGCCGTACATGGCGGTATCCTGAAGGGGGCTGCTGTTGGCGGATCCAATGAGCTTATGCATGAACCACTTGCAACGCCTGGCCAGCCGATCAGCGGCACATCGCCAATTTATTGCTGCGACCCGCACAGTTTCATTTGCGTCCGGCAGCCAACTGTCCCTGTGTACCAGGCACCGCTGAGCCTAGAATGACGGCTCTTGCCATCTGGCTTTGAGGTACGCATGCACATTTCATCGGGTCGCTGGGTTTATGGTTTGTTCCTGGCCTTGTTGACTGCGTTTTTGTGGGGAATCCTGCCGATCAAGCTCAAGCAAGTGCTGCTGGTGATGGACCCGGTCACGGTGACCTGGTTTCGCCTGATGGTGTCCGGCGGCTGCCTGTTCATTTATCTGGCAGCGACCCGACGCCTGCCGAGCCGCAAAGTGCTCGGCCCGCGCGGTGGCTGGCTGGTGGTGATGGCGGTGCTCGGTCTGGTGGGCAACTACATCCTGTACTTGATGGGCTTGAATCTGCTCAGCCCTGGCACGGCGCAATTGGTGGTGCAGATGGGCCCGATCATGTTGCTGATCGCCAGCCTGTTTGTGTTCAAGGAGCGCTTCAGCGTGGGGCAGGGGATTGGCCTGCTGGTGTTGCTGATTGGTTTCGGACTGTTTTTCAACCAGCGTCTGGTTGAGTTGTTCACCTCGCTGAGCGACTACACGGCGGGTGTGCTGCTGGTGTTGTTGGCGTCCACGGTCTGGACGTTTTATGCCCTGGGGCAGAAGCAACTGCTGACGGTGTGGAATTCGTTGCAGGTGATGATGGTGATTTACCTGTTCTGCGGGTTGTTGCTGACACCGTGGGTGCACCCGCTGGAAGCGCTGCAACTGAATCCGCTGCAAGGCTGGCTGTTGCTGGCCTGCTGCATGAACACCCTGATTGCGTATGGCGCATTTGCCGAAGCGCTGGCGCACTGGGAAGCCTCGCGGGTGAGTGCGACGCTGGCGATCACGCCGTTGGTGACGTTCGCGGCGGTGGCCATGGCGGCCTGGTTATGGCCGGAGTATGTGCATGCCGAAACGATCAATGGCCTGGGGTATGGCGGGGCGGTGCTGGTGGTGCTGGGGTCGGCGCTGGTGGCGTTGGGGCCTTCGTTGATTGCGGGGCTCAAGGCGCGGAAGGTTCGGATGGCGGCCAGTTAGACCGCGTTATCGTTCTTCGCGGGCAAGCCTCGCTCCTACAGGGGATGTGTTGTTCGCAGATTTTGTGATCGACACAACCCCTGTAGGAGCGAGGCTTGCCCGCGAAGACTGACTAACAGTCACCGCATACTCAGCCCTTGGCCCCAGCCTCCAGCATATTCTCCGGCCTTACCCACGCATCAAACTGTTCATCGGTCAGATACCCCAACTGCAACGCCGCCTCCCGCAACGTCAGCCCTTCGGCATAGGCCTTCTTGGCAATTTCCGCCGATTTGTCGTAACCGATATGCGGGTTCAGCGCCGTCACCAGCATCAACCCACGCTCCAGATGCTCGGCCATTTTCTCGGCATCCGGTTCCAGGCCAGCGATGCAATGCTGCTGGAAGTTGCTGCAGCCATCGCCCAGCAAGCGGATCGATTGCAGCAGGTTGTGGATGATCACCGGTTTGAACACGTTCAGTTGCAGATGCCCCTGACTCGCGGCGAAGCCGATGGCCACGTCGTTGCCCAACACCTGGCACGCGAGCATCGACAGGGCTTCGCACTGAGTCGGGTTGACCTTGCCGGGCATGATCGAACTGCCGGGTTCGTTGGCCGGCAATTTCACTTCGGCGAAACCGGCACGTGGCCCGGAACCCAATAAGCGCAGGTCGTTGGCGATTTTCATCAGGGTCACGGCGAGGGTTTTCAGCGCGCCGGACAGCGTGGTCAGCGGCTCATGGCCCGCCAATGCGGCGAATTTGTTCGGTGCGGTGACAAACGGCAGGCCGGAGAGCGCAGCCAGCTCGGAGGCAATCGCTTCGCCAAAACCGTGCGGCGAATTCAGCCCGGTGCCGACGGCAGTGCCGCCCTGGGCCAGTTCACACACATCGGGCAGGGCGCTGCGGATCGCCCGTTCGGCGTAATCCAGTTGCGCGATGTACGCCGAGAGTTCCTGGCCGAAGGTGATCGGCGTCGCATCCATCATGTGGGTGCGGCCGGTCTTCACCAGCTTCATGTGTCGCGCGGACAGCTCGGCCAGACCGCCCGACAGTTCGCTGATCGCCGGCAGCAAATGGTTCTGCACTGCCTGCGCGGCGGCGATGTGCATCGCGGTGGGGAAGCAGTCGTTGGAGCTCTGCGAGCGGTTGACGTGATCGTTGGGGTGCACCGGCACCTTGCCGCCGCGCGGGTTGCCGGCCAGTTCGTTGGCGCGCCCGGCGATCACTTCGTTGACGTTCATGTTGCTCTGGGTGCCGCTGCCGGTCTGCCAGACCACCAGCGGGAACTGGTCGTCGTGTTTGCCGTCGAGCACTTCGTCGGCGGCCTGTTCGATCAGTCGGGCGATGTCGGCGGGCAGATCGCCGTTGCGGTCATTGACCCGCGCCGCGGCTTTCTTGATCAGCGCCAGCCCATGCAGCACCGCCAGCGGCATGCGCTCGTTGCCGATGGCGAAGTTAATCAGCGAGCGTTGCGTCTGAGCGCCCCAGTAGGCCTCATCCGGCACTTCCACCTGGCCAAGGCTGTCGGTTTCGATACGGCTCATCATGCACACTCCTGTCAGTCTGATAGCGCAGTTTAGGCCGTGATCGCCGGCCGTGGTTCCATCGGTCAGTATTTTGACCATTCAACCCCTCTAATTCAGGCACGACAAGGCTTGGGGTTGAGCGACACACTTTTTTAGGCGCAGAATGGACGCCCTTGGGGTTTTACCTCGCCTGCTAGAAAAGGAAACTCGATGACTCGTCTTCGTGCCATCTGTACCGCGGTTGCACTGGTTTGCGCCAGCGGCCCTGTTTTTGCCGATACCGCCAGCCACAACGCCAGTGCCGAAGCTTTCCTGACCCTGGCGCACGCTGACAAATTGGGCACTCCGGTGTACATGCAAGTGCAGCAAATGTTCGCTCAGCGCTTTGAACAGACCAAAGCCCCTGAATCGAAAAAAGCCTTGCTGGAAACCTACCAGGCCAAAGCCAACGCCGCTCTGGATCAAGCCATTGGCTGGAACAAGCTGAAGCCGGACATGGTCAAGCTGTACACCTCCAACTTCAGCGAATCCGAGCTGAAAGACCTGGTCGCGTTCTACCAGTCGCCACTGGGCAAGAAAGTCCTGGAAAAAATGCCGCAGCTGACCCAGCAATCGGCCCAGATGACCCAGGCCAAGCTCGAAAGCGCCGTGCCAGTGGTCAACAAGCTGTTGGCTGACATGACCAACGAGCTGGACCCTAAGGCTAACGCCGCTGCACCTGCTGCCAAGAAAAAGCCTTAAGCGGAGTTCGGTATGACCATGCAACAACGCATCGAATCGACGCTGGGGCTGTTACAGCCCGAGCACCTGCAAGTGCTGGATGAAAGCCATATGCACAGTCGTGGGTTGCAGACCCATTACAAGGCCGTGGTGGTCAGCCAGCAGTTCGAAGGGCTCAACCGCGTCAAGCGTCACCAGAAAGTCTACGGCACGCTCGGCGAGCTGATGGGCGAGTTCCATGCGTTGGCGCTGCATACCTACACGCCTGAGGAATGGGCACAGATCGACACGGCTCCGGCCTCGCCGACCTGTGCTGGCGGCTCGCACTAATCAAATGCGCCATCTTCGGCGCTGCCCTTTGTAGGAGCCGGCTTGCTGGCGATGACGGTGGATCAGTCGACATCTTTGCTGGCTGATCGGACGCTATCGTCGGAACGCCGCCCGCAGCAAGCCGGCTCCTACAGAGAGGTGTGGCTAGTCGACATTAAGCCGGCTCCCACAATTTTTGCTAGAATCCGCAACGCGCCGCTTACCCGGCGCGTTTTTTTTCGCATCCGGTTCACCCCTTACGAGGGTAGCCACCTGGAGAATCACCCATGACACAACAGATTGTCGTGGCGGCACTGTATAAGTTCGTCACCCTGGAAAACTACGTCGACCTGCGCGAGCCGCTGCTGCAGGCCATGGTCGACAACGGCATCAAAGGCACGCTGCTGATCGCCGAAGAAGGCATCAACGGCACCGTGTCCGGCAGCCGCGAAGGCATCGACGGGCTGATGGCCTGGCTCAAGAACGACCCGCGCATGGACGACATCGACCACAAAGAGTCGTACTGCGACGAGCAGCCGTTCTATCGCACTAAAGTCAAACTCAAGAAAGAAATCGTCACCCTCGGCGTCGAAGGTGTGGACCCGAACAAAAAGGTCGGCACCTACGTTGATCCAGAGAACTGGAACGCGCTGATCAGCGATCCGGAAGTACTGTTGATCGACACCCGCAACGACTACGAAGTCTCGATCGGCACCTTCGAAGGCGCCATCGATCCGAAAACCACCAGTTTTCGCGAATTTCCCGACTACATCAAAGCCAACTTCGACCCGGCCGTGCACAAGAAAGTCGCGATGTTCTGCACCGGCGGCATTCGTTGTGAAAAGGCTTCGAGCTACATGCTCAGCCAGGGTTTCGATGAGGTTTACCACCTCAAGGGCGGCATTCTGAAGTACCTCGAAGAGGTGCCGCAGGAAGAAACCAAATGGCAGGGCGACTGCTTCGTGTTCGATAACCGCGTGACCGTTCGTCATGACCTCAGTGAAGGTGACTACGATCAATGTCACGCCTGTCGTACACCGGTTAGTGTTGAAGACCGCGCGTCCGAGCACTATGTGGCGGGCATCAGCTGCCCGCATTGCTGGGATAAGCTGAGCGAGAAGACCCGTCGCAGTGCCATCGATCGGCAGAAGCAGATCGAACTGGCCAAGGCTCGCAACATGCCGCACCCGATCGGCTACAACTACAAGCAAACCCCTTCCGAGGCTTGAACCATGTCTGCACGCCGCCTGCTCTATGTGATGGACCCGATGTGTTCCTGGTGCTGGGGCTTTGCGCCGGTGGCCAATGCGTTGGTCGAGCAGGCGCAGGCGGCGGGTGTGGACGTGCATTTGATTGTGGGCGGCTTGCGCACCGGCAGTGGTTCGGCGCTGGAGCCGACCACCCGGCGCTACATTCTTGAACATTGGCAGGCGGTCACCGAGGCCACCGGTCAACCGTTCAAAATCGAAGGTGCATTGCCCGACGGCTTTGTGTACGACACCGAGCCGGCCTGTAGGGCGTTGGTGACGGCGCGCAGCCTGGCGCCGGATTGCGCGTGGAAACTGCTTGGCCTGATCCAGCATGCGTTTTACGCAGAAGGGCGCGATGTCACCCACGCCAGTGTGCTGGTGGAACTGGCGGAGCAAGCCGGTTTACCGCGCATCGAATTCGCTGCCGCGTTCGACCGCGCCGATCAACATGCCGCGACCGCGGCCGATTTCACTTGGGTGCAGGACCTCGGCATCGCCGGTTTCCCCACCTTGCTGGCAGAGCGTGATGGTCAATTGGCGTTGTTGACCAATGGCTATCAGCCTCTCAGCGTATTGTCACCGCTGCTCGGCCGCTGGCTGGAGCGCGCTGCCTGTGCATGACCTGCCTGACGACGCCCCCACCGCTGCACGTGTCGACCGTCTGAGCTGGGCGGAAATCCGCCGCCTGGCCCTGCATCACAAGAAATCCCTGTGGATCGCCAACGGCGTGGCCGTGCTGGCGACCTTGTGCAGTGTGCCGATTCCCTTGCTCTTGCCCTTGCTGGTGGACGAAGTGCTGCTGGGCCATGGCGACGCGGCGCTGAAAGTCATGAACCACGCACTGCCCGAAGGCTGGCAGAAAGCGGCGGGGTACATCGGCCTGATGCTGCTGGTGACCTTGTTGCTGCGCTGCGGTGCCTTGCTGTTCAACGTGGTGCAGGCCAAGTTGTTCGCGGCATTGGCCAAAGACATCGTGTACCGCATCCGCCTGCGGCTGATCGAGCGCCTCAAGCGCATCTCACTGGGCGAATACGAAAGCCTGGGCAGCGGCACGGTAACCACGCACCTGGTCACCGATCTGGACACGGTGGACAAATTCGTCGGCGAAACCCTCAGCCGTTTCCTCGTGGCCATGCTGACCCTGATCGGCACCGCGAGCATCCTGATCTGGATGCACTGGAAGCTGGCGCTGCTGATCATGCTGTTCAACCCGCTGGTGATCTATGCCACGGTGCTGCTGGGCAAGCGGGTCAAGCACCTGAAGAAACTCGAGAACGACAGCACCTCGCGCTTCACTCAAGCGTTGACCGAAACCCTCGATGCCATCCAGGAAGTGCGCGCCGGCAACCGTCAGGGCTTCTTCCTCGGGCGTCTCGGCCAACGTGCGCGGGAGGTGCGCGATTACGCGGTGAACTCCCAGTGGAAAACCGATGCCTCTAACCGGGCCAGCGGTTTGCTGTTCCAGTTCGGCATCGATATTTTCCGCGCCGCGGCGATGCTCACCGTATTGTTTTCCGACCTGTCCATCGGCCAGATGCTCGCGGTGTTCAGTTACCTGTGGTTCATGATCGGTCCGGTGGAACAACTGCTGAATCTGCAATACGCCTATTACGCCGCCGGTGGTGCGCTGTCCCGAATCAATGAGTTGTTGGCAAGGGCTGACGAGCCTGAATACCCAGGCGGTGTCGACCCGTTCAACGGTCGCGAAACCGTGGGTATCGAAGTCCAGGGATTGAGTTTCGGTTACGGTGACGAACTGGTGTTGAACCAGATGAACCTGTCCATCGCTCCCGGTGAAAAAGTCGCGATTGTCGGCGCCAGCGGCGGCGGCAAAAGTACGTTGGTGCAATTGCTGCTGGGCTTGTACACGCCACTGGCCGGGACGATCCGTTTCGGCGGTTCGACCCAGCAGGACATCGGCCTGGAAACGGTGCGTGAAAACGTAGCGGTGGTCCTGCAACACCCGGCGCTGTTCAACGACACCATCCGCGCCAACCTGACCATGGGGCGCGAGCGCAGCGACGAGGCCTGCTGGCAGGCGCTGGAAATTGCGCAACTGCACAACACGGTTCGGGAATTGCCCAACGGCCTGGATAGCATCGTCGGACGTTCCGGCGTGCGCTTGTCCGGCGGTCAGCGCCAGCGCCTGGCAATTGCACGGATGGTGCTGGCCGAACCGAAAGTGGTGATTCTCGACGAGGCCACTTCAGCGCTGGATGCCGCCACCGAATACAACCTGCACCAGGCACTGGCGCGGTTCTTGAGCCACCGCACCACGCTGATCATTGCGCACCGATTGTCCGCCGTGAAGCAGGCCGACCGGGTGCTGGTATTCGACGGCGGGCAAATTGCCGAGGATGGCGACCATCAGCAACTGATTGCCGAGGGTGGTTTGTACGCCAAGCTGTACGGGCATTTGCAGCAGCACTGATCAGTGCTGCGCGGCTACTTCCAGATCACGTTCAAGGCCTCCGGACTGCCGTCATAACCGAATTGCTTCATGACGATTGAACACGAATCGCAGGGGGCCATGGTGGTGGCGATGGTGATGGACTCAAGCTCTTGAGGATCCGGATATTTCTGGCGTATGACGCTGATGAGTTTGCTCTCGGTGTCCAGGGAAGTAGGGCGTTGGGTGAGTGCTGGGGTGTATGTCTCGATGTTGTCGATCGTGTGCGGAATCGCGAGTAGCTTGCCGGAGTCCGAGACGCTCAGTGACGACTCCGCGACGCGGGTTCCTTCATCGATATTGAAGTAACTCATTCCACCGATTTTTACCTCTTTCGCTCCAGGGTGCCTGGCAAACAGCGGTAAATATCGGGTGTCGTTGTGCGTGCCGGAAACGCTGACATACACCTCATGCTGTCCTGCCTTGGTTTTAATCTCTGCAAATGCAATGTTTCTGGGGGCGTGCGGGCGACGGCCTGTTTTTTTGCTGATGAGCTTTTGCAGCTTTTTCATCGTGTCATCGATATGCAATGCCCTGGGCCCCGCTGAAGTCGCTTGATAGCTGAAAGCGGTATCCTGAAACAGAGTGTTAAATTGCTTGGCGGTCGTTTGACGAACACTTTGCGGTGCCGTCCGGGACAGCGACCAGGTTGCTGCGCCATCGGTGGAGTGCCTGACGATCATCCTTGTCGAGTGATCGAACAGCACGGCCTCGCCGGGGCTGGTATCGACCTTGATCAACCTGAGCGTATCGGGTGGGTTGGCATGGCCACCGATAGGTATGGCGATTTCTTCCATCGCTTCCAGAGCGCGCTCAACGCGACCCACACCATAAATCCTCGCCGTGTTGTTGGCATTCAACGAGCCGGTGTACACCACCATCAACTCGCGCCGCAGTTCGGCCGGCAAGGTTGACGCTTGCCTGAAGGTCAGTGCGTTACGCAGGCTTTGCGCTTTTGCCAGTTCGGCAACGTAAAAATCCCCCGCATCAAGACGTGTGAAAACATACCGTTTCGAACCGTCTACGGAGTCCACGATGATGGCTCCGGAGTGGAAGGAATCGGTCACACCTTTTTCGGTCACGTTGACTTTGACACGCCCGTAAATGCCTTTGCGGAACTCCATCGTCGCGTCGAGTGTTGTGTGAGTGGCCAGCGAAGCCTTTGTCAGGGGGGCGCCGGCAGCGCCCGGCGTATAAATGCTGTCCCCGAACCAGGTAGCCCAACCCTTGGTTTCATCGAACGTGCCGACCGCGGGTACCGGGGCCAGGCCTCGCCACACATAACGGGTTGCGCACACGTCTGCTCCGGGGGCGCGTCGTGGTCGGCAAGGTATCGATTTCAGTGAGTCAGTGGATTCAATCAAGTCGGCACGGTGCAGCGTGTCCCCCTTCAGCCGGTACGGTACGTCATCGATGAACAGCGTGGTGCGGCCGTCCACTTCGAGCACGTCGTTTACGTGCGTATTCTCGGGTAGCTCGACTGTGACGTGCTGATGGGTATTTTCCAGCGTGCCGTAGCGGGATTTTCCCAACGAAAATTCGTTTGAATGAGGTAGCAATGCCGGGCCATAAGGCTGTGTCGATAATGGGTCGACAAAGCGGTAGTCGACCTTGCCTGCCGACGCAACGTTGCGCACCGGTACGTCGTGCGTCCCCCGCAAGCTTGCTAGCTGATCTCCCTCCACCAAAGGACGCCAGTGATCCGGGTTGTCCATGTACGTAAAGCCATCGATAAAGCTGTGGCTGCCGGTTCTGCCCAGCGCCGTCCGAATGCTTTTGTACGCAGGTCTGAGCACACTTTTCAGACCGGCATACACACCTTTTATTGAACCCCGTACGAGTCGAAAACCCAGTGTCGGCAGGCCGTAGAACGGAATTGTGTTTTGTACGAGTGAAACGGTCAGTTTTTGAAAAAGCGAACCGAACTCGGGAAGTGCAACACGTACGCCGGACCGGACTGCCGTGGAAACCAGTTTTATTGATCCGCAGACAAACTTTCCCAGTGGATAGGCGAACGAGACGACATCGACAATCAAGCCAAAAATGGCCCATACCCTTTTTTTCGGATCGCCTGACAGCAGGTCGCTGATACCGCCCCAGAACGGTATGAATCTCTTGGCCGAATCCAGCCAATGGGGATGGGCAGCGAGATGTTCAATCCCGGTTTCGCCTTTCGCTGCTTTCTTGAGCAATGCTTCGTCAAAAAAGAAAAAGTTGTTGGCGATGTACTGGGCAAGTTCGGAAGCGCGGGAAAACGATGCGGCGGGATACAAAGTTTGTTCGGGGTCAGGACTAATGGATGGGCTCGTAAACATTTTGCCAAACGGGTCAATGATGGCTGTGCACATCGCTTTTTCTTTTGGGGGGCTGCCCCTCTCATGGGCTTCCCAATCAAATGGAACATGTTTGCCGCGTATCACCTTGATGACATTGGCCTCTCCATAGATCGGCCCTGCGACCTGTTGAGCCTGATGAACGCCATTGAGCATGGCCGATGAGACATCCGTGCGCTTTCGAATGATCCCCGCTCGCGGTAAACATTCGTAGTAGGCAACGTTGGACTCATAGGTGATTTTCAGAATGAAGCCCATGCGAAGCCGCAGGGGTAGCGTGATGTCCGGCGTTTCCCCGTCAAACGCGATTTCATCGGTGGATTTTCTCAAGGTGTAGATCTTTACCTCTCCCAGTTCGATGCCTTGTCGATCGTCGTGGGGGAGTGAGGAAAACTGGCTTTTCAGCAGTGTTTGATAAGCTTTTTTACTCAGCTCAAGGTAGTTGTCGAATGCTGACTCAAATAATTTTCCTGCATCAGGCAAGGGTTTTTGCGTCACTGTTGCAGGAAGCCACGGGGCTGTGGTTTTTACCGAGCGTTCATTGTTGATGCTGATTCGGTAGGGTGACTTTTGTCTTCCGTCACTCATGGTTATGAACCAGGTTCTTTCTGGCGTCAGTCCCCCCGACATATAAACATCCAGGAAAGAGTAGACCTTGTCCTTTAGAGGCGGTGTTTGAAGGGCACCGCCTCCATCGATGTCTCCATAGTCCTCGATCAATTTTCGCCCGTCGGAGATGAATGCGGGGGATGCCGAGCCAAAGGGTTTTACCAATTTTCCTTCACGGTTTTTCTGCAACGCGTCCTTGAAGTAGTTTTTAATCTCTCGCTCGGCGATGACCTTTCTTTCGGGATAACTGACGTCCAATTGAATAATGGCCTTTTTCAAGGCGTCTATTTGCTCGTCGAGTGCTTTTATGGATTGGGCTTTCTCCTCAGACGAGTAATCCGAGTCGCTCCTCTCAGGAACCACGCCGTTGGTGATTGCCCATTCCAGAGCCGGGGGCACTCGAGCCAGCGCGATAAGCCCCAGCTCTTGCGAAGTCGCTTGCATCGACTGATGAAGCGGAAACTCTACGAGTTGCTGGAAGGACATGCGCTGGATCAAATCTGGTTCCATGGCATCTGCAAGCGTTACACCATGAACGAAGTTGACCCAGACCGCCGAGCTTCTATAGGGCAGGTCGGGCGGGATATCGGGAACCTGGAATTCTCTCGGAAATTCGGGTTGGAACAGACGAGCGAGCAAGATCGACTCCGTCACCGACGACGCTCGTTTGGAGTCCCTTAGATGTTGTTCGAATTCTGCCCGGATCGTCTGGTAACTCTTTCCCCAGTTCGAACGCTGGTGCCAGGGGTAACCGGCGATATCCTCAGGCTTGTTATCGCGTGACACGCCTGTCCATAAGCGAATGGCTCTGCTGACAAGTTTTATCCGGATTTCGGGCGAAGTGTTCTCGTCCGGGTCACCGCCGTACCATTTCAGACCTTTCAGTAACGCGTTACCCAGGCGCACGGACTCGGCAGAGCGCAAGATTTTTTCAAGAAACACCGTAGGTGTTGCTCGGGCTTGCTCGGTAGTGGTTCTGGGAAGTGCATTTTTTTCCAGGTGAGTGAACAGCGAAGTTTCCGTGGAAGGTAGGAATTGTTTGACGATGTCGTTGATGTCCCTGTTTGTCAGTCGGGTGATCAGAGCCTCCATGGTCATTGGTTGGGCCGGATTGCTTTGGCGCAGGGCTTTGAGGATTTTTCGGTCTTCATTGGTGGGGGCGCGATTCAACAGGTCGATATCTAGGCCACTGTCCAGTCGCAATGTATGTCGAGCGCGTTTCTCTTCCACTGCGTTGATCGTAGTGCGATGTTCGTCTGCGTTTCCCGCGTGCCAGGGGAGAATTCCGTAGTAAGTAGTCATCTGCACCAGATTGACGGCGCCGTCGGCACGAATAACCCCCCCGATCTTTTTCGCCTCTTGGTTGATGGCAGTTATCAGGCTGACCCATTTCGGAGCACTGGTAACAAGTACCGTATTCCCACTGTTGTCTTTCTCAAATTTTTGCTGGGCGGGGATATTCAGAATCGACTTTCGTTTTTTGTCCGTCGTGAAGATTTCATACTTCACTTCATCATCTTTTACCGTCAATTCCAGTGTGTCCGGGTCATTGCCTGATTTCAGGCAATGTGTGCGGTACCCTGGAGCCGTCAGGAGGGGTTGTAATAATGCGCGCCCCCGAGCGCTAAATTGTAAAAGTGGGGAGTGAGCGCCAGGGACTATTAATGTTTTTTCAAAATCGGCTGTCGAACTTTCTGTTTTTTTCAAATAGGCGAGAAGGGCGTTGTAGTCCGATAGAACGCCTTCGTATTGCATGGTTTCGGAATGTTCTGTTGTTTCCATTCGGGAGCTTCTCTTGAGTGTCAGTGGATTGGCGCATCGCGCAACGCGATGAAGCCGTGGTCCGATTTCAAGAGAAAAAGAGCAGGAGAGAGCGGTACATAGTTAGGTGATGGCGGTTTTTCTCCATGAACTGTGTCGCGCGGTATGTCCGCCTCTCACTGGAAACCGTTATTTACCGGCACTTGCCCATAGAAAGGGCTTCTCGCTTGCCGGGATCGAGAACGCACCCTAGTCTAGCTGTAGCGATCACGTTGGATGATGATCTGGCAGTGCTAAAACAAGGGACCTCATGAATCAAACGCGGACTCTCGGAACGCCACGGTTGCTGGGCATTGTCTGGCCATTTATCGCTGTCGTGCTATTTCAGGCGCTGTTGGGCGGTTTCAGCCTGTATGTTTTGTCGGCGGTGCGCGGCTATGTTGCCGGCGAAAGCCTCTGGTCCAAGGGCCAGAAAGACGCCATCTATTACCTGAATCTCTACGCGGACAGTCGCGACGAGACGATATTCCTCAAATACCAGAACGCCATCGCCGTGCCTCAAGGGGGCCACGAGTTACGTGTGGCGCTGGACAATCAACCACCGAACATTGAAGCGGCACGCCAGGCGATCCTCAAGGGGGGCAACCATCCGGATGACGTCTCCAGCCTGATCTGGCTGTACCTCAATTTCCGCCACTTCTCTTACCTTGAGAAAGCCATCGACCTCTGGACGGTAGGGGATGCGTATCTGCTGCGCCTGGGTGATGTTGCTCGGGAAATGCATCAGCGCATCACCTCCCGTCAGGCCACCAATGGCGATATCCAGCGCTGGAAAGATCAGATTTTTGCAATCAACGATGAAGTGACGCCGGCGGCGAAGGCCTTCAGCGATGCCCTGGGTGAAGGCTCGCGGGTGATTCTGCGCCTGCTGCTGTTGACGAACCTCGCCACCGCCCTGGGCTTGATTGTCCTGGCCCTGATGCGCACGCACAAATTGCTCAAGCAGCGCCATGCGTTCGCCGACGCCCTGCAGTTGGAGAAGGAGCGCGCGCAGATCACCCTGCAATCGATTGGCGATGCCGTGATCACCACCAATGTCGACGGCGCGATTGCCTACATGAACCCGGCCGCCGAGGCGTTGACGCACTGGAAGGCCGAGCAGGCGACGGGTTTGCCCTTGGCCGCGCTGTTCAATCTGCTGGACGAGAATGCCCAGGCCGACGGCTTTACGTTGATCGAGCACATCCTGAGCGGTCAGCTCAGCGGTGGCAGCGAGCATTCCAAATTGATTCAACGGCTGGATGGCAGCACGGTTTCGGTCACGCTGGTCGGTGCGCCGATCCGCAATGCCGGCAAGGTCAGCGGCACCGTGCTGGTGTTGCACGACATGACCCAGGAGCGGCAATACATTGCCAATTTGTCCTGGCAGGCGACCCATGACGCCCTGACCGGGCTGGCCAATCGCCGCGAATTCGAATATCGCCTGGAACAGGTGCTGCACAACCTGACGCGACATCCGGGGCGTCATGCCTTGATGTTTCTCGATCTGGACCAGTTCAAGCTGGTCAACGACACCTGTGGCCACGCGGCGGGGGACGAGTTGTTGCGGCACATCTGCGCGTTGCTGCAATCGGGCTTGCGCGAAGGCGATACCCTGGCCCGCCTGGGCGGCGACGAATTCGGCATCCTGCTGGAAAGTTGTGCGCCGGAAGCCGCGGAGAAAATCGCCGAGGGCCTGCGCCAGACCGTGCAGAACCTGCACTTCGTCTGGAAAGGCCGGCCGTTCGTGACCACCGTGAGCATCGGCCTGGTACACATCAATCAGCACCCGACCACCCTTGAAACATCGCTGCGCGCCGCCGATATGGCCTGTTACATGGCCAAGGAAAAGGGCCGCAACCGGGTTCAGGTCTATCACGCCGATGACTCGGAATTGTCCCTGCGCTTTGGCGAAATGGCTTGGGTGCAGCGCTTGCACATGGCGCTGGAAGAGGACCGCTTTTGTCTGTATGCCCAGGAAATCGCAGCCTTGGGTCATGTCGAAACAGGCGGCGGGCATATCGAAATCCTGTTGCGCCTGCATGACGAAGCCGGACGCATGATATTGCCCGACAGTTTTATTCCGGCTGCGGAACGTTATGGGTTGATGACTTCGCTTGATCGTTGGGTTGTACAGAATGTTTTCAAGATCATTGCCCAATGTATATCGGAGAAACACAAAGGGCCGTTGGCGATGTGTGCGATTAATCTGTCAGGCACAACTATAGGAGATGAGGCGTTCCTGGACTTCCTGCGTCAACAGTTCATTACTTATTCCATACCGCCTGAAATGATTTGTTTTGAAATTACTGAAACCAGTGCTATTTCCAATCTTGGAAGTGCAATTAGATTTATTAATGAACTCAAAGGCTTAGGTTGCCACTTTTCGTTGGATGACTTTTGCGCCGGTATGTCCTCATTCGCCTACTTGAAACATTTGCCTGTAGACTTCCTGAAGATCGACGGGAGTTTCGTAAAGGATATGCTGGACGACCCGATTAACCGCGCCATGGTCGAAGTGATCAATCACATCGGCCATGTAATGGGTAAGCGTACGATTGCCGAGTTTGTTGAAACACCCCAGATTGAGCAGGCATTGCTGGAAATCGGGGTGGATTACGCTCAAGGGTATGTGATTGAGCGCCCGCATTTGTTTACCTGCGATAGTTTACAAAGTCGTCCTGCCAGGCCTCAGCCGTTGTTGTTCAAGGCGCCTGGCACGTTCCGTTGAAATCTCTTGCTGATCCTTACAATCACAATCAAAAGGAACCCGACAGTGATCGATACATTCAACAGAACCGGACCCCTCATGGAAGCTGCAAGTTATCCCGCCTGGGCTCAGCAACTGATTCAGGACTGCAGCGAGAGTAAACGCCGGGTTGTCGAACACGAATTGTACAGGCGCATGCGAGATAACAAACTCAGTGCAAAGACCATGCGCAATTACCTTATTGGTGGTTGGCCCGTGGTTGAGCAATTCGCGTTGTATATGGCACAGAACCTCACCAAGACCCGTTTTGCCCGCCATCCCGGCGAGGACATGGCGCGACGATGGTTGATGCGCAACATTCGTGTGGAATTGAACCATGCCGATTACTGGGTGCACTGGAGCCGTGCTCACGGTGTCAGCCTGGAAGAACTGCAGGCGCAAAAGGTGGCCCCTGAACTTCACGCCTTGAGTCATTGGTGCTGGCACACCAGTTCGGCGGACTCGCTGATCGTTGCCATTGCCGCCACCAACTACGCCATTGAAGGCGCGACCGGCGAGTGGTCGGCGCTGGTCTGTTCCAATGGCGTCTACGCGGCATCGTTCCCCGAAGAGGATCGCAAGCGAGCCATGAAGTGGCTGAAGATGCATGCCCAGTACGATGACGCCCATCCGTGGGAAGCGCTGGAAATCATCTGCACGCTGGCGGGGCTGAACCCGAGCAAGTCACTGCAGGCCCAATTGCGCGAGGCCGTGTGCAAAAGCTACGACTACATGTACCTGTTCCTGGAGCGGTGCATCCAGCTTGAGCATGTGGAAAAGGCTCCGGTCGCGCGTGGGCGCATGGCATTGGCCGAAAGCTGATCGGTTGGACTCACCATTGAAAAAGCCCGCGCCCTCTATCGATAGAGGGGCGGGCTTTGTCGTATTGGCCGCAAGCTGTCAGGCGCTGACTTTCAGTCCGATCAGCCCGGCAATGATCAAGGTCACGCTGGCCAGCCTGAACAGCGCCATCGATTCACCAAACAGGATGATCCCGGCGATGACCGTGCCGACGGCACCCACGCCGGTCCAGATCGCATAGGCAGTGCCCAAGGGCAATTCCTTCATCGCCAGCCCAAGCAGGCCAAGGCTGATGGCCATCGCGGCAATCGTCAACGCAGTAGGGAGAGGACGGCTGAAACCGTCGGTGTATTTCAGGCCGACAGCCCAGCCCACTTCGAACAGGCCGGCGAAAAACAGAATGATCCAGGACATGAGAGACCTCCATCGATTGACGGGGTCGTCCCCAGATTAATGACTCGATCGAGCCGCGAGGTCGTCCTCGCGTTGCGCAGTATGGTGCCCATCATTAACCCGGGGATCAAGTTTTGCGCTTACTCGGTCACTTGCCGAGCCGCGGTTTCCCGATCTTCTTTCTCGCTCATCCGGCGGAAATACGTCGAGAGCAGCGCCCCGGAAATGTTGTGCCACACACTGAACAATGCGCTCGGCACCGCCGCCAGCGGCGAGAAATGCGCACTGGCCAGCGCGGCGCCCAAACCGGAGTTCTGCATGCCAACCTCCAACGCCAGGGATTTACGCTGGGCCAGTGGCAACTTGAACAGCCGTCCGGTGAAGTACCCCAGCAGATAGCCAAAGCTGTTGTGCAGCATCACCACGGCCATGATCAGCAGGCCGGACTCGGCGATCTTCGCCTGGCTGGCCGCGACGACAGCCGTGACGATGATCACGATGCTGACAACGGAAACCAGCGGCAATACGTCCACCGCGTGGCGAACCCGATCCCCGAGCACGCGCTGAGCGACCACGCCGAGCACGATCGGCAGCAGCACCACTTGCAGGATCGACCAGAACAATTCCATGAAGGACACCGGCAACCAGGCCGAGGCGAGCAGCCAGATCAGCGCGGGCGTCAGCAGTGGAGCGAGGAGGGTGGTGACGGCGGCAATGGCCACCGACAGCGCAAGGTCGCCACGGGCCAGCCAGGTCATGACGTTCGATGAGGTGCCGCTTGGGCAGCAACCGACCAGGATGACACCCACGGCGATTTCCGGCGGCAGATGGAACACCTGGCAGAGCAACCACGCCACACCGGGCATGATCACGAAATGTGCAACCACGCCCAGCGCCACGCGCCACGGATGGCGAGCGACTTCGGCGAAGTCTTCGAGCTTGAGGGTCAGGCCCATGCCGAACATCACCAGGCCCAGGAGCGGCACGATCGCGCCTTTCAGGCCGAGGAACCATGCCGGTTGCAGGAAAGCCACGACGGCGAAAATCAGAACCCAGTAAGCGAAGGTGTTGCCGACAAAGCGACTCAATGCAGCCAGTGCACGCATGGCCTGATCCTTATTTTAAGTAACACTGCAAAACCCCTGCAGGAGCGAGCCTGCTCGCGAGGGTGTGTCAGGCAAAGAGAGGCGACTGACACTCCATCGCGAGCAGGCTCGCTCCTACATTAGAGATCACCAGGCTTTAGATACCCTGCGGCGTCTCTTCACCGCCCAACGCTTCAACCAGCGCCGGGAGGAAGTCGCCGAACGTCAGCATCATCAGGGTGAAGCTGGCATCCAGCTGGCCGAGGGCTTCTTCGCCGCCGTCCTGTTCCGCCTGATCCTGCAGCAGGTCTTCGAACTTCAGGCGCTTGACCACCATCTTGTCGTCGAGGACGAAGGACAGTTTGTCCTGCCAGGCCAGCGACAGCTGAGTGACCACTTTGCCGGTGCTCAGGTGCAACTGGATTTCTTCGCTGGTCAGGTCCTGACGTTTGCAGCGCACGATGCCGCCGTCTTCGTGGGTGTCGCGCAGCTCGCACTCGTCCAGCACAAAGAAGTCATCCGCGGCTTTCTGGGTGGTGACCCATTCAGTCATGGTGGCGGTCGGGGACATTTTCACAGTCAGCGGACGTACCGGCAGGGTGCCGATCACTTCACGCAGGGTCGACAGCAGGTCTTCGGCACGTTTCGGGCTGGCCGAGTTGACCAGAATCAGGCCTTGCTTCGGTGCAATGGCCGCGAAGGTCGACGAACGACGGATAAAGGCACGCGGCAGGAAGGCCTGGATGATTTCATCCTTGATCTGATCGCGTTCCTTTTTGTAGACCTTGCGCATTTGTTCGGCTTCGATCTCTTCGACCTTTTCCTTAACGGCGTCACGCACGACGCTGCCCGGCAGGATGCGTTCTTCCTTACGGGCGGAGATCAGCAGGAAGTCGCCGCTGACGTGCACCAGTGGTGCATCTTCGCCCTTGCCGAAAGGCGCGACGAAACCGTAGGTGGTCAACTCCTGGCTTGCACATGAACGCGCCAGTTTGGTGGCCAGTGCAGTTTCCAACGCCTCGGCATCAAAAGGCAGATCTTGGGTCAGGCGATAGATAAGCAGGTTTTTGAACCACATGGGGCGAGTCTCTCCTTTATACAAAGTGGGGCATTATTCTCTTCGTGGCGCCATAGGCCAACCCTTCTCTAAGCCTTTGGAAGGCCTGAAAAAATTATTTAAAAAAGTGCTTGCCAGAGGTGAGGTCGCTCCGTAGAATGCGCGCCACACCGAAAGTGAAGGGTGATTAGCTCAGCTGGGAGAGCGTCTGCCTTACAAGCAGAATGTCGGCGGTTCGATCCCGTCATCACCCACCATTCGCTTCAAGTGTTACGCGCAGCGGTAGTTCAGTCGGTTAGAATACCGGCCTGTCACGCCGGGGGTCGCGGGTTCGAGTCCCGTCCGCTGCGCCATATTCGGTAACCTGGAACGCTGAACGCCAGGTCACCACGGAAAAGCCCGCTAACGCGGGTTTTTTTCTGCCTGAAGTTCCTGCTGGATGCGTCGTTTCACCGGTTTTCAGATTTTTTTGAATTATTTATCAATTAAATCAACACGTTATGAAAATCTGTGGCACAATGCGCCCCGCAACGAAGGTAAAGGGTGATTAGCTCAGCTGGGAGAGCGTCTGCCTTACAAGCAGAATGTCGGCGGTTCGATCCCGTCATCACCCACCATTTACTTTCAACGCTACGCGCAGCGGTAGTTCAGTCGGTTAGAATACCGGCCTGTCACGCCGGGGGTCGCGGGTTCGAGTCCCGTCCGCTGCGCCATATTCGGTAACCTGGAACACTGAACGCCAGGTCACCACGGAAAAAGCCCGCTTTAAGCGGGCTTTTTGCTGTCTGGAGTTTGGCTTTATGCCGACTTCCATTAAAAAAGCGACCTTCGGGTCGCTTTTTTCGTTTGTGCCTGCTTACTGTTCGGCGTTTCGGCTGTGTCGGTAATCGCTGACCGCCTCGTAAACAGCTTTGCGCAAGCGGTTGATGCCGCCAATCGGGCGATGGGCCTCAACACCAAACCATGGATTGAACGACTGGTTGTCGCATTGCAGGTTCAACGCTGGCGTGTCGAAGTCCTGGGCGGGCACGTTGATCCGCGCCACTGTCTGGAAAGGCGCGTCGCTTTCCTTCCATTCAACACTGGTGTCCTCGATCGGCATGTACTTGCCTGCATCCTGCCGCTGGATCTGCAGGACAAAACAGGCGGGCACCCGATCGGTCGACAGTTGCTGGTTCAGCGCATTGCGCAGAAAGTTCGGCAACTTCTGGTTTTGCGCGGGCAAAGCATAGGTCGGGCAGTTCGTTGGGTCGGGCATGACCCGAAACTTGGCATTGGCCTCACCGAATTTGTAGGGCGAAACCGAAAAATACGTCGTCTGGGTCGGGCTCGGTGGTGGCAGAGAAAGTGTCGCCAAGGCAATAAACAGATGACGGACCTGCCAGGTGCGCGGGTCCCAGCCCGGAAAGAACGCCATCACCTTCTTGCCGTCCGCCTGGGCGGCGACATTCTGACGATATTCGGCGACATCGCTGACAAAGAAGTTCGGATGGCTGAACATCACGAAGTCCTGTTCGCCGCGACGCTGTTGATCGCTGAGCAGTTGTTTGCCCGGCACATCGAGCAGTTTGATCGCCATGCCCCGCGCATCGCGGATGCTGTCGAATTGCGGGTAGGCATTGCCGTTGGACAGGCGCATCGTCGCTTGCCAGGTCTTGCCCGGCTCACTGAACACACCTTGACGCAACTCTGTCGCCAGATCCGGCAACACCTGCACCTCGGCCTTTACGCAGCCATGGGCCTTGGCATGGGCATCACGCAGATAACGGGTGCTTTCACGGTGTTGATCGACAATCCGCACGGCGGTCTGGATCACGTCCTGGGTCATGGCGGCTTCGCCATCCGGAATCTGCTCCAGTGCCGAGACCGGTCCGCGGTGCTGCCAGGCAAACCAGGCAGTGGCCAGCGCCCAGCCAAGCAAGCCGATGCACAGCAAAACCAGCAGGGTTTTGCCGAGCAGGCGGCCCAGCCACAACCAGAACCGGGCAAACAGCGGCAAATCCTTCTTGAAGGTGGTCATGATCATGGCAATTGCGCCTCCAGCGGGCCGCCCAGCACTTTCAGGTACTCCAGCAACGCAAAGCGTTCCTCGGGTTGCAGCAGTCGGCCAATCACCCCGTTGCCGCGTTTACCCGCGCGGAATTCATGGCCGCTGTTGTGGTTACCGGTAATGCGCGTATCGAACAGGAAGCCATTGGTGAAGGCTTCGGTGCGATAGCCCAGGTGTTTCGGGTCGTACTCGAACGTGCCTTTGTAGAAGGTGGCCGCGCGTTCGTCCTGAGGCGAGAGCAATTGATAAATGCTTGGTACCGAGCCGTTGTGCAGGAACGGAGCGGTCGCCCAGACGCCTGACAGCGGCCGAGCCTTGTAGGCGACTTTTTCACGAACGCCGATCGGCAGGCCGAAGCCATCGAGCCGAGGCTTTTCTGCCGCTGTGACCTTGGCCTCCCGGTAAGCCCGGTCCTCGACGAACGCCGTGACGTAGGCCAGCCCCTTGGCCACCGAAAGCTGGCTCAGGTCCAGCGGCTCCTCGGGGGTCGGGTGCAGCTTCACGTCCATCTGTGCCAGCTCCGTCGGGTCCCATTGCAGCGCAGTCAGGTCGAAACGGTGATTGGCGATGTTGTTCGCCGCTGTCGGATCAGTGCCGATGACGTCGACGGGCAGCATGTGCAACTGCTGCACCCAGCGCTCGCCTTCCTGGATCGTCCGCGGAACGTGGCAACCGGCGCAGTTCTCGGTGAACAGTGCGCGACCTTTGGCGGCCAAAGGCTTGTCGACAGCGCCCAGCAGCTCTTCCGGCCAGGCAGGCGGTTTGAGTCGTTGCAGGGTTTCTTCGATCAGGTGCAAATCGCGCACCCGCACGCTGGACGGATATCGGTAGTCGCCCTTGAGTGGCTGCCCGTTGCTGTCGAAGAAATTCAGCGTGGCGCCTACGCCCAACGCCTCGCCGATGTTGCGGGCCATCGGCTGCTGCGCCGAACCGTTCCACTGCACCCAGTCGAATGTCCACATGTCCCACAGTTGCGGGTAGTCGACCGGCGCATTGGCCACCCGGTAGTTGGCCGGTGAGATCGCGTCGCCGAAACTGGCGTTGGCAATACGCCCGAACGCGTCGGTGCGGCCAGGGCCTTCCTCGGTCGGGTAGAGCCCTCGATGGGTGTCGTTCCAGGCTACTTTCAGGAACGTATCGAGAGAGGTTTTGAAGTCTTTGCGCAGCTGTTGATGCCGGGCGTCGTATTCCTGGCCCAGCACGTTGCGAGCGAAACGTTCGAATTTCCATGGGTTGTAGTAAGTCGACGTCAGACTGGCGACCAGAGCTTGTCCGAAACTGCCACCGCGCAGTGTCGGAACGCTGGACGGCAAGACGTGTTGCGCCGAACCACCATCGATGCGGATGGCCTGACCGTTGAAACGCAATTCGCCGGTGTGGCAGGCGGCGCAGGTGATGTCCAGAAACTGATCCTGGCTGCCGGGGTTTTGATGGCGGGCGAAACCCACGGGCAGGTTGCCGGGGTTGTTCGGCGTGGCTTTCTGGCCGGGATCGACCAGGAAGCCGAAGCGCGCAAGGTACTCCGGGCTGGCGAATCGTTGTTGCGAAAAGGGCAGTTCGAGCGCATTGAACCACTCGTAGCGCAAGCCTTTGACCTGAGTGCCCTGGGGCGTGAAGTAGTAGGTCTGGCGGTCGGCCGCGCTCCACTGCTCCAGGTAATGCACTTGTTGTGCTGGCGACCAGTTCGGCAGTTTCGGGTTGGCGACGTAATACAGAATCACGGCGAGGGCGAGGCCCAGCAGTGCAACGATCAGAATCAGAAAGCGATAAAAGAGGCGCAAGTTAAACATCCTTGTCGAGTTGTCGCTCTCTTATGCCTCAGCTGCAATCGTGGGGCAAGTGGCCATTACTTCAGTTGTTGTGGGACGAAGCAGTCGTCCCTGTGGGGCGAAGATGACAGAAGCTTCATCATCCGATTCCGGAAATGCGTTAAAACACCTGAACTTATCAGAAGTTTCCTGCTCTCATGCCGGTAGCCATTGGTCGTGGCCGCCTGATAAGCTCGCGGCTTTACTCGATTGCCCTTTAGGCGCATGAACAAGGAAATAGCATGAAACAGCATCGGTTGGCGGCGGCGGTGGCCCTGGTTAGCCTGGTACTTGCGGGTTGCGACTCGCAGACCAGCGTAGAGCTGAAAACCCCGGCGCAAAAAGCTTCCTACGGGATTGGCCTGAACATGGGCAAGAGCCTGGCTCAGGAAGGCATGGATGATCTGGACTCCAAAGCCGTTGCCCAGGGCATTGAAGATGCCATCGGCAAGAAAGAACAGAAACTGAAGGATGACGAGTTGGTCGAAGCCTTCGCAGCACTGCAGAAGCGTGCTGAAGAACGTATGGCCAAAATGAGTGAAGAGTCGGCAGCCGCCGGCAAGAAATTCCTCGAAGACAACGCCAAGAAAGCCGGTATCACCACCACGGCTTCGGGCCTGCAGTACGAAGTGGTCAAGAAAGCTGATGGCGCACAGCCTAAGCCGACCGACGTGGTGACTGTTCACTACACCGGCACCCTGACCAACGGCACCGTGTTCGACAGCTCCGTGGAGCGTGGCAGCCCGATCGATCTGCCGGTCAGCGGCGTGATTCCGGGTTGGGTCGAAGGCCTGCAACTGATGCACGTTGGCGAGAAGTACAAACTGTTCATCCCTAGCGAGCTGGCTTACGGCGCCCAAAGCCCAAGCCCGGCGATTCCAGCCAACTCGGTGCTGGTATTCGACCTGGAACTGCTGGCGATCAAGGATCCGGCAAAACAAGACGACGCTGCCAAGTAATTAGCGTTTGTCCTGACAACAACGCCTCGCTTATGCGGGGCGTTGTTGCATCTGGCGTCCGGCAAGGGTAAACAAAGCGAACGGATGTTTCAGGCTGGAGTCATAGCCATTGAGAGCGCCTGCGCTAGCTGCGGCGGAGCGCCAAGTCAATGAAATCTTGGGTTTTTTTATGTGAGTAAAAAACGCCCGATCTGAGTTGAGCCCTTATGAAACGGGGCTTTCAGCCGTGAAATGCAGCTCTGTTCACAAGGTTATCCACAATTTGTGTGGATAACATTTCAGCGGGAGGAATGATGAAAGCACCCTGGAATTTCGCTCGTTTCCTGCCACTGGCCGGACGTCTGCTCGCTCGTGGGCGTTTGCCGACGTTACTGTTCGCGGTAGCCAGTAAAGGTGCCAGCCAGGGCAACCGTTTGGGCAAGCTCAAAGACGACCTGCGCTTGTTGCAGGCGTTGTGCCTGGCTTACTGGCGCGGTGAATACCGGGCCATCAGCCCTAAAGCGCTGATCTCGGTGGTGGCAGGCTTGATGTATTTCCTGAGCCCGGTGGATGCGATTCCGGATTTCATACCGGTGTTCGGCATGTTCGATGACATCGCCGTGCTCGCCTGGCTGATGAAGGTTCTCGACGACGAGCTCAACGCCTTCCGCGCCTGGCGCAATCGCCAGGCGCCAGAGAAGCTCGCGGTGGTAGAGCGTTTGCCCGATACCCCGGAACAACTTCAGCTGCAGGGCCCGAAAAAAACCTGAGTCGATTCAGGACTATCCCTATATTCATACCCCCGCGACCTTGGCCGCTGTTAGGATTACACTTCTAAGGAAAAGCGCCGACTCGCTAAGTGTCGTTGTCCTACGGGGAAGTCATGGATATTCAGATAATCACACGCGAAGGCGAGCCCGAGTATGCGGTTGTTCCGTGGGCTCAGTATCAGGCTCTACTCAAAGCAGCAGGCATCGATCAACAACCGCCGCGCGAGGCCCCTGTGCAACGCGCGGCCACGCCAGACCAGATTCTTCCGGGTCTGGATCAACTACGCAGTTTGCGCGAAGGGAAGGGCATCGCCATTGAGGCGCTGGCCCGCACGGTAGGCATCAGCCCGTCCTATCTGGCCTTGATCGAAAGTGGCGAGCGTCAACCCGACGCTGCAATTCGCCGCAGCCTGGCCTGGGAATTGACGGTGCCAGGGTGGAGGGAAGAATCGTGAGCGTACGCATCAGTCGTCAACATTGGGACGGATTGCTGGGCGAGCTGGATCAGGCGCGCCGCCAGCGTCATTTGCTGACCTACCGCGCGTTGCTTGAGCGCCTGCAATTGCCGACGCCAGCCATGCAAACCTTGACCGCAGCCCTTGAACACCTGGCCGCACTGGACGCCAAGGCCGAGCAGCCGCTGCGCAGCTCGCTGGTAATCAGCCAGGGCGCCAGTCGCCTGCCGCGCACCGGTTTCTTCGAATGCGTCGAGCGCCTGGGGCGTTTCTCCGGGCCGTCCGATGGTGTCGCCGCCGCCTCGTGGCATGCCTCGGAAGTGGTGCGAGTGTTCGAGTACGAGTACCCCGAATCGGCGGAAGCCTGAGTGTTTTTCAAGCTCAAGGCGCGGGCCGGTTACTGGCTGGCTCGCCAGTTGTTTCACTGGTCGTGGTTTGTGCGTCAGCCACGCGGCTGGAGTTGGCTTGAAGGCCAGCTTGCACGCATGGCGAACCTGGGCGATGTCGACGCTCAAAGCTTCTATGGCCACATTCTGGCCTTTCGCGGCGTGGGCCTTGGGGCTCGTGAGGAAGGTGTCCGCTTGCTGCGCCTGGCGGCGTTGGCGGGGGATGGCAAGGCGGCGTATCAGGTGGGGGTGATCAGTCTGGCCGGGACGGCGAGCAAGGCACCGGATCCGGATGAGGCTGCCCGGTTTTGGGCGATGGCTGCCAGGGCAGGGCATCCGTTGGCTGAGATCAAATTGAAAGAGTTGGCTGCTCGCGGTCCTTTGGATAATTAGTGGCTGATCCGACGCCTTCGCGGGCAAGCCTCGCTCCTACGGGATGTGTGAAACGACACAGATCCCGTAGGAGCGAGGCTTGCCCGCGAAGGCATCAGCCCCATCACCGCTGCCCAACCAGCAATTCATCCTCTCGCTTCGGTACCGTCAGACTATCAATCACATGCACGCTATACCCCGGCACATTCTTCGCGTGGTGTTTAGCCTGCGACGCCATCTCCGCCAACTGGCTCGCATCGAGTTGTCCACAGGCCTGTGGATGCAAATGCACCACGCCGATCGACAGCGATAACAACGGAAATTCCTGGCGCACGCCCTGGCGATTCGGGGCGATGAAGCAGCCGGCTTCCAGGTGTTCGCTGCGGTAGAAGCGTCGGCATTGGCTCTGGAAATCGTCGAGCAACTGGTTCAAACGTTTGCGCCAGTCTTCCGGCCCGAGCACCAGCAAAAAATCATCACCGCCGATATGGCCGACAAAGTCGCGGGACGGGTCGACGCGATCATTCAGACATTGCGCCAGGCACAGCAGGACTTCGTCCCCGCGTCCGTAGCCGTAGATGTCGTTGAAGGGTTTGAAACTGTCGATGTCCACGTAGCAGATCACTGATTCCCTTTGTTGTTGCAGCAGGCGCGTCAGGCATTGCTGGATCGGCACGTTGCCCGGCAACAGGGTCAGCGGGTTGGCGTAACGGGCTTGCTGGATCTTCAGTTCAGTAATCAGCTTCAGTACGTCGATGACCCGACCCAGTCCCAGGTAGCCGCCGTTGAGGGTGATGATGAAGTCTTCCTCGATGCGCTGCCGGGCGCGGCTGGTGATCAGGCGGCTGACCTGTTGCAGCGACTGGCTCATCTCGACGGCGAGAAAGTCGTCGTTCATCAACCGGCTGATGGGCTTGCGGGCGAACAGGTCGGTGGCAAACGGTTTGAGCAGGGCGTCCGACAGCGAATGCCGATGGACGATGCCGCAGGGGTGGCCTTGCTCATCGAGCACCGCCAGTGAGTTCAGGTTGGCCTGGCGGCGGAAGGCTTCCAGCACCGTGGCAGTCGGCGTACCCCGCGCGACCGCTGGTTGATCGATCAAAAGAGCACTGAGGTCACTGCCTTCGTCGTTCAGCGCCACCGCAGAGCTGTCCTGTTTGGGCATCAGGTTTCGCGCTTCCCTTGGCGGGTGTTCTTGAGGGCGGCAGAGCAAGTAACCCTGGACCAGATCGACACCCATATCGGTCAACACCGCGAGCTCCTCCGGCAGCTCGATCCCTTCAGCAATCACTTGTGCCCGAGAGGCTTTGGCTATTTGCATGATGGAACCGACAAATTCACGCTTGAGCGCATCCTGATGGATGCCATCGATGAAGTGCCGATCGATCTTCACATAGTCCGGCCGCAGCTCGGACCACAGGCGCAGGCTCGAATAACCGGCACCCAAATCATCCAGCGCAATGGAAAAGCCCATCGCCCGGTAGTGATGCAACGCGTTTTGCAGCAGCTGGAAATCGTCGGTCGGCGTCTGTTCCGTCAGTTCGATGACCACCTGGCTGGGCGGTATGCCGAAATCCTGCAGCAGTTGCAGGGTCCGACCCGGTTGGTGAGCCGCTTCGAGCAGCGATTCCGGCGACACGTTGAGAAAGAGTTTGCCCGGCAGTTGCTGCTCATTAAAGCGCCGGCAAGCGCTCTCGCGGCAGGCAATTTCCAGCTCGTTCAAACGACCGGCCTGGCGGGCGACGGCAAACAAGGCGATGGGCGAGTGCAGCGGGCTGTTGGAGGGGCCACGGCTGAGGGCTTCGTAACCGATGATCTGTCGTTCAGAGAGCGAAATGATTGGCTGGAACAGGCTGTGCAAACCGCTTTGAGTCAATATTGAACTCAACGCACTCAGCTGTTCGGTAGTGGTCATGGCGGTCTCTGGCGAAAAAAAAAGGACTGAGAGCCAAAGCTCTCAGTCCCGTATTTCACGACAGAATGATGACTGTTTGATGACGCTAAGGGGGCGTCAGCATTAAATTGCCATCATCGTGCTTGTAACAACTTAGTGTTTGGCAACCGCGGTGTTGAGTTTCAGGTAGTCCAGCAGAATCCGACCCGTTTCGCTCAGGTAGGCATCGTCTTCTGGTTTGACCTTGTCCGGCTCGGCCGCAGCGACATCTTCGTCTTCTTTCTTCAGCTCTTTGAGCGGCTCTTCGCCCTTGGCCTTGCGACGGATGTTTTCCATCGCAAGCTGCTTGGCTTCGATATCCGCGTGTTGGGCACGACGCTCGGCTTCATTGAGGCTGACGGTTTTTTCCGACATCAGCTTCTGCGCCAGGGCCAGTTTGTCGCGGATGAACACGAACTCCGCGTCTTTGGCCGAACGTACGTCATGCTCGGATTTGAGCTGCGAAATGTATGGCTTGAACGGGTCGACCGCAGGCTTGATGGCCGCGCGGATGGTGTCCCACGGCATGGCTTCCGGCAGGGCGCTCTCGCCGATTTCCTTGGTGTCGATGATCGACGGGTAATCGATGTCCGGCAGTACGCCCTGATGCTGGGTGCTCTGGCCGGAAACCCGGTAGAACTTGGCCAGGGTCAGTTTCAGTTCGCCATGGTTCAGCGGCTGAATGGTCTGCACGGTGCCTTTGCCGAAGGTCTGGCCGCCAATGATCAGTGCGCGGTGGTAGTCCTGCATGGCGCCGGCGAAAATCTCCGAAGCCGAGGCGGACAGGCGGTTGACCAACAACGCCATCGGGCCTTTGTAGAAGGCGCCCGGGTTTTCATCTTCGAGTACATCGACCCGGCCATCGGCGTTACGCACGAGCACGGTCGGACCTTTGTCGATGAACAGGCTGGTCAGCTCGGTGGCTTCCTGCAAGGAGCCGCCGCCGTTGTTGCGCAGGTCGATGACCACGCCGTCGACTTTCTCTTTCTGCAACTCGGTCAGCAGTTTCTTGACGTCGCGAGTGGTGCTCTTGTAGTCCGGATCGCCGGCACGGAAAGCCTTGAAGTCGAGGTAGAAGGCTGGAATCTCGATGACGCCGAGCTTGTAGTCCTTGCCATCCTGTTTCAGGTTGAGGACCGACTTTTTCACCGCCTGGTCTTCAAGCTTCACCGCTTCGCGGGTGATCGGCACGATCTTGGAGGTCTGGTCGTTCGGCGCATTGCTGGCCGGGATGACTTCCAGGCGCACCACGGTGCCTTTTGGACCACGGATCAGCTTGACCACTTCGTCCAGGCGCCAGCCGACCACGTCGACCATCTCTTTGTTGCCCTGGGCAACGCCGATGATCTTGTCGGCCGGTGCGACCTGCTTGGTCTTGTCGGCAGGACCTGCCGGCACCAGACGCACGACTTTCACCTGGTCGTTGTCGCTCTGCAACACAGCGCCGATGCCTTCGAGGGACAGGCTCATGTTGATGTCGAAGTTTTCCGCGTTATCCGGCGACAGATAGTTGGTGTGCGGGTCGTAGGACATGGCGAAGGTGTTGATGTACGCCTGGAAGATGTCTTCCGGACGGGTCTGGTCCAGGCGCGAGAGCTGATTCTTGTAACGCTTGGTCAGCGTTTCCTGAATTTGCTTGGGCTCTTTGCCAGCAATCTTCATCCGCAGCACTTCGTCCTTGACGCGTTTGCGCCACAGGTCGTCGAGCTCTGCGGTGGACTTGAGCCAAGGCGCGTCCTTGCGATCGATCAGCAAGGTTTCCTTGGCGGTGAAGTCGATCTTGTCGACGCCCTTGTTCAGCTCCGCAAGGGCAAAGTCCAGACGCGCTTTTACACGGTCCAGGTAGCGCTTGTAGATGGTGAACCCGGCGTTGAGGTCGCCGCTTTTGAGGAAGTCGTCGAACTGGGTTTTCCACTTGTCGAATTCGGCAATGTCGCTGGCCATGAAGTAGCTGCGCGACGGATCCAGCAGCTTGAGGTAGCTGTCATAGATGATCACGGAGCGCGCGTCATCGAGCGGCGGCTTGCTGTAGTGGTGACGCTTGAGCAACTCGACGACATTCAGACTGGCGATCACTTCGTCACGATCTGGCTGAAGCTTGTCCCAGCTATTGGCTGCGAACGTATTGCTCGACATCGGCATCAGGCCGATACCAATAAATAGGGCGAGGGCGGTGCTGGGGAACAGATGCTTCATGCTGATTCGACGCGGGGACAATTGATAACGCATATTAGGCCGTCTTTGAAGTCGCCGGTACCACAAGGGCCGGTCGCATAATGCAAAAAGCCCGGCGCTACAGCTTCGGGCTCAGTCCAGACTCACTATGGAGGCACTGTGAAAGCATTGCAAGGCGTTGACGGTCAAGTGGAGTGGGTTGAAGAGCCCGGTCCTACATGCGATGTAGGGCAAGTTCGCATTCGCGTGGCGGCAGCGGGCCTCAATCGCGCCGATTTGTTACAGAAGGCGGGCCTTTATCCGCCACCGCCGGGGGCCAGTCAGGTACTGGGTCTTGAGTGTTCCGGGGTGATCAGTGAGGTCGGCCCGGGCTCGTCCTGGCAGGTCGGTGATCGGGTCTGCGCCTTGCTGGCCGGGGGCGGGATGGCCGAAGAGGTGGTTGTCGACGGACGGCATGTGCTGCCAGTCCCCGAAGGATTGTCCCTGGCCGAGGCGGCAGTGCTGCCCGAAGTCTATGCGACCGTCTGGCTGAATTTGTTTCAATTGGCTGCGCTCAAACCGGGTGAGAAAGTTCTTCTTCACGCCGGAGCAAGTGGAATCGGTTCAGCTGCCATTCAGCTGTGCAAGGCGTTTGGCAACCCATGCTGGGTCAGCGTCGGTTCTGCCGAGCGTCTGGCCTATTGCGAAGCGCTGGGTGCACAGGGTGGCGTGGTGCGCACCGACGATCTGGACAGCTTGATCGACCTGGGGCCGTTCGATGTGATTCTTGACCCGGTCGGCGGCAACTACGCCGCGCTGAACCTCAAGCTGCTGGCTCTTGATGGCCGTTGGGTGTTGATTGGCCTGATGGGCGGCCGTGAGGCAAAACTGGATCTGGCGCAGGTGCTGGCCAAACGCGTGCAGTTGCTGGGTTCGACCTTGCGCAGCCGTGACGATCAGTTCAAGGCGGATTTGTTCAGTGATTTACGCCAGCATGTCTGGCCGTTGTTTGCCGAAGGGCGATTGAGCCCGCAGTTGGCGAAGACCTTCCCGATCAAGGATGCCGAAGCGGCATTTGCCGAGTTGGCGACGAACAAGGTGGCGGGGAAGTTGGTGTTGGTGATCGACGAAAGCCTCGTCTGACAACACCGATCCTTGTAGGAGCGAGCTTGCTCGCGATGAATTTGAAGGCGACGCGTTTTACCTGACAGCACGCGTTATCGTTCACGTCCATCGCGAGCAAGCTCGCTCCTACAGGGGTGGCTTGGTTATTTCCAGAGGTGGATCGGCCAGCCGGCTTTTTCGGCGTGCTCGAGCAATACCGGGTCAGGGTTCACCACGTGTGGGAAATCTACCTTCAGCAACAGCGGCAAATCGTTACGTGAGTCGGAATAGAAACTCGCGCCCTCCAGGTTTTCCTCCTCCGCATCCAGCCATTCCAGTAAACGGGTGATCTTGCCTTCGCGGTAGGTCAGCGTACCGACGGTGTTGCCGCTATAGACCCCATGCAGCACTTCCAGCTCGATGCCCAGAATCTCGTCGATGCCCAAGCGGTCGGCAATCGGCCTGACCAGGTGCGTACCCGACGCCGAAATCACCAGTATCCGGTCACCGGCCTTGCGATGGGCGGCGATGGCTTTGGTTGCGTCGCTGAAGATGATCGGCTCGATGAAGTCTTCCACCCACGGCCCGACCAAGTGGTCGACCTCTTCGGGTGTGCGCCCGATCATCGGTTCGAGGCTGAAGGCCATGTACTCCTCCATGCGCAACTTGCCGTGGCTGTAAGCGTCCATCAGTTCGTTGTTCTGACGCATGAACGACTCGGGATCGACCCAGCCCAGCCGGCCCATCTGTTCGCTCCAGAGGGTGGCGCAGTCGCCGTGGATCAGGGTTTCGTCCAGATCAAAAATTGCCAGGGCCATCAGTGCAGTTCTCTCTTCAACATCAGCAAAGTCATCAGGCTACCTCACACAGGGCCGTCGGATCGATGGAAAGCGCCAGACGCTGACCATCGGGGTGCAGATCGGCCGCCGAGCGGTTGAGCACATCCACCACCAATTCCACGCCCCGGGCCTCAATCCGGTAGCGAATCACGTTGCCCAGCAGGCTGTGGCTGCGCACTTGTGCGTCCAGTTCGCCGTTCAGGCTCAGTTCGATGGCTTCCGGGCGAATCGCGATGCGATGCGTAATCGGTCGTTGCAGCAATTTCGAGGCGTTGTCGGCGTCGAGCAGGTTGTAGTTGCCGATAAAGCCGGCAGCGAACACATCCACCGGCGCGGTGTAGAGGGTTTCGGCGTCGCCGCTCTGTACGATCTTTCCCTGATTCATCAGGAAAATCCGGTCAGACATGGTCAGCGCTTCTTCCTGATCGTGTGTGACGAAGATCGTGGTCAGGCCGAGCTCGCGCTGGATCTGACGGATCTGTTCGCGCAAATGCTTGCGAATTCGCGCATCAAGGGCCGACAGCGGTTCGTCCAGCAGCAACAGGCGTGGACGGGTCACCAATGAGCGGGCGAGGGCGACGCGCTGGCATTGACCGCCGGACAGTTGGTGCGGATAACGGGCGGCGAAATCGTTGAGTTCCACCAGTTTCAGCACTTCGGCAACGCGCTTTTGGCTGTCGTCGCTGTTGACCTTCTGCATGCGCAATCCAAAGGCGACGTTTTGCTCCACGGTCATGTTCGGGAACAGCGCATAGCTTTGAAACACCATGCCGATCCCGCGTTTCTGCGGGCTCAGCGGCACGATGTCGACACCATCGAGCAAGATCTTGCCGCCATCTACCGAGGTCAGCCCGGCGATGCAGCGCAGCAGCGTGGATTTGCCGCAACCGGACGGGCCGAGCAGGGTGACGAATTCGCCCTTCTGGATTTCGCAGTTGATGTCGCTGAATATGTTGGTGCCTGCATAGTTTTTCTGCAGATGTTGGACGCTGACATAGCTCATTCGCTTTTGTCCTTGTTCAAGATATTGGCCGCCCAGGTCAGAACCAGTACGAAGAAGAAGTAGGAAATCACCAGCGCACTGGTGAAGTGGCCGCTGCTGTTACGCATGTTGTTGAGGTAGACCTGCAGGGTTTCGTAGCGGGTGCCGACGAGGATGTTGGCGAACACGAACTCACCGAACAGGAACGAGAACGACAGCAGCAACGCCACCATCAGACCTTTGCGCAGGTTCGGCAGCACCACCAGGAATGCCGCCTGAAAAGTGCTGGCACCGAGCAGTTGGGCGGCGTCCATCAGGTCGCGCAGGTTGATCGCTTGCAGGTTGTTGGTGATTGCCCGGTACATGAACGGCAGCGCTACGGTGAAGTAGCAGCCGATCAGAATCCATGGCGTGCCGACCATCGCGAACGGCCCCGAACCGTAAAGCTGCAACAGCCCCACCGACGACACCACCGGCGGCACTGCGAAGGGCAGCAGGATCAGGATGTTCATCAGCGCATCGAGTTTCGGGAAGTGGTAATGCACCACGAACAGCAGGGGCAGGATCAGCACCACCGACAGAATCAGCGCACCGATACAGACCAGCAGCGATTGGCCAAAAGCACTCAGGAATCGCGGATCGCTCCACAACTGCACATACCATTTGACGGTGAAGCCGCTGGGCAGAATGGTCGCCGACCAACTGCTGGCAATCGAGTAGATCAGCGTGCCAACCAGTGGCAGCAACAGAATGGCAAATAGCAGGTAAACCACGACGCGGTGATAGATACCGACGGGGCCCAATTCAGCGCGAGACATGGTAGCTCCTCTTCAACAGCAGCTGATGCACGATGGTGACCAGGGTCATCAACGCCACCAGCACAACGGCCAGCGCACTGGCGAGGTTCGGGTCCAGGGAAATGTCACCGGAGACCATCGCCGCAATACGGATCGGCAGCACGTTGAAGTTGCCGGTGGTCAGTGCGTAAACCGTGGCGTAGGCGCCGAGGGCGTTGGCCAGCAGGATCACGAAGGTGCCGAGCAGTGCCGGCGTCAGCACCGGCAAACCGATGTGTCGCCAGAACTGCCAGCCGTTGGCGCCCAGCAGCGCGGCAGATTCACGCCAGTCTTCGCGCAGGGCGTCGAAGGCCGGGTAGAGCAGCAGCACACCGAGGGGGATCTGGAAATACGTGTAGAGAATGATCAGCCCGGTTTTCGAGTACAGGTTGAAATCCTGAATGATCCCGGCCTGCTTGAGCATGATGGTGATGCTGCCGTTGAAACCCAGCAGGATGATGAACGCGAAGGCCAAAGGCACGCCGGCAAAGTTGCTGGTCATGTTGGCGAAGGCGTTGACGAAGTTACGCAGCTTCGAGTCGACACGACGCAGGGAATAAGCGCCGAGCACCGCGATGATGATCCCGAACACGCTGGACCAGAAACTGATCTCGAGGCTGTACTGGATCGCCTGCAAATAGAACTTCGAATTGAAGATCTTGGTGAAGTTGGCCAGGCCCCAGCCGAACTCTTCCGATTGCAGGCTGTTGATCATCACCCAGATGAGCGGGGCGATCTCGAACACGATAAAAAACAGTGCGAAGGGCACGAGGCACAAGGCCGCCAGCCATTTGCCGCGAGTCATGGCATTCACTTGAGCAGCTCCCGGCACACTGGTTTGTCGTGGGCCACGCCCAGCAGTTCGCAGACGGTGCCGCAGATGTCTGTCTGTTTCGGTTCGGCACCGGCGTTGAAGCTGAAGGCGTCACCGAGCACGAACAGTGGCACTTCGCGTTCTTCCGGCAACAGGCCGTTGTGGGAGCGGTCGTTGTTCATGCCGTGGTCGGCGGTCACCAGCACCTGGTAACCGGCGTCGAGCCAGCCTTGCAGGTAGTCAGCGAGAATAATGTCCGCCGAGCGGGCGCTGTTGCGGTATTGCGCGGTGTCGAGGCCGTGCTTGTGCCCGGCGTCGTCGATGTTCATGGGGTGCACCAGGAGAAAATTCGGTGCATGGCGCAGGCGCAGGTGTTCCGCGTCGGCGAACAGGTGCGAGTCCGGGTAGTGATCGTTCCAGTAGAAGTGCCCGTGCTGGATCGGCAATTCGGGGGCGTCGGTGTGACGGTCCCGGGCGGCCACGAACGGCGAACGGTTGTACAACTCACTGACCCAGTGATAAGCCGCAGCAGCGGTTTTCAGGCCCGCTTCGCTGGCGTAGTGATAAATGCTGCGTTGGTTGGACAGGCGCGAAACGTTGTTGTGAACGATGCCGCTATCGATCGGCGTGACGCCGGTCAGGATGCATTCATACAGCGGACGGGACAGGGCCGGCAGTTCGCACTCCAGTTTGTAGAGTGCCGCGCGTCCTGCGCCGACGTAAGCCTGCAGGTGCCCCATGGCGTGGCGCGCAACCTCGTAATTGAGGCCGTCGAGCACGACAAGGATGACGTTGTGCTTCATAGGGGCGGGACTCCGGGAGACTGGAAATATCGTAGAAACCTGTAGGAGCGAAGCTTGCTCGCGAAAGCGTACTTTCAGTCAACATAACTGTTGAATTAAAGTCCCTCTTCGCGGGCAAGCCTCGCTCCTACAAATGAAGCATTACTTCATCTCGACGATGACTTCTTCGTTCCACTTCTGCGGCAGAGCCTTGGAAGTTTTTTCCCACGCATCCGCGTCTTTGATCGGCGTGACCTTTTTGTACTGCTCGTTCGGCAGCAGCTTGGCCTGGACTTCGGCTGGCAGGGTCAGGTGCTCGGCACGGATCGGACGGGCGTTACCCTTGGCCAGGTTGATCTGACCGGCATCGCTGAAGATGTATTCACGAGCCAGTTTGGCGGCGTTCGGGTTCTTGGCGTATTTGTTGATGATGGTGGTGTAACCGGAAATCACCGAACCATCGGAGGGGATCAACACCACGTAGTCATCCGGATTGGCCATCTTGGCCTTGTAGCTCAGACCGTTGAAGTCCCAGACCACGCCGACCTCGATTTCACCCTTTTCCATGGTGGCAATCGTTGGGTTGGCCATGGACAGGCGGCCTTGCTTGGCAATGTCAGCGAACAGCGCCAGGGCAGGCTGAAGGTTTTTCTCGTCGCCGCCGTTGGCAAGGGCCGCCGCCAGAACGCCGTTGGCGGCCTGGGCAGCGGTGCTCACGTCACCGATGGATACTTTGTATTTACCGGTTTTAAGGTCAGCCCATTTGGTCGGCGCTTCCGAACCGTGCAGCAGCTTTTTGTTGACGATGAACGCGATGGTGCCGGTGTAGGCCAGTGCCCAGTTGCCGTCCTTGTCCTTCGCCCAGGCAGGTACCTGATCCCAGGTGCTTGGCTTGTACGGCTGGACCACGCCTTGCTTGACCGCGATAGGGCCGAACGCTGCACCGACGTCGCCGATGTCGGCCGTGGCGTTGTCTTTTTCAGCGGCGAACTTGGCGATTTCCTGCGCCGAGCTCATGTCGGTGTCGATGTGTTTCAGGCCGTAGACCTTGGCCAGGTCTTCCCAGGTGCCTTTCCAGTTGGCCCAGTCATCGGGCATGCCGACGCTGTTGACCGCACCTTCCGCTTTCGCAGCGGCTTCGAGGGTTTTCAAATCATCAGCCGCCATGGCGGCGGTGCACATGGCAATGGTCGAACCTAACAGTGATGCCAGGAAAAGCTTTTTCATCCGAAGCTCCTTTGGGCGTTTTCAACGCTGCGATTGCGGTTGTGTTGGTCTAGGTCAGCAATACCTGAGCCAATCTAGGCGCCCCTGATGACATTTTGATGTCGACCAGCGGTCCGTCTGCATTTTCTTCAGATCAACGCTCAGGCTTGCGAGTAAGCGTAGACCATGGCTAAAGAACTGATATGAAAGGACTTGGCCGTTAAATTGCACACGTTTGACTGCACCGTTCAGCGCCTTTGTCATCTGTCAGTCATGTGCAGTGCCTAGGCTTGCTGAAAGTTGACGGAGTCGTTTCAAATGACGGTTCTGCTCCGAAACAGTGCTGGTCTAGTCCAGATAGGTAACGTTGATGCGCATCGAGACAACCAAAGCGGTGACAGCCATCGGGCAGGTTCTTCAGGAACAGCTCGACCACGGCCTGTTGGCGCCTGGCAGCAAGTTACCGGCGGAGCGCAAGCTCAGTGAGTTGTTCGGCACGACACGCATTACCGTGCGCGAAGCGTTGTTGCAGCTGGAGGCCCAAGGGCAGATTTATCGCGAAGAACGCCGGGGCTGGTTCGTGTCGCCACCGCGCCTGGCTTACAACCTGATGCAGCGCAGCCACTTTCACGCGATGGTCAGCGCTCAAGGGCGGGTGCCGTCTACCGAGGTGATTTCGGCACGCTTGCAGCCTGCGTCGGCGGCGGTCTGTGCCTGGTTGCAGTTGCCGGCGTTGTCGAGCGTGATTCAGATCTGCCGCGCACGGCGAATTGATGAGCGGCTGGTGTTGTACGTGGAGCACTACCTCAATCCGCAGTATTTCCCGGGGATTCTGGAGTTTGATCTGAATCAGTCGATCACCGAGCTGTACGCGCGGCATTACGATTTGCATTACGGGCGGGTGCGCTTCGAGATCGTGCCGACGGCGTTGTCGGTGGATGCTGCGGCGGCGTTACGGGTGTCGGTCGGGAGTCCGGGATTGCGCATCGCCCGGGTCAACTACGACCAGCACGAGCGGTTGATCGATTGTGACCTGGAGTTCTGGCGGCACGATGCGATCCATGTCGGTGTTGATGTGGTCTGAGCCTGGCCGCCGCAGGTCTTGGTTTTTCATTACCCGAAGCGGTAAATGTCCATGCCCAGCGCGCCCATGGTGAAACCCTGGTGGCTGACGCTGAATGCCCCGCCGGCACTGCGGGCAAAGTACAACGGCAACAAATGTTCATCGCTCGGGTGGTTGCGCACGGCGTTCGGTGCTTGCTGGCGATAGTCGTGTAACGCGGCTTCGTCGTTGGCCTCAAGTTTCTCGATCATCCAGTCGCGAAACACCTTCGCCCACGGTTCTACGCTTTCCGGTCCGGCGTGCCAGTCCAGTTCGCGCAGGTTGTGGGTGATGCTGCCCGAACCGATCAACAGCACGCCGTGTTCGCGCAGGCTGCTCAGGGCATGGCCAACGCGGGTTTGCAGCGCAGGACCGCCGCGTGTGGGCAGCGAGACTTGCACCACCGGGATATCCGCCTGCGGATACATCAACGACAACGGCACCCAGACGCCATGGTCGAAGGGCCGTTTGCTGTCGATGCGAGCGGGCAGGTCACTGCGCTTCAGCAACTCGACAACCTCAGCGGCCAGTTGTGGATCGCCGGGTGCCGGGTATTGCACCTCGAACAACGCCTTGGGAAAGCCGCCGAAGTCATGCCAGGTTTCAGGCTGTGGATTGCCGCTGACCAGCAATTCATTGCTTTCCCAATGCGCGGAAACAATCACGATGGCCCGGGGTTTCGGCAATTCGGCAGCCAGGCGCGCGAGGGCCGGCCCACTGGCACCGGGTTCCAGTGCCAGCATGGGTGAGCCATGAGAGATGTAAAGGCTGGGGAACATGAAGGAGCTCCTGAGAGTAAGATGGGCCCATCTTCAGTCAGATCATTGATCTAAATCTAATATAAGTTTTAGGGTGTTTTGATCGAATTTTCGGAGATATTTATGCAGCCGGAGTTTTGGCACAAGCGATGGCAGTCGAATCAGATCGGCTTCCATCTGCCGCAGGTGAACCCTTATCTGCAACGTTTCTGGCCGCAATTGGGGCTGGAGGAGGGGGCGCGCGTACTGGTGCCGTTGTGTGGGAAAAGTCTGGATTTGTTGTGGCTGGCGCACCAAGGGCATGAAGTCCTGGGAATTGAGCTGTCGGAAAAGGCTGTCGAAGATTTCTTCAGCGAACATCACTTTGACCCGAACATCACTGAGCAGGGGCCCTTCAAGGTCTATCGCGCAGGCTCGATCGAGTTGTGGTGTGGTGATTTCTTCGAGTTGACGGCCGGCGATGTTGCCGATTGCGCCGGCCTGTACGACCGGGCGGCGCTGATCGCTCTGCCACCAGCCATGCGCGAGCAATACGCGGCTCATTTGAACCGGATTCTGCCAAAGGACGCGTTGGGGCTTTTGATCACGCTTGATTACGACCAGGCGCAAAAGGACGGACCGCCGTTTGCCGTGCTTGATGATGAAGTGCAGCGGTTGTTCGGGGCTGTGTGGTCGTTGAAGATTCTGGAGGATCAGGACGTTCTGGGTGAGAGCTGGAAATTCGTCGAAAGCGGCGTGACGCGGCTTGAGGAACGGGTTTATCGGGTTTCTGCCCGGTAATTGATGTTGCTTCTACCAGCCTCTTCGCGGGCAAGCCTCGCTCCTACAGGTTTTGTGTAATTCGCCGATTATGTGAACGACACAAATCCTGTAGGAGCGAGGCTTGCCCGCGAAGAGGTCCTGATGAACACCGCATTAATCAAGCAGACAAAAAAAAGGCCCGCATCACTGCGGGCCTTTTCTTTTAGTGCCGAGCCTGATCAGCCCCGACGACGAAGCGCGTCGATGCGCTCTTCCAGCGGCGGGTGGCTCATGAACATGCGGGCGAACCCCTGTTTGATGCCACCGTTGATGCCGAAAGCATTCAGGGTGTCCGGCATGTGCACCGGCAGCCCTTGTTCCGCACGCAGGCGTTGCAGTGCGCCAATCATCGCGTTGGTGCCCGCCAAGCGTGCACCGGCTTCGTCGGCACGGAACTCGCGTTTGCGCGAGAACCACATGACGATGGAGCTGGCCAGAATGCCCAGGACCAGTTCGGCGAAGATGGTCGCGATGTAGTAGGCGATGCCCTGGCCTTCTTCGTTCTTGAAGATCACCTTGTCGACAAAGTTGCCGATGATCCGCGCGAAGAACATGACGAAGGTGTTCACCACGCCCTGGATCAGCGCCAGGGTGACCATGTCACCATTGGCCACGTGACCGATTTCGTGGGCCAGAACGGCTTTCACTTCATCCGGCGAGAATCGCTCGAGCAAGCCCTGGCTGACCGCGACCAGTGCATCGTTCTTGTTCCAGCCAGTGGCGAACGCGTTCGCCTCGTAGGCCGGGAAAATCCCGACTTCCGGCATCTTGATCCCGGCTTCGCGAGACAGTTGCTCGACCGTTTGCAGCAGCCATTGCTCGTGACGTGTGCGCGGCTGGGTGATGATTTGGGTGCTGGTGCTCATCTTCGCCATCCACTTGGAGATGAACAGCGAGAACAGGGAACCGGCAAAACCAAAGACCGCACAGAAAATCAGCAGCTGATTGAGGTTGAGATCAACCCCATTGGCCGCCATGAACCCGTTGAAGCCGAAAAGGCTCAGGGTGATGCTGGCAATCAGCACGACCGCCAGGTTAGTGGCCAAAAACAGCAGGATGCGCATCATGGTTGTAGAAATCTCCTTTTGCTAAAGATGTAGCGTACTGCGGGGTATATAAGGTGCTGCAACGGGCTATTCAACCGGGTGACTATTTCAAACTGTGTCCTACAGCAACAGTCTAGTCGCTTGCAGGGCATTTCCGACGTGGGCAGGGGAAGTGTTTGTCAGCCGATTCGCGTTGCGGGCCCCGTGATTGTTGGGCGCGGTCACGAAGCTTGCGACCGGGCAGCGATTGCGGAGGGGATGCCCGGCGAGGCTTAAAGATATGTTGCTGAATTAATCCTCGTGCGACTTTCGTGGAAAAGTCGCACGCGGCCAGTCCGATTACTGGCGATAGGATTTGAGGAAGTTGCCGATTCGTCCGATGGCCATGTCCAGGTCGTCGACACGCGGCAGGGTCACGACGCGGAAGTGGTCCGGCCATGGCCAGTTGAAAGCGGTGCCTTGAACCACCAGCAGCTTTTCCGACAGCAGCAGGTCGAGCACGAATTTTTCGTCGTTGTGGATCGGGCAGACTTTCGGGTCGATGCGCGGGAACGCATACAGCGCGCCCATCGGCTTGACGCAGCTCACACCGGGAATGTCGTTGAGCAATTCCCAGGTACGGTTGCGTTGTTCCAGCAGGCGACCTTGCGGCAGGACCAGATCGTTGATGCTCTGATAACCCCCGAGGGCGGTCTGGATCGCGTGCTGACTCGGCACGTTGGCACACAGGCGCATGTTCGCCAGCATGTCGATGCCTTCAATGTAGCTTTGCGCGTGATGTTTCGGACCGGAGATAGCAATCCAGCCAGAACGGAAACCGGCCACGCGATAGGACTTGGACAGGCCGTTGAAGGTCAGGCACAGCAGGTCCGGGGCCAGAGACGCGGTGCAAATGTGCACGGCATCGTCGTACAGGATCTTGTCGTAGATCTCGTCGGAAAACACCACCAGGTTGTGCTGACGGGCCAGTTCCAGCATGCCCAGCAGGACTTCCTTCGAATACACCGCGCCGGTCGGGTTGTTCGGGTTGATGATCACCAGCGCTTTGGTATTGGGGGTGATCTTGGCCTTGATGTCGGCCAGGTCCGGCCACCAGTTGGCCTGCTCGTCGCACAGGTAGTGCACCGGGTTGCCGCCCGACAGGCTCACGGCTGCGGTCCACAGCGGATAGTCGGGGGCCGGCACCAACACTTCGTCGCCGTTGTTGAGCAGCGCTTGCATCGACATCACGATCAGCTCGGAAACGCCGTTGCCCAGGTAAATGTCTTCAATGCCGACGCCTTCTACCTGCTTCTGCTGGTAGTACTGCATGACGGCTTTACGCGCACTGAACAGGCCTTTGGAATCGCTGTAGCCCTGGGCGGTCGGCAGGTTGCGGATCACGTCCTGGAGGATTTCATCCGGCGCTTCGAAACCAAAAGGCGCCGGGTTGCCGATGTTCAGCTTGAGGATGCGATGACCTTCCTCTTCCAGGCGTTTGGCGTGCTTGAGCACTGGGCCGCGAATGTCGTAGCAGACGTTGGCGAGCTTGTTCGATTTGCTGACCTGCATGGCGATGTGTTCCCGAAAATGAACGATCCAGGCGGTGTATGAACTACCGTACTGGGAATCCTGCGTATTCACACAGGCCTGGCGCCTTGAGAGGCAGCACCCATAAATCCGTTTGAATGCGCGTGGTCTGGCTGCCAGACTGGCGTTTGACGAGGCGCAATCATACGTGCCGCCCGATCCGTGGAAAAGGTACAGATCGGGCTTTTTCAGCTGCTGAGGTGTGATGATGGAAAAGTTGGAAAAAACCCTGGAAGAATGGCGGGCGATGCTCGATCCGGAGCAGTACAACGTTTGTCGCCTCAAGGGCACCGAACGGCCGTTTTCCGGCAAGTACAACGGCACCAAAACCGACGGTGTTTACCACTGCATCTGCTGCAATGAGCCGCTGTTCGACTCAAAAACCAAATTTGACTCCGGCTGCGGCTGGCCGAGTTTCTATGCGCCGATCGGCGACAGCGCCATGACTGAAATCCGTGATGTCAGTCACGGCATGATCCGTACCGAAGTGGTCTGCGCCAAATGCGATGCGCACCTGGGGCATGTGTTCCCGGATGGTCCGCCGCCGACCGGCCTGCGGTATTGCATCAACTCGGTGTGCCTGGATCTCGTTCCGCGTTCGTAATGCGGGCCCTTGTAGGAGCGAAGCTTGCTCGCGAAGGCGACGGGTCAGTCAACATCAGTGTTGAATGTTAAGACGCCTTCGCGAGCAAGCTTCGCTCCTACAGATATCCGGCGCCCAATAATTTAAATTGCACACAATTCAATTGCTCGCTATGTTTACCTCGTCTTCTTTCATTCGAGAGTCCGAATCATGAGCGACAACCTGCTGAGCATCCCTTGCACCACCATCAAGGGTGAGAAAAAGACCCTGGCGGATTACGCCGGCAAAGCCGTGCTGGTGGTCAACACCGCGAGCAAATGCGGCTTCACGCCGCAATACAAAGGGCTGGAAGAACTGTGGCAGACCTACAAGGATCAAGGTCTGGTGGTGCTCGGTTTCCCGTGCAACCAATTCGGCAAGCAGGAGCCGGGCAATGAAGGCGCGATTTCCGAGTTCTGTGAACTGAACTTCGGTGTCAGCTTTCCGCTGTTCAAAAAGATCGACGTTAACGGTGCCGACGCCCACCCGCTGTTCGTGCAACTGAAAAAACGCGCACCGGGTGTTCTGGGTTCTCAGGGCATCAAGTGGAACTTCACCAAATTCCTGATCGGCAAGGACGGCCAACTGGTCAAGCGCTTCGCTCCCGCGACCAAGCCGCAAGACCTCAGCCGCGAGATCGAAGCCCTGCTCAAATGAATACCTTGTCCGTCGATTCCCTGAAGCTCGACAGCCAGCTCTGCTTCAAGCTGTACGCCGCTTCCCGGGCGGTGATCCGCGCTTACAAGCCGATGCTCGATCAGCTCGGCCTGACATACCCGCAATACCTGGCGATGCTGGTTTTGTGGGAATGGCAGGAGGCGGCGCCGGAGCAGCCGACGGTCAAGGCGTTGGGCGAGCGCCTGGCGCTGGATTCCGGCACGTTGACGCCGCTGCTCAAGCGACTTGAACAACTGCAACTGGTGCAGCGACAGCGTTCAGCGCGGGATGAGCGTGAAGTGCACCTGAGCCTGTCGCCCACGGGCAAGGCGTTGCGCGATCAGGTCGGGCCGCTCAAAGCCCGACTGTTGTGTGACAGCGGTGTCGATCTGGATCGCTTGAATGATCTGCGCGAGGGCCTTGATCACTTGTTGGGACAAATCAAAGCACTGTCGTAGCGGGCATCCACAGGTCCAGCAGGGCGGCCAGTTCTTCCCGGCGGAAAGGTTTGGCCAGGTAATCGCTCATGCCCGCCGCACGGCAGCGTTCGCGTTCCTCGGACATGGCGTTGGCGGTCAGGGCGACGATGGGCAATTGCGGCCAGCGACCGCTGCGACGGATTTGCCGACTGGCTTCGTAGCCGTCCATCACCGGCATGTTGCAGTCCATCAGCACCAGATCGAATTCGCTTTGCTCCAGCTGATCCAGGGCCTCGCCGCCGTGGGCGGCGACAATCACCTCGCAGCCGAGTTTTCCGAGCATGCCCTTGGCCACCAATTGATTGACCGGATTATCCTCCACCAGCAGCACCCGTCCGCGCCGCTGGGGAGTGAGCGCCTCCAGTCGCGCATCGTTGATGGTGTTGATTTCCGGCTGCAACACTCGCCGCAGTGTCTGGTACAGCGCATTGCGCGCCAGAGGCCGGGCCTGTTGTTGTAATGGCGCCAGGGCGCTGGCCTGTTCGCTGGGCATGAAACTGCCGTAAGCGGTCACCAGCAGAATCGGTGCGGTACAGGTGGGGCGCAGGCGAAACAGGCATTCCGGGCAATCGGTGATGACCACGTCGGACTTCAGATCAATCATCGCGTCATCGATCGAACGCTGCTGATAGTCGAGCCCCCAACCCGGCAACAGACTCTTCAACAGTTCCGCCAGGCCGCTGCTGGCGGTGGTGATCGCGATCACCTTGCCGTGCAGCGTGGCCGGGGCGAAGGCGCGGGTGTGGCTCGGCAGCGGCAGGTCGGCGCAGAACTGGCTGCCGAAACCGGCTTCCGAGCTGATGGTGAGGCGCCCCTGCATGGCTTCGCAGAGGTTGTAAGTCAGCGCCAGCCCAAGCCCGGTGCCGCCAAACTGTCGGGTAATGCCGGCGCCGGCCTGGGTGAATGGCTGGAAAATCTTGACCTGAGCGTCCTGGGCGATGCCGATGCCAGTGTCGCAGACTTCGATTCTGACGCCGTCTTCGTACGTCGACAGGCGCACATCGACCCGACCGAAACGGGTGAATTTGAGGGCGTTGGACAACAGGTTGCTGACGATCTGCCGGACCCGGGTCGGGTCACCGAGCACCAGCGCCGGGAATGTCGGTTCGATCAGGCACGTCAGTTCGACGCTTGGCGCCGCGTTTTGCGACAGCAGGTTGGCGGTGTCCTCGATCAGCGAACCGAGGTCGAACGGAATGTGTTCGAGTTCAAGCTGACCGGCGTCGAATTTCGACAGGTCGAGAATATCGTTGAGCAACTCCACCAGCACTTTGCCCGAGTCATGGGCGATAGACAGTTGTTGCTGTTGCTCGGCATTGAGCGGGCCGTCGAGGGACAGCGCGATCATCCCCAGCAAGCCATTGAGGGGCGTACGGATCTCGTGGCTCATGTTGGCGAGAAATACCGAGCGTGCCTCGGCCATGTCCAGGGCGGTGCTGCGCGCGACTTCCAGTTCCTGGTTGGACTGGCTGAGCCGGCTGTTGATCGCCTTGAGTTCGGCGGTGCGCGCCGACACGATGTTTTCCAGTTGCCCGAGGTAATCGGTCAAACGGTTTTCAGCGTTGCGCCGCTGCTGGATTTCAGTGGCAATGTTCTCGAATTGCTGGTTGGCAACCTTGACCAGCACGCCGATCTCATCGTTTTTATGCCCGCTCGGGTACTCCAGCCAGGTCGGTTCGACACTGCGCGGATCGCGGCTGCTGAGTTCGCGGATAACCCGCACCAGCGGTTTAGTCAGCATCACATAGAACAGCGCCAGCAGGATGCCGGTCAGGATCAGGCTGCGGGCAAAGCCATTGAGCAGGGTCACTTCGGCCCGACGCAGGAAGCGGTTGCCGAAAGAATAGGTGTCGACTTCCAGGCGCAAGGTGCCGAGGGATTCGTTGGGCAAGTGATCCAGATACAGCCGGTCTTCGAACGCCCGGTTGGCACCGAACAGGAAGTCGCTGATCACCCGATAGCTGCTCTGCGATGGCGGGCGCTTGACGCTGGCCAGTACCGAGCCGTTGTTGTCGGTGAGTTGCGCAGCGATGATCGCCGGTGAACGCAGCAGGCCCAGGGTCAGTTCCTGGGCGAGTTCGGCGTCGATGTTGTAGGCAATGCGCGAAGCGGGGTTATGGCTGATTTCCAGCAAAGACACTATTTCACGGTTGATGGAGGCGTCTTCACTGGCATAATCGATGCCTATTTGCAGCAGGCTGAGCAGCGTACCCAGAATGAAACCGACCAGCACGGTAAGCCGGGCTTGCTTGTAGGACAGCCGGTTGGTGAACTTGATATCCATGGGGTGTCGAACCACTTCCGTTTCCCTTCGCTGCTCAAGCATAGTCGATCATGCATGGATACCGATGTTCTCGCGAGCCCTTGTGCACGGGATGAACACGTCTGTGAATGCTGTATTTCGTCGCTGTAGCGCCATCATTACTGTGAACGTGCCCGAGGAGAAGACGTGGATTCCCGATTGAATGCTTTTCTTGAACGCGCCGATGCCGTTCTGGCCCGTATCGAACCGCTCTTGCCCGCACCTCGGCAAGCCATCGACTGGACGCATTGCCTGGCCGCACGCTGGCAGCGGGAAGGGCGCAGCGGTTTTCTGCTGCCGCTGCAGGTCAGCCTCGATACGCGGTTGTCCGACCTGATCGGTGTTGACCGCCAAGTAGAGCAACTGGGCCGAAACACTCAACAATTCCTCGACGGCATGCCGGCCAACCACGCGTTGCTCTGGGGCTCGCGTGGCACCGGTAAATCGTCGCTGGTGCGCGCGCTGCTGGCCGAACACGCCAAGACCGGTCTGCGACTGATCGAGATCGAACGTGATCACTTGGCCGACTTGCCGCGTGTGGTCGAGCAAATCGCCAAACTGCCCCAACGTTTCGTGCTGTTCTGCGATGACCTGTCGTTCGAAGCGGGCGAGGGCGACTATCGCGTGCTCAAGAGCGTGCTCGACGGTTCTCTCGAACAGGCGCCGGACAACGTTTTGCTGTACGCCACTTCCAACCGTCGCCACCTGGTGCCGGAAAAGGAAAGCGATAACGAAAACTGGAAAAGGGTCGACGGCGAATTGCACCCCAGCGAGGCCGTGGAAGACAAGATCGCGCTGTCGGACCGTTTCGGCCTGTGGTTGTCGTTCTATCCGTTCACGCAGGAACACTTCCTTAATGTGGTCGAGCACTGGATCGGTCAACTGGCCGACAAGGCCGGCCTGAAGTGGCAGCGTGACGAAGAACTGGACATCCTCGCTGTGCGTTGGGCCACCGGCCGAGGCAATCGCAACGGACGTTGCGCCTATCAATTTGCCCGCTATTGGGTCGGGCTCAAGCTGTTGGAGCACAAGGCATGATCGATTTACAACAAAGCGGCCAAGGCCTCGAAGGCTACGGCATGCTGCACGCGCAGCTGGAATCCTTGCTGGCGGACGAGCGTGATTTCATCGCCAACGCCGCACAGTTTTCCGCGTTCCTGTACAACCAGCTCGATGACTTGAACTGGGCCGGTTTCTACCTAAATCGCAATGAAGAGCTGGTGCTGGGGCCGTTCCAGGGGCAGATCGCCTGCGTGCGCATCCCGTTCGGTCGTGGCGTGTGCGGGACGGCGGCGGCGACGTTGCAGACTCAGTTGGTCGAAGACGTGCACGCCTTTCCCGGGCACATCGCCTGCGACAGCGCGTCGAACAGCGAACTGGTCGTGCCGCTGGTCAAGGACGGCCGCCTGATCGGCGTGCTGGACCTCGACAGCCCGAAACTGGCGCGCTTCACCGAACATGATCAAGCCGGGATTGAAAAGCTGGCGGCCATCTTCCTGCGCCTGACCGACTGCTGATCACGCCCTCAAGCCTGCCTTGGCCAGCAGGCCTGGCGGGTCTACGGCATCGATCTGTTGCGGATCGAGAAATCGCTCGGCGTATTGCCGGTAGATTTCGGCGTTGATGAACAGCCTGAACAGCTCCGGGTCGATGTGGGCGTCACGGCACATGGTGGCCATGATGCCCAGTGCTTCGCTCAACGGCTTGGCTTTCTTGTAGGGACGATCGGCGGCGGTCAGCGCTTCGAAAATATCGGCAATCGCCATCATCCGCGCCGGCAGGCTCATTTCCTCGCGCTTCAATTGTTTTGGATAACCGGTGCCGTCCATTTTTTCGTGGTGGCCGCCGGCGATTTCCGCGACGTTGTTGAGGTGGCCGGGGAAGGGCAGGTGGCTGAGCATCAGGATCGTCTGCACCATGTGGTGATTGATGATGTAACGCTCCTCGCGCGTCAACGTGCCTCGGGCAACGCTCAGGTTGTAGAGTTCGCCCCGGTTGTACTTGTAGCGGGGCACATCGAGTTTGAACCCCCAGGGATTGTCTTCCGGCATCAGCTCGCCTTCGGCGCGTTCGAACAGGTGCTCCGGTTTGTCCGCCAGCAGCGGCTCGCTGACCGGCAGGGTCGGCGCCGATGTTCGCGCCTGACGCCGGTTCTCTTCCCAGGAAACGCCCAGCCGGTCATCAAGGGTTCGGGTCCAGGTGCGCTGGGCCAGGTTGCGCAGGCGTTGCAAATCGGACTCGGCCATCGCCTCGCCGCCCAGATTGCAGCGGGCAACAAACGCGAAATCATCGTCCAGCGCCGCCAGAGTGGTATCGCGCAGTTCCGCCAGGTGCTGCTCGTCACCGCCCTGAGCAATGGCTTGCCAGTAGCTGATCCAGGCATCGCGCTTGAGCACTTCGAAGCGGGTGCGGATTTCGTGGATGCGGTCGTTCAGTGTTTCCAGCTTGGTGGCTTTATCGACCACGTACTCAGGTGTGGTGACCTTGCCGCAATCATGTAGCCAAGCGGCGATGTGCAGCGCCTCCCACTCGTCCTCGGTCGGTTGATAACTGCTGAAGGCCGGGTCCTGACTCGCCGCGGCAGCCTGGGCGAGCATCAACGTCAGCGCCGGCACTCGCTGACAATGGCCGCCGGTGTAAGGGCTTTTCGCGTCGATGGCACCGGCCAGCAGTTGAATGAACGCGTCCAGCAGCTGTTTTTGTTTGGCTTGCAGGCGCTGACTTTCGATACTCACGGCGGCCGCGCCGGACACAGCCTGAAGGAACGCGATACGGTCCGGACGAAGCTTTTCCAGATCACTTTGATCGCCGCTGTCCGCCAGCAACAGGACCAGCAGGCCCACGGTTTCGTTATGGCGATTGTGCAGGCGGATACCGATCAGATGCACCCGCGGGCATTCCATCGCCAGCAACACTTTCTGCAAATCCCCCACTTGTTCGAAACCGAGAGTGGTGACCACGTTGTCGGCATGCGACAGCTGCTGTAGCCAGGCAGGGCTCTGTGGGTCCTGGAGTTCATGGCTGCGAATGTCGAATGAGGGCAATGCCTGTGAAATGTCGTTGATGACCAGACCGTGAGGTGTCATGCGATCGCCGTCATTTTCCCGCAGATAGATCAGGCCCGCCTGGGCCTGTCCGATTTTCACGGTTTCGAACAACACCCTTTCCAGCAAGGGGGCAAACCGGGTCTCGGCGCTCAGGCTGTCGGTGATCCGGAAAAAACTCGCCAGGGTGTCTTTCATGCGCGCCATCGACACGCTCAGTTGGTCGACTTCGAGTACCGGAGAGCGACGGGAGGCCGGAAATTTGAAATTGAAACTGCGAATCGCATCGGCTTCCTGCACCAGAGCACGCAGGGGGTTGACCAGAACTCTGGAGGTCAACCAGCCCAAGGGCAGGCACAAAAGCAACGTGGCCAGCGTAATCAGCGCGCCCTGCCAACGCATGCGGTAGGCATCGGCGAGCAATTCGTCTTCCGGTACCAGCAGCGCCAGTTGCAGCCCCTGCGGACCACCTTCCTGCATGCTGCTGCGGGCAACGATCCACTGCCGGCCGGCGGCCCTCAGCCGATTGCCTGTTGGCGGGTTGTTCAGCAATGCGCCGAGGCCGGGACTCAGGTCGGCAGCCTTGCTCAAGCGTGCGGTCTGATCGTCGACGATCAGTTTGTTGCTGTCGGGGTATGCGATGGCATTGCCCTGGGCATCGAACAGCACGATTTCGGTATTGGGGGTTACAACGTGCTTGGCCAGCGTCGCGGACAGTTCCGCCAGGGTCAGGTCGGCGCCCATGATGGCGTGCTCGCCGCTGCGCCGGGCGAGGGTGGTGCCGACATTGCGGGTGGAGAAAAAGAGGTAGGGCTCGGTGGTGATCTGATCGCTGTCGCCGCGAGCGCTGGAGTACCAGGCGCGGGTGCGCGGATCGTAGGTGTCGTCGGGGTTGTCGTGACGGCTGAGGAGGTTCAGGTCCTGATCGAAAAACAATGACTGGGAATGCACCGGGCCGCGGTTCTGCTCGATGCTCCAGACTTGATAAACCGCTTTGTCCGGGGCCTTGAGCAGCGCTTTCAGGGCGGCGGTTCGCAAGGGGCGAACCATGAAGAAATCACCGTTTTCGTAACCCAGATACAGCGAGGCCAGGTCAGGATTGTCCTTGAGCGACTGGCTGAAGGGTTTGAGCAATGCCAGGCGCTGTTCCAGGTCAGGCGCCTGCGCCGCCGGGTTGAACACCAACAGGCTCAACAGATGGCGAATGGGCCCATAGGTGGCGTGCAGGTCCAGGCGGACATCCTGCTCGATGCGCTCGAAGAGCTTCTCACTGCTGGACAGAATGATTTGCGTGGTTTGCCCATAGTTGAAAATGCCCAGCACCACGCCAGTCAGCAACAACAGGAAGGTGAACATCACGCTGATATGGACGTGCAGGGGAAACCGTCGTTGATCCGGGCGCAGTGGGCTGGTCATTGCGGGGTCTCTCCATGATGTTTAACACACTGCTCAGCGCCCAAGCATAGTTAAGGCTCCGTCATTCTGCTTTTGTCGTTTTGCCCAATTTGTTGCTGCAATGCCTGTTCCAGTTCAAGCATGGCGCGCTCCATGGCTTTGCAGCATTGCGCCACTTCTTCTTGATGGAAGACGCCATGGCAGACCTGCTCAAGCGCCTCGCAGCTGTCCATCAAACGGGTGGCCTGGACAATGCGCGCGGCGCCCTTGATTTTGTGGGCGATGTCGAGAAAAGTCCGCGGGTCTTTTGACCGGGATAATGCCCGCAGCGCTAGCAGGTCCTGGCGGTTACTGCTCTGCAGTTCGGTCAACAATCGCCTGTCCATCACTGGATTGCCACCGGTCAACAGGTGCAGCCCTTGCAGGCTGAAGGCTGGATCGCGAACGGGCGGTTTGATGTCGGCCACCCATTCGCTCAACGCGGTCAGCGTCAGTGGCTTGAACAGGCAGTCGTCCATCCCGGCTTGTTTGCAGCGCAGTAACTCTTCAGGCTGTGCGTTGGCGGTGAAGCCGAGCACGGTGCAGGGCGGTCGTTTCGAATCCTGTTCATGACGGCGAATGGCGCGGGTCAGCTCGTATCCGTTCATGATCGGCATGTTGGAATCGACAATCACCAGGTCGAACAGCCCGTTTTTCCACGCTTCCAGTCCAGCTTCGCCGTCCTCTGCGACGCTGAATCGATGCCCCAAAAACTCCAGTTGCTGACACATCAGCAAGCGATTGGCCGGGTGATCGTCGACCACCAGAACGTTCAAGGGCGTCGTGGTGTGGATGGGCACTTCGGCAGCTTTCGGCACCTGTTCGACGGGCACTGTGGCCAGGTGCAGCGAAACCTGAACCTGCGTACCTACCCCCGGCTGGCTGTTCAAAAGCAGGCTGCCGCCCATCATTTCGCACAGGCTTCGGCTGATCACCAGACCCAACCCGGCGCCGCCTCTGCCGGCCTGTCCGTGGTCATTGGCCTGGGCGAAAGGTTCGAACAGCCGTTGCTGATCCTGTTCGCTGATACCGATGCCGCTGTCCTCAACCAGCAACAGCATTCGGATGTGCCCGGGCTCGGTGCCCGGGAGCAACTCAACAGTGATTCTGACCTCGCCTTGCTCGGTGAATTTAATGGCGTTGCTGACCAGATTCGACAGCACCTGCTTGAAACGCATTGGGTCCAGCAGGACACCGACGGGCGGGTTGGCCGGGTTGAACTCAAGTCGCAGATCGAGGTTTTTCTGGCGGGCCAGCCCATCGAAGATCCTTGCAACCGAGCCGATGATTTCAAGCGGATTGACGTGTTGCGGGCTCAGGCTCAAGCGCCCGGATTCGATGCGGGCGATGTCGAGAATGTCCCCGATCAGTGCCAGCAGGTCCTTCGCCGAGTTGTACGCCACGTCGATGGCCGGACGGTCCGGGTGGTTGCGATCGATCCGCCTCAGCGTCAGTTCGAGCATACCGATGACGGCATTCATCGGGGTGCGGATCTCATGGCTCATGGTCGCCAGGAACGTGCTTTTAGCCCGGTTGGCTTCATCGGCGCGATCTTTCGCACAACGCAACTCGTCGAACAGCTGTCGCCGTTCAAGCAATTGATCGTTCAAGGCACGCTCAGCCGCTTGACGTTGTTTGATCTGACGACGCATGTAAGCGTTCCACGCCGCGGAAATCAGTAGCAGCACGCCGGCACCGATAACGATCTGATAGAACAATCGCTGGTAGTTGCGCCAGGTACTTTGCGATGAAGCCGAATAGCCACGCCAGCGGCTGTTGATGATGCCGAGCTCTTCCGGCGCGATGCTCAGCAGCGCCTTGTTGAGGATGGCGTTGAGTTCTTTGGCGTCTTGCCCGGTCGCCAGCGAGAACGCGGCCTGGCGGGTGCCGATGGTGGTGCTGATCTGAAGCGTGTGTTCAAAGAGACGCGATGACATGAAGTAGTTGGCGATCACCAGTGAGTTCACCGCACCTTCCGCTTTGCCTTCGGCGAGCAACTCAACCGCGCTGAACGTGTCTGGCGTCTCTATCAGCTTGATTCGCGGGAACTCCCGACGCAGGTAATCCACCAGTGGATTGCCTTGGGCGATGGTCAGGCGCTTGCCTTGCAGTTGCTCAAGGTTGGTCGGGCTGTCGGCGGCTTTGCGCGTCAGCAACACAAAGGAGTTTTGCAGATAGGGACGGGTGAAGTTCAGGATCGTTTCACGTTCATCGCTGGGGAGCAGGGCGGCGATCACGTCGGCCTGATGATCTTTGATCTGTTTGATCATCTCGTCATCGCTTCGGCTGCGTCGGATATCGAAGCGCAGGCCGGTACGCAATCTGATCAGTTCAAGCAGGTCTGCGGTAACGCCGCGAAAGTTGCCATCGCTGTCGAAAAACGTCAGCGGTGCATAGGCTTCATTGACCACCACGCGCACCACCGGATGTTGCGCGAGCCAGCGTTCTTCGAGGTGGGTGAGCTGCAGTTTCTGGTCGGTGAGCAGAATGTCGCTGCCGGCACTCCAGCGTTCGGCAATGTTTTCCCGCTCGCTGGCGGGGATGGCCATGAGCATCGCGTTGATGATTGCGAGCAGTTCCGGGTTGTCTTTATGCACGGCAAAACTGAATCCGTGGGCCTCGTGTTTGCCGAAGTTGGCCATGCGGATATTGTTCAGGTAACCCTTGTTGATCATGTAGTGGGTCGAGATGGTGTCGCCGAGGAAGACGTCAGCCTGGTCGAAAGCCACGGCATTGATTGCATTCTGGTAGGACGGATAAGACGTGATGATGGCTTTGGGATACAGGGCCCGGACTTCCTCCAGCGGCAAATAGTGATACACCATGCTCAGCCGCAGACCGGCGAGGCCGTCGGTCAGGGATCGGGTTTCTCCTTCCCGTGTCACCAGAACCGGCTGGTCCACGGCGTAGGGGGTTGAAAGCACGATATCGGCGTTGTGAGCCTCGAAGCCATTGGCGGTGCCGAGCAGATCGACCTCGCCTTTTTCGAGCGCCTTGATCGCAGCCCCTCGGGACGCGAAGCGCTGCACCTTGATCGGCAAACCGATGGCCTTGCCGAGGAGGCCCGCGTAATCGGCGGTGAAACCTTCGTAATCCTGGCCGCTGACGGTCAGGTCGAAAGGTGGGTAGTCCGGCGCTGACGTGCCGAGAATCAGTTGCCGTTTACCGCTGATCCATTGTTGTTGTGCTTGATCCAGTTGGACGTCCAGGTGTCCGGCCGTTGAGCGACTGAGCAGGTTGTAGTGCTCGCTGGCTGGCTGTGCGGCAAGCACCGAAGAGGTCAGGCATACGGCGGCCATGAGTAGCAGATAATCCTTTATGCGACTGGGCATCCTGTGTCTCACACCAATGCGTTACGTTTTGCCATCTCGATGAGTTCAACCAGGGATTTGGCTCTGAGTTTTTGCATGAGTCTTTTTTTGTAGGTGCTCACAGTCTTGTTGCTGAGAAACATGCCTTTGGCAATTTCCTTGTTGGTGCGGCCCTGGGCAAAAAGTTGCAACACCATCAGCTCTCGGTCGTTGACTGACTTGAACAGTTCCAGTTCTGCACAGCGCACCTCATCGCCGCGAACAGGATTCAGGGCCTGGCTCGGGAAGTAGTTGTAACCGGACAATACTGCTTTGATAGCACTCACCAGTTCACTCAGGTCCTCCTGTTTACATACATAACCTGAAGCACCGGACTGCATGCAGCGAATACCGAAAAGTGTCGGGCACTGTGCAGTTAATACCAGTGTTTTCAGGGGGGTACTCATCGCGTTGAAGCGGGCGAGAACTTCGAGGCCATCCAGTTTCGGAATGCTGATATCGAGAATGACCAGGTCGGGCATGCATTCGCGAACCATCTGCATGGCATCGACCCCATTGTCGGTTTCGCCGACGACTTTGTAGCCTTCGTGCTCCAGCAACATTCGGACGGCAAGACGGATGACGGGGTGATCGTCGACAATAAAAACGGAGTTCATAATCAAGTCCCATACGAGCTCTAATAAAGCGCGCACCTTAGCTCAGATAGTTGAGGGGACGCATGAACTGACGGACCACAAGCAGCAATATAGGAAAAATCCTACAAACGAATAGGAAAGGGGCTACGAATCAACTAGGTTTTTAATGAAGATGGCTGGAAGTTGCGTGTGATCAGTCAGTCTGTTGGGAGTTTTTATTTGTTGTTTTCAAGTTGTGAATGGATAAGCAGTTATCGCACTTGTGCTGTTTTTATAATGAGGCCAAGGTCAATAAGTTTCTGAATTCGGATTGTTTCAAGGGTTTGATCAAATAACCAAGTAAGGGTAGCCCGTGCTCGTGGGCTGTTTTCTCAATGTCATCAAGTTCTGTACAACTCAGACTGCTTAACAGTATGGCCTGCCTGATCATTCCTCGCTGACTGGCGAACCGGACAAGATCAAGTCCGGGAAGGTCGGGCAAACATTGATCGCACAATAGAATATCGAACGGTTGCACAGCCCTGAGCATTTGCTGCAACGCGCCTTTGGCACTGTCGGTGGTGGTCACTTGAGTGAAGCCGTAACTTTCAAGCAGGTACTGAGTTGCCCTGAGTTGAAAGGGATGATCTTCCACCAGCAGGATGCGCAGGTCGTCTTTGAACATGGAGTTACTCACGCTTCGTCTCTGGGACGCGTGATTATTTCGCGAGTATTCCGAGTTATCGATCAGCTTGCTCGACGTGAGGTGTAGGGCGATTCAGCGAGCGTTGAGTGCACTTGGGCGTTGGGAGGCTGATCAGCCATTTCAGGCGGCGTAATGGCTGATCAACCTGCTCTCGTCAGTGGCTCGAACGACCGGTCATCTCCAGGGCCATTTCGCTGGCATAGCTGTCGGTCATGCCGGCGATGAAGTCAATCATGCGCAGGAACGACGTGTGCAATGGCCCGTGAGGGTCTGGCGCGTTGTTACCCAGCAAATCGAGGATGCGACGGCTCTTGAACGAAGGCGCCCGCCCGTTGTGCTGTTCCAGGGCTGCGCCGCAGAAGGCGTTGAGCAGGATTTCCAGCGTGGTATAGGCACCGATTTCGTGCAGGGTCTTGCGCTTGTCCTGAAAGATTTTCTTGCGCGCCATGTCCTTGGCATTCAGTACGCAACGCTTGGCCGGACCGTGCATGTGCTCCACCAGATCACCGGGCAGTGTACCGGCCAGCAATGCATCCTGTTGCTCGACAAAAGCGCGGGCGGCGGCGTTGGTCAGGTGTTCGATGGCTTTGCCGCGCAGGATCGCCAGTTTGCGTCGGCGCGAATCACGCGGGCCGAGCAGGCGATAGGTTTCCGGCAGATCGTCGCCGACCAGGTCCAGCAACAGGGACTCGACTTCGGCGTACTCCAGCAACTCCATTTCCAGACCGTCTTCCAGATCGATCAGCGCGTAGCAGATGTCATCGGCGGCCTCCATCAGATAGACCAGCGGATGGCGGGCCCAGCGCTGCTCTTCGAGTTGCGGCAGGCCGAGTTTATGGGCGATCTGCTCCAGCAGCGGCAGCTCACTTTGATAGCAGCCGAATTTGTGCTTCTTGTAACCCAGCGAATCGGCGTGCATGGCCGTCCATGGGTATTTCAGGTAAGTGCCCAGCGTGGCGTAGGTCAGCCGGGTACCGCCATCGAACTGATGGTACTCAAGCTGCGTGAGCACCCGGAAACCCTGGGCGTTGCCTTCGAAGTTGAGGAAGTCATTGCGTTCGGCTTCGCTCATTGCATCCAGCCAGCCGCGGCCGGCAGCCTGTTGGAACCAGTGACGGATCGCGTCTTCGCCGGAGTGGCCGAAGGGCGGGTTGCCGATGTCGTGGGCCAGGCAAGCGGATTGCACCACCATGCCCAGGTCACTGGGTTCGCACCAGTCGGGCAGGGCGCTGCGGATGGTTTCACCGACACGCATGCCCAGCGAGCGGCCGACGCAACTGACTTCCAGAGAATGGGTCAGGCGTGTGTGGATGTGATCGTTGCTGGTGACCGGATGCACCTGGGTCTTGCGTCCGAGGCGGCGAAACGCTCCCGAGAAAATGATGCGGTCGTGGTCTTTGTGGAAAGGGCTGCGGCCGAGTTCTTCCGGGCTGTGCAGCGGCTTTCCGAGGCGTTCGCGGGTAAGCAGGGTTTGCCAATCCAAGGCTGATTCTCTCCGTCAGGTGACTGATGCCTTAAGCTTCCCGGTTCGCGTCAGGACCTGCAAGCGGAACTACAGCCCCGCAGCGTCGATGTCGATGAGCAGCAGTCGCTCGCCGTTGGCGAAAAATTGCCCGGCGGTGAGGCAGTACTGGTTGCTGGTGGCGTCGCGGTAAGTGTTGGAAAGCGTCAGTCGGCGCTCATCCCAACCCTCCGCCAGCAAATGATAAAAGTACGGACGCCATGACCAGTTATGGCCCAGGTAGCGATCGTCGGCTTCCCAGCCGCTGTTGCGCCATTCGAGGTTGGGTGTCAGTTGGGTGCCGTGGCGGTCGCATTGATAGAAACGCAAGAGCCAGGGAAAGGCGTCCAATTGTGGCAATGCGCTGAGCGGTGCGCTGGTCTGGGCCCAGGCTTGCAGAATCGCCATCAGCTCGCAAAGTTGCTGGCGCATGATCATCAGGCGACCGCGCTCAGCCAGTTTCTGCTGTACATAGCGCTGACGCAGCTGGGCGAAGCGCTCGACGAAGGCGTCGGTGGCGAAGAAGTCTGCTTGCGCGCGGGCAAACAGAAAACCCTGCACATAACGCGATCCGCACTCCAGGGCAAAATTCAGTTGAGCCTCGGTTTCCACCCCTTCGGCAATGATCCAGCACCCGGTTTTCTCCGCCATTTGCGCCAGGGCCTTGACCACGTCGCTGCTGGGGCCGCCCAACGCCGCGGCCTGGAACAGTCGCATGTCGAGCTTGAGAATGTCCGGTTGCAGGGCCAGCACGCGATCAAGCTGTGAGTAACCGGCACCGAAATCATCGATGGCGATTCGCGCGCCGGCGTGTCGGTATCGCGCCACCACGTCGGCCAGACGCTGGATGTCACCGCCCAGTTCAGTGATCTCGAACACGATTCGCTGCGGGTCGACGCCGTGCCGGCTCAATTGCTTGAGGCTCGGCAGTGCCTGGTCCGCGCGCAAGCGACTGATCCAGCGCGGTGACATGTTCAGGCTGAGAAACCACTCCGGGGGCGCTTCATGCAAACGGCTCAGGGCGTTATCGCGGATCTGGCGGTCCAGGCGACGCAGAGCGATAGCGGGTGTTCTCGGGTCGGCGAACAGTGGACCCACCGAGGCCAATTGACCGTCGGCCTGACGCAGTCGGCCCAGTGCTTCGACGCCGGCGATACGGCCGGTGGCGGTATCGATGAACGGCTGAAAGCAGGCGAGCGGTTGCCCGTCGATCACGAGGCCTCCTTAGTAAGGTCTTGTTTTTGGATTAAACCTGGTGTCGGGTAGGCGCGCAGGTTTGAACCCCTCGATAAAGAGGTTCATCCCGGTGATGTTGCAAGAATGCAGCCAGCTAGTGGCTTCAGTGTTTGGGCGAGTTGCCTTGCAGGATCAGCTTGATCAGCGGCCCCAGCGTGGTGCCTAGCCGAACCAGTCGAGTCAGGCTGCTGACGCCACCGCTCTTGGCGCCCTTGCCGGTCAAAAAGCCCAGCAGGGTCACGGCCGCTACGCCCCAGAGCGGGGCGTGCTTGATGCCGAAGCCGTCTTGCAGGTTTTGTGTCATCCCGCGCACACGTTGCAAGGGTTGCAGCAGTTGCGCGGATTCGTGACGGATTTCCTGGCGATGCATCTCCATGCGCAGACGGATCAGCGCCTTGCGCATTTCCGTGCGCGAGCTGTTGTGAGGCAGTTCAGGCAGGCTCATGGCAGCAGGCGCTCCCGATCGTTGGCCAGTTCTTCCAGGGTGCCATTGAAGGGCGAGGATTCATCGAAAATCGCTGCTCTCAAGCGCATCGCGCAGAAGATGGCCGCGAGGGTGTAGAACACGCAGAGCCCGATGATGGCGGGCAGGCGATAGGTGTCCCAAAACAGGATCAACACCAGCGTCGACAACCCCACCAGCAACAGCAAGGCAAACACCAGCGCCAGGCCTGCGAACAGCAACAGGCTGACGGTGCGGGCTTTTTGTTCCTGCAATTCGATGCCGAACAGTTCGACATGGCTGTGCAGCAGTCCAAGGAAAGCGGCACCCAGGCGCCGCGATGAGGAGCTTGGGCCCGTCGCGGACGAGCCGGATTCACCGATCGTCATAATCAGCGCCGTGTTGCCAGCAGACCGATCAGGAAACCCACGCCGGCCGCGATCCCGACCGATTGCCATGGGTTGGCCTGAACATAGTCTTCAGTGGCGGTGACGGCGGCCTTGCCGCGTTCGCGCAGGGAGTCTTCAGTCAGTTTCAAGGTTTCGCGTGCACGCAGCAGGCTGTCGTGGATCTGTTCGCGCAACTCATCCGCCTGATCACCGGCCAATGTGGCGGTGTGCTCCAGCAACCGCTCGGTGTCGCTGACCAGGGTCTGAAAGTCGTTCATCAGGATTTCTTGAGCAGTCTTTGCCTTGATGCTGGCCATTGGTGATCTCCGTAAGTGGCTTCTGTTGCGTTCGAGTATGAGCCTTGCGTGAAGGTTCAGTACAAATGACTGGTACAACTTTTGCTATGTCGTGGTGCGTCAGCCCGCGTGTTTGCGCTGTTGCTGGGCAAGAATCGAGCAAAACCTTATCTCAAATAATGAAACCTCGCGCAAAGGTTCCAACCTTGTGCGCCAAAGTGACTCATCGGGATCAATGGACTGATCCGGCGAAGTTGCAACTTGGTGCATGAATTGTCTGCGCGAACTGCTTTGGTGCTTTTTTAGCCTTCAGGTCTGCCAACTCCATGGAAAATCTGCAAAGCGCTGTGGACAGTCTGGTCCATAGCTCCAACACGTTGTTCATTCTGATCGGTGCAGTCATGGTCTTGGCCATGCACGCCGGTTTTGCCTTTCTCGAAGTCGGCACGGTTCGACAGAAGAATCAGGTTAACGCCTTGTCGAAGATCCTCAGCGACTTCGCCATTTCGACCCTTGCCTACTTCTTTATAGGCTATTGGATTTCCTACGGGGTCACCTTCATGCAACCGGCGGCGGTGATCAATGCCGATCATGGCTATGGCCTGGTGAAGTTTTTCTTTCTGCTGACGTTCGCCGCAGCCATACCGGCAATCATTTCCGGCGGCATCGCCGAGCGCGCCCGGTTCGTTCCGCAGTTGTGTGCGACGGCGTTGATCGTGGCGTTCATCTATCCCTTTTTCGAGGGCATGATCTGGAATGGCAACTTTGGCTTGCAGGCCTGGTTGCTCGCGCGCTTTGGTGCCAGCTTCCATGATTTCGCCGGTTCGGTGGTAGTCCATGCCATGGGCGGCTGGCTGGCGCTGGCAGCGGTGTTGTTGCTCGGGCCGAGGCAAGGTCGCTATCGCGAGGGACGGCTGGTGGCGTTCGCACCGTCGAGCATTCCTTTCCTGGCCCTGGGCTCGTGGATTCTCATCGTGGGCTGGTTCGGTTTTAACGTGATGAGCGCGCAAACCTTGCAGGGCGTCAGCGGGTTGGTCGCGGTGAACTCGCTGATGGCCATGGTGGGCGGCACCGTGGCGGCGCTGATCGTCGGGCGCAATGACCCCGGCTTTCTGCATAACGGCCCACTGGCCGGGCTGGTGGCGATCTGCGCCGGTTCCGATCTGATGCACCCGGTCGGCGCGCTGGTGACCGGCGCCATCGCCGGGGCGCTTTTTGTCTGGTGCTTTACCGCTGCGCAAGGCAAATGGCACATCGATGACGTATTGGGTGTCTGGCCGTTGCACGGTCTGTGCGGTGTCTGGGGCGGGATCGCCTGTGGCATTTTCGGTCAGAGCGCACTGGGTGGCCTGGGTGGGGTGAGCCTGATCAGTCAGTTGATCGGAACCTCCCTCGGGGTGGTCGTGGCGCTGGCCGGCGGCTTCACCGTGTATGGCGTGATCAAGGCGTTCCATGGCCTGCGCCTGAGTCAGGAAGAAGAGTATTACGGCGCGGACCTGTCGGTGCACAAGATCGGCGCCGTGAGCCAGGACTGAGTCAGGTTTCTTCATCGTCGGCACCGGGATAAAAACCGTGCAGCAGGCGATAGCGGTCATGCCGTATCTGGTCGGCTCGCTCTTGGACCTGATGCGCGGGTATACCCAGCATGATCAACGCGTGGGAGGCGAGCATCAGGCTCGACTCCAGCAATTCGGGCACGACTTCGCTGGCGCCGGCTGCTTTCAACTCGGCCAGTTGGCTGTCGTCCCTAGTGCGTACCAGGATCGGAACGGTCGAGTTTAATCGGCGCGCCTCCTGGAGAATCAGTAACGCGATATCGGCCTGGTCCACGGCAATCACCAGCAGCCTGGCGCGCGCCAGTCCTACTGCCAGCAGCAGTTCACCGCGTCGTGAGTCGCCATAATGCACACAGGTTTCACCCACGGCGGCTTCCTGGACACGCACCGGATCGGTGTCCAGCGCGATATAGGGCTGCAGCGCATTGCGCAGCGCTCGCCCGATCGACTGACCGACGCGACCATAGCCACATATCACCACATGGCTGTGCAGTCCGGCGTTCAGCGCGCTTATTTCGTCGAGCTTTGCTTCTTCGTTGGGCTTGCGGTGCAGACTCGTTGCGATGCGGGGCGCCGAACGCAGCAACAGTGGCGTCAGCAGCATCGAGCAGAAGGTCGCGGCCAGCAGCAGCCCGCCGAGGTCGGCGGGCATCATTTTGTTTTGTTGCATCAGGGCCATCAACGCGAAGCAGAACTCGCCGCCCTGGGCCAAAGCCAGGCCACTGCGCCAGGCGGTTTCGACATCGCTGCCGCGCCATTTGACCAGCAGCGCGACCACGCAGCCTTTGATCAGCAGCAAACCGAGGGTCAGGCCGAGGATCAGCAGGCCGTGACTGGCGAACAACTGAAGGTCGATCAACATGCCGATGCTGACGAAAAATACCCCGAGCAGAATGTCGCGGAACGGACGGATATCGGCCTCGATTTGATGGCGGTAATGACTTTCCCCCAGCAGCATGCCGGCGAGAAACGCCCCCAGGGCAGGAGAGAGACCGAGCAGGTGAGTCAGCCAGGCGGTCAGCAGCACAATGACCAGCGCCAGCAGCACAAACAGCTCGGCGGAGCGGGCCGCCGCCACTTCATGGAACAGCCGCGGCAGCAACCAGCGACTGGTCAGCAACAGCCCGACGAACAGCACAACGGTCTTGCCGAGCGTCACAGGTAACGCCCAGTACCAGGCCTGATCGCTGTTCCCGGCGAACACCGGCACCAGGGTCAGCAGCAACACCGCCACGACGTCCTGGAACAGCAGCACCGCAATGGCGTTCTGGCCGTGGCTGCTGAAAATCTCGCCGAGACTGCCCAGTTCCTTGCTGACAATGGCGGTGGACGACAGCGACAGACCGGCACCGAGCAGCAGCGCAGGGGTTACCGACATGCCGAGCAACATCAGCACCCCCCCAAGCAATGTCGCGGTGACCAGTACTTGCAGGCCGCCCAGCCGGAACACCACGTGGCGCAACGCGAGCATTTTCGTCAGGGAAAACTCCAGCCCGAGGGAGAACAGCAGGAACACCACGCCCAGCTCGGCGAGGTCGGGCAACTCCTCGCTTTCATTGACCCAGTTGAACGCGGTCGGCCCGATCATCAACCCCACGCACAAATAGCCCAGCACCGGTGGCAGGCGCAGGCGCTGGAACAGTGCAATAACCACCAGAGAGGAGGCGAGGATGATCAACAGGTTGGCGAACACAAAAAACTCCGGTCAAGGTGCGAGTTACTCAAGCGTAGAGGCAAAAAAAGCCGCGAGCATCGCGCAAGTGACATTGCGCTTGAGTGATTTGAGTCAGGGAGTTGCCGAAAACTTTGGAAATGCGCCGTTGCCAAGGCGCCTGAGTCATTGGCTCGACTGCTTCTTATAGCGGGCCTAGAATAAACGCTCACTTTACCGGGTTGTGTGCTCATGCCTCCTGAATGTCAGCTTTTCGGCACCCTTGGGTGCCATCTTTGTGAAGTGGCCGAAGCCATGCTGATGGAATTTGTCGAGCGCGGTCTGCTGGTCGAGCTGGTGGATATCGCAGAGAACGAATCATGGTTCGAAGCTTACAGTTTGCGCATTCCGGTGTTACGACGAGTCGATACCGGCGCTGAGCTGGGTTGGCCATTCAGTGCCGACCAGGTCGTGGCGTTCCTGCGCTGACCTCGACATTTTTCTCGATTCCCATCTGTCGCTGTTCTCGTTTCGGTCATTGGCGAAATGCAGGTTATTCGGTTACTGTATGTGCATACAGTTATTCCGGTCACCTGGCGTGTTCTCTTTATTGCGGATTCAGGCAGGTGATCCCGGAAGTCAGAGGGATGAATCTTGGTCAATGTCGAACAGTTGAAAAACAGCGTGAACCGGATGTCGGTGGACGTAGTGCGTGAGGCCGTCCACGAGTTGCGTCTGGATGGCCTGGTCACGGAAGGAAAAACGCCGTTCAACAAGCTGCATTTCAATACCTGTTTCGCTGAAATCGAAGCACTGTTCCAGCGCGCGGGTTATCACCGGCAGCTGGACGTCGTGGGCTATCAGGGCTTGTTGTACGCACTTTACGATCCGGGTCGCTGGGAGGCGGTCGATGTGTTGCGCTGGCTCAAGGAGTTCACTGAAGCGGCGGCGCGCACGCAGTCGATTCCGGCCTGAGGATTCTCTGCTAGGTTCGGTCCGGCCTCTGTTGGATAATGCCGTCCTGCATTGAGGGTCAGAACTTCCGTATGTCCACTTCATCTTTTTCTGCTGCGCACAGCCAGGCCAGTACGCTCTACTTGCCGCCTGGCCCGTGGCAGACCGTACTTGAATGCCTGTGCGAGCACTTCAGTGCCATCGGTCGCGAGCAATGGCTGGACCGAATCGCCCGCGGTCGCGTCCTCGACGGGCACGGTACGCCAATCGCCCTTGATCTTCCTTACAAGGAAGGCCTGCGGATTCACTACTTTCGGGAAGTGCCGGACGAAAAGCCGATCCCGGTGGTCGAGTCGATTCTGTACGCGGACGAGCACCTGGTGGTGGCAGACAAGCCGCATTTCCTGCCTGTGACGCCAGCGGGTGAATATGTCGAGCAGACGCTGCTACGACGGTTGATCCGTCGGCTGGATAACCCGCACCTGGTGCCGTTGCATCGCATTGATCGGCATACGGCGGGGCTGGTGCTGTTTTCAGCCAATCCTCAGAGCCGTTCCGCGTATCAGTCGTTGTTTCCAACGCGGCAGATCGAAAAGCGCTACGAGGCTATTGCCAGGGCATTGCCGGAACTGACCTTTCCCTTGGTCCACAAGAGTCGGCTCGTTGATGGCGAGCCTTTCTTTCGTATGCAAGAGGGGCCGGGCGCCAGCAATACCGAGACGGCCGTCGAGGTCAGGGAGAAGAACGGCGATCTCTGGCGATATGCGCTTTACCCGGTGACAGGCAAGAAGCATCAGTTGCGGGTGCACATGACGGCTTTGGGGGCCAGCATCTGCAATGACCCGTTCTATCCGCAAGTGCTCAAGGATGTCGAAGACGACTATGCCAATCCGTTGAAGTTGCTCGCACAAGGGCTTCGGTTTGTGGACCCGGTCACGGGGGAGGAAAGAGACTTCGAAAGCGCTATCACCCTGCAATGGTGATGGCTGTTTTTCAGCCACGAAAAAGCCCGCATAAAGCGGGCTTTTCTGTATCCGGTTGGTGCCGCAAAGATTACAGCTCTTTGACGGTACGAACTTGATCCTTGTTGACGCGGGTTTGTTTGCCGTCCAACTGTTCAAATTCGTAGAAACCCGATTCCTTATCGTATTTTGGCGAGTCGACAGCCTGGATTTCGCGACCATCATTCAAGGTGATCACTGCAGGCGATGCGCAACCGGCAAGGGTAGCGAGGCCGAGTGCGAGCATGAAAGCGGCGAGGGTCCGTTGAGTCATTTAGTGTGTCTCCGAATATGAATTCTTTTGGTAACTGAGCTTGAGACGTTCGCGACACGCGCAAGTTCATTCTCGTGTCAGTCTGACACAGTGTTGTGGGCACTTAACAGTTCCGGTGTATTGAGGTTGGCCAAGCGAGGATCGTTGTCGGGGCACTGCAACGCCGTGGCGCCCAGTTTGCGCATGAGGCGCCCCGGGCTGCGTTCGCCGTCATTCCAGGCGCTTTCGAACGCTTCTCGCAGGGCAACCGGAATGATGCACAGCAAGGGTTCCCAGTGTCCGTCATGGCGCAGCATCAGCGGTTTGTCCGGATGCTGGCTGGCGGTTTCGCGCATGCTGTGGAGCAGCGCGGCATCGATGCGCGGTACGTCACAAGGCAATACCAGCAGATACGCATGACGAGCGGCCTTCAGGCCTGCACGCATGCCAGCCAACGGGCCGGGGAAATCGCCTTCGTCGTCATGGACCAACAGGTCGGCGTAGGGCGCATACTTTTCCAGGTTCCTGTTGCAGGAGATGATCAGGTCATCGCTCAGCGGACGGGTCTTGCGATGCAAATGCGCGATCAGTGGCTCGCCGTGCCACTCGATCAGCCCTTTGTCCTGGCCGCCCATGCGTTGGCCGCGCCCCCCTGCCAGGAGCAGAATGGAACAGGATGGCAAATGTGTATTCGAGGTCATGGCAGGTCTCCATGGGGGCGGCGAAAAAAGGAGGCGCTGTGATATAACACCGGGCTGTTTCTCCTACAACTGGACGAGCCTATGAAAGCCAAGGCTGATGTACCTTTCGCACCGCTCAACATCGCGGTGCTGACTGTCAGCGATACCCGTACTCTGGAAACCGACACGTCAGGCCAGGTCTTCGTTGACCGCTTGATCGCTGCTGGCCATAACCTGGCCTCTCGGGTTCTGCTCAAAGATGACCTCTACAAAATCCGCGCGCAAGTCGCCAACTGGATTGCCGACGATGTGGTGCAGGTTGTCCTGATCACGGGTGGTACGGGATTCACCGGGCGCGACAGCACGCCCGAAGCGGTGAGCTGCCTGCTGGACAAGCAGGTCGATGGATTTGGCGAGCTTTTCCGGCAGATATCGGTGGCGGATATTGGCTCCTCCACTGTTCAGTCCCGCGCCTTGGCCGGTTTGGCCAATGGCACGCTGGTCTGCTGCTTGCCCGGCTCGACCAACGCTGTGCGAACCGGTTGGGACGGTATTCTCGCTGAGCAACTGGATTCGCGGCACCGCCCATGCAATTTCGTGCCTCATCTGAAACAGGCGCAGCCCTGTGAATCCCGTGGGTAAGCCAGGCAAGACAGGCAGCCTGATGGCTGTCGAAGTCGCACTGGCGCGCTTGCTGGAAATGGCTGAAGCCACGCCGATTCGTGAGCGTGAGCGCCTGCCCCTGGCGCAGGTTGAGGGTCGTGTTCTGGCCGATGACCTGATCTCGACGCTTGATCTTCCTCCGTGGCCCAACAGTGCAATGGATGGTTATGCGTTGCGCGCAGCCGACTGGGCGGGAGAGCCGTTGGTGGTCAGCCAGAAGATTTTTGCAGGCAACGCTCCGCCGCCTTTGACGCCCGGCACCTGTGCGCGAATCTTCACCGGTGCGCCGGTTCCTGCTGGGGCCGACTGCGTCGAGATGCAGGAAAACGCCGAAATCCAGGCGGATGAACGAGTCCGTTTCACCGAAGCCCTGGCGCCAGGACAAAACATCCGGCCACAAGGCCAGGAAACTACCGTCGGTGAAATGATTCTGCCAGCTGGCACGCGGCTTGGGCCAATTGAGCAGGGCCTGGCTGCTTCACTGGGATGCGCAGAGCTGGAGGTTATTCGCAAAGTTCGCGTCGCCGTTTTGTCCACCGGTGATGAATTGGTTGAACCGGGTAAGCCGCTGGGACCTGGCCAGATCTACAACAGCAATCGTGTGTTGCTCTGCAGCTGGTTGCAGCGATTGGGTTGTGAGGTGATCGACGCCGGTATTCTTCCAGATGACCTCGAGACCACTCGTGCCCGTCTTGCCAGTTTGGCAAGCGTCGACCTGATCCTCTCGACCGGTGGCGTATCGGTGGGTGAGGCGGATTTTCTGGGCATTGCCTTACGGGAGGAGGGCGAGCTGACATTGTGGAAACTCGCTATCAAACCGGGCAAACCGCTGACCTTCGGACATTTCCGTGGGGTTCCGGTCATTGGTTTACCCGGTAACCCGGCGTCGACCCTGGTGACCTTTGCCTTGTTGGCAAGGCCCTATCTATTACGCCGCCAAGGCGTAAAAGTGGTTGAGCCGCTGAAATTTCAGGTGCCGGCAGGGTTTAACTGGACCAAAGCCGGCAGTCGACGCGAGTACTTGCGTGGACGTCTGGAAAACGGCCGGGCGATCATCTACAAAAATCAGAGTTCAGGTGTACTGCGCAGCGCAGCCTGGGCCGATGGTCTGGTTGAAGTGCTGGAGGATCACACGCTAATTGAAGGTGACAGCGTGTATTTCATCCCGCTGAGCGAAGTTCTGGGCTGATATCTGCCTCACGCTGGCCACGCAAACCCGGTTGATCGAACCGGGTTTTGCGTTGATGGCTGACGCTTAATGTGCGATGAGTGCCACGACCTGGTCGAAACGACTGTTGGCGATCCAGCCCAGAAGGCCGAGCACCACGGCAGTGCCACCGGCTGAATAGGCAAGCCGGTGTTTGATCGATTTCACGTCACTGCGGACTTCATCCATGTCTCGTCGGATGTATTCGAGGTGAGTTTCCAGTTCGACGACGCGAGGTTCCATTTCGGCTTCTCCAGTGGGCTTTGTACTTTTATTGAATTCGGCTTGCTGTTTGGCCCGTCTTTCCGCGAGTGGTGCAACCGGGATGCCCGGTAACCTGATGTCATGGCTTTGCATGGTACGTCCCTGTAATTCCTGCTGATGACTGATAAACCGCGGCCACCAAGGTGTACCAATCAAACGGGTGGGTCAATTGAGCCGATTCCTCAGGTTTTGTAAGAAAAAATCCCGCCTTGTAGGACCTCAATCCCGGACTCCTTGAAATAATTCGGTTTCCTGCGACTTTTATGGTGCGCATCGCGGTCAACATCTCCCATACGGAATGCAAACATGGGGGTGATCACAATGAGCGAACGCAAGGCACTGTTGATTCTGCATGGCAAGCAGGCGCTCAACGAGGAGGTTCGTGCGGCGGTCGAGGGCAGGCGCGCACAAGGTTGGGAGTTGGCTGTTCGATTGACCTGGGAGGCCGGCGACGCACGACGCCTGGTGGATGAGGCTCTGGCGGCGGGCTACAGGCAGATCATCGCTGGGGGCGGTGACGGAACGTTGCGTGATATTGCCGAAGCCATGGCTGCACAGTCGACGCAGGCCAGTCTGGTGCTGATGCCGTTGGGAACCGCCAACGATTTCGCGCGCGCTGCCGGTGTGCCTCTGGAACCCGCCCAAGCCTTGAATCTTCTGGAAACTGAACCGTGTGCCATCGACCTGGGAGAGGTCGGCGGGCAGGTGTTTCTGAATATGGCCACGGGCGGCTTCGGCAGTCAGGTCACGGCCAATACCTCAGAGGAATTAAAGAAAGTGCTTGGAGGTGCGGCCTACCTGTTCACGGGGTTGTCACGTTTCAGCGAGTTGCATGCGGCCTATGGCGAGCTGCATGGCCCGGATTTTCAGTGGAGTGGCGAGCTGCTGGCACTGGGCATCGGCAATGGCCGCCAGGCTGGCGGTGGTCACGTACTGTGCCCACAGGCGCTGGCGGATGACGGTCTGCTGGATATCAGTATTCTGCCTGCACCGCAGGAAGTGGTGGGTACGTTGAAAAGTTTGCTCTCCGACGGCTTCGGTATCGACAGCATGTTTGTGCGCGCCCGTCTGCCATGGGTCGAGATCAAGGTCTCGGAAGGTCTTTACATCAATCTCGATGGTGAACCACTGGAAGGCGACAGCTTGCGTTTCTCGGCGCGCCCGGCAGCACTGCGGGTGCATTTGCCCGAGGACTCGCCGCTGCTGAGCGTTCCGGCAATGATCAGTCGTCCAGACTGATGATCTGTTCGCGCACGGCGAACAGCACCAGGCCTGCCACGTCGTAAATCTGCAAGCGCTTCATGATTTGCGAGCGGTGGGTTTCGACCGTCTTGATACTCAAACCAAGGCCATTGGCGATTTCCCGGGTGGATTTTCCGCGAACAATCAGCCGCAGGATTTCCAGCTGACGTGCCGTCAGGTTGTGCGAGTCCGCGGGTTCCGGCTGATGTTTCTGGTTGCGGGTCAGCGCCTGGTTGATGACCGTATGGGCGATGGCCGGGCTCAGGTAGCGCTCGTTGTTGCGCAGGGCTTCCAGGGCATGTTCGAGTTCGGTGGCCGTGGTGTCCTTGAGCAGGTAACCGTGGGCGCCGGATTCCAGTGCCTGCATGATGAGCGCCGGGTCGGTGTGCATCGACAGAATCAGTACCTTGCTTTGCGGGCGTACGCGCTTGAGGCGCTGCAAGGCTTCAAGGCCACCGGTTTCCTTCATGGAAATATCCAGCAGCACGATGTCCGGGGACAGATGCTCGACCATTTCGAGCAGCTGCGAGCCGTCATTGGCCTCGCCGATGACGGCGTAGCCGGGAATATCCAGCACCAGAGCGCGCACGCCAGCCCTGATAAGCGAGTGGTCATCCACCAGAAGTAAGTTACAAGTCAACGCATAACCTTATTCGTACTGGCCCGTTCGAGCGCACGTGGCGCCCAGGGGAAGAGAGCTTCGATTTGAGTACCTTTGCCCGGTTCGCTGGTGACGGTCAATGTACCGCCCAGTTGATCGATACGTTCCGACATTCCGGCCATTCCGCGCTGGCCCTCACGACCCGGATCCGTCGCCGGCGCGAAACCCAGGCCGTCGTCGCTGATCAACAGCGTCAAGCCTTGAGGCTGGCGTTGCAGGCGGACCAACAGATTTTTCGCCTCGGCGTGGCGCAGTATGTTGGTCACCGCTTCCTGGGTGATTCGAAAGGCGGCCACCGCCATTTCTTCGGGGATGCCGGTCAAGCGTGAATGGCATTCCAGGCTCCAGTTCACCGTCGTATTGCCCAGTGTCTTGAGCAAATGCGCACGCAGGCTGGCTTCCAGCCCGAGGCTGGTCAACTGCCTGGGGTTGAGGATGGCCGATACGTCACGCACTTTGGTCAGGGTTTCTTCCAGCGTGTCGCAGAGCGCCGCGCATTGCTCTTGCAGTTCTTCGGGCATTCGGCGTCTGAGCCAATCACTTTGAAGTTTTGCCGCGGTCAATAACTGGCCAATATCGTCATGCAGTTCACGACTGAGCCGGTGGCGTTCGTTCTCCTGAACCTTCAATAAACGGTCGGCGAGCTCTTGAGGCTCGAACTTTATCGACTTGCGCGACAGGCGATGCTGCACCCAGACGCACGTCAGCGCTGCAATATTGAGCAGCAGCAGACTTAGCGGCAAGCGTGTGGACAGGCCATAGATCAGCAAGCTGCCGAGCGCCGAGCAGGTACACAACAAAAGCGTGAACCGACGCGCGTTTACTCGGGAGGGGGGCCACATGGTGATTGACTTGAGGCTGGCGTACATAACGGATGGAGCCAATGGATGTTCGCTGCGGGCAGACCGGTCTAATGGACTGACGGGTCTCTGTCTGAGTCACTCTGCCATTAATTGACGTCAACTAATGGTCGGCATAATACCACTTAACATACCGTTGGTCGCGTTCGGTATATATGTCTATAGAGTCAGGAAATAAAGGTTTTGGACGATAGTTCCACAATGGAAAAGTTTATCGGCAGGAAGGGAATAGTTACTTGTATCGGGCTGTCGTTGACAGGCATGAAATATTCAATTGCGACATGAGCGTGATCAAGTTACAGAGTGACATCTTGGCAATATGAATACAAACCACGGAGTAATTATCGGGTGAAATTAAGCCTGCCGTTCCGTAAAGGAAACGAGCCGGAACGGTTTGGAATAAACCGGTGGCTGAAACTGGTTTTGCCCGACCTGGTAGGCAAAGGCTTCGATCAATGAGGTTTGTTCACTGTCGTCGAGGCTGAGTTGGCCGGTGGTCTGATCGATCAGTTCGAGTTGCCAGGCCATCAATGTGAAGCAGTCTTTCAACGCATCCAGCGCCTGAGCATGCAGGTCGACGTGGTTTTGGGCATGGTTCAGCAGGCCATGAATGTGCAGCGAAAACTCCGAAACGGCGACAAGGGCGAGGGCGTCGGCCTTGTTGGCCAGCTTGAGCAGGGTACTGAGCATGCATTCGATGGCGTCCTTGTCATTGCTGATCAGTTGCAAATGACTCAGGCACTCCTCGGATTTGGCCAGGAGTGTTTCAGCTTCGGCGAGGAACTCCGGGAACCGCTTGGCCCAGTCGTTACGGTCGTTCGGCATGCTTATCTCCACAACGTCATGTCAAATGAGGGAATGTCGTGTGTGTCAGCGAGAATGATCTGCGCCATGGCGTTGCCGTGCCGTCGTGAGATCGCGCTCCAGCCGGGCTGTCTGCAGGCGGAGGAGTTCAAGAGGGTGGATGGCCACTGACCTGCGATCGCACACAAAAGCCTGACTCCGTTCATGCAATGAGAATGGCGTCACATTAATGGCTATTGGATATTGCGAATATCAGGTTGGGCCTGATTGTTACTAGGGGAATCCCTTACGCACGGGAACCTAATGGACGAAACAGGGTCGCGCCGCAGGGAGTGAAGCAGATGAAGTGATGGCGCCAGTAAAGCATGATGTTAATGTGACATCAATGCCTGAGCATGGCATTTTGCATCGGGGTCAAGGTCCTGAAAAAACAGCCGATAACCCACTTTAGTGAATTCATCAGAACAAGTACCAGGAGTCATTGATGGCCGGCATTCTCGACACGGTAGACCAACGCACGCAACTGGTGGGTGAGAATCGCCTGGAAATTCTCATGTTCCGCTTGGCTGGGCGGCAATTGTTCGCGATCAACGTTTTCAAAGTGCAGGAAGTGCTGCAACTGCCGAAACTGACCCTGATGCCCCAGCGCCATCCGTTCGTCTGCGGCGTGGTCAACCTGCGTGGCCAGACGCTGCCGGTGATCGACCTGTCCCAAGCCATCGGCATGCGTCCGTTGGTGCCGAGCCCTACCAGCACGATCATCGTCACCGAGTATAACCGCTCCGTGCAGGCTTTCCTGGTTGGCGGTGTGGACCGCATCGTCAACATGAACTGGGAAGCCATTCTGCCGCCGCCGACCAGCGCCGGCCGTCAGCATTACCTGACTGCCATCAGCAAGGTCGATGATCAGTTGGTGGAGATTATCGACGTCGAAAAAGTCCTCGCCGAAATCGTTCCGTACAACGCCAAGGTATCCCGCGACAAGCTCGACGATCCAATACTGGAGCGCGCCCGTGGCCGCGAAGTGCTGCTGGTGGACGACTCCAACGTGGCGCTCTCGCAGTTGCGCGACACCCTCGGCCAGTTGGGCGTGAAGATGCACATTGCCAGCGATGGCTTGAAAGCGCTGAACATGCTCAAGGGCTGGGCGGATACCGGCGTGAACATGACCGACAAATTGCTGATGATCTTCACCGACGCCGAGATGCCGGAAATGGACGGCTATCGCCTGACCACCGAGATCCGTAACGATCCGCGTCTGCGCGGCCTCTACGTGGTTCTGCACACCTCGTTGTCCGGCAGTTTCAACGACTCGATGGTCAAGAAGGTTGGTTGTGACAACTTCCTCTCCAAATTCCAGCCGGACAAATTGGTCGATGTGGTGCGTCAGCGCCTGATGCTCGACGAAGTGCCTGCCTGATCACGATACAGTTTCCTGTGGGAACGAGCCTGCTCGCTCCCACAGGGTTGGTAATCCAGTTCGCAGTCTTTGATTCGGCGATCAAGCTCGTATAGGGTGGCATTTTTGTCCTCCAGGGAGCTGGTCATGCTGCGTCTGTGCGCGCTTTATCGTTATCCGTTGAAATCCGGCAAGGGCGAGATCCTGCAACAGGTCAGTCTCGACAAACTGGGGCTGGACGGGGATCGACGCTGGATGCTGGTGGACGAGGCCAGCGGGCGCTTCCTGACCCAGCGTGCGGTGGCGCAGATGAGCCAGCTGTCGGCGTTGTGGAATGCCCAGGGCGGTTTGACCCTCAGCGCTCCCGGCCACACGCCGATCGATATTGCCTTGCCTGCCAACGACGCTGAGTTGCGTGGCGTGACTATCTGGCGCGACACCTTGCGTGTGCCTGATGCCGGTGACGAGGCGGGGGCCTGGGTCAGTAGATTCATTGGCAAGCCGACTCGCCTGGTGCAGGTGCCGGTTGATCGCGCTCGGACCACACAGGCCGGTTATGGCAAGGACGACGATCAGGTGGCCTTCGCCGATGGCTTCCCGTTGCTGCTGATCGGGCAGGCGTCCCTTGAGGATCTGTCGCAAAAGGTCGGGCGTTCGTTGGAGATGCTGCGTTTTCGACCGAATCTGGTGATCGAGGGCAGCGAGGCGTATGCCGAGGACGGCTGGAAGCGTATTCGTATCGGCGATGTCGAGTTTCGTGTGGTCAAGCCGTGTTCGCGCTGCATTCTGACCACCATCGATCCGCAGACCGGCGAACGCAGCGATGACCGTGAACCGCTCGCGACCTTGCAGAAGTATCGTGCCCAGGAAGACGGTGCGATGTTTGGCCAGAATCTGGTCAATGACGGCAACGGCCAGCTCGAAGTCGGCATGCCGGTCACGATCCTGGAATAAGCGACCCTGAATGAAAAATGCCCGTGTCCAAGGACACGGGCATTTTTTTGCGCTGTGAAAACCCGGGGTTTTAGCCGCGGTATTCGCACAGGTAAGCGGTGTCGACGGCCACTTTCAGCTGGAATTTGCTGTTGGCTGGCACGTTGAACTGGCTGCCGGCGGCGAAGGTTTCCCAGTTGGTGCTGTCTGGCAGTTTGACGGTCAGGGCGCCGGTCACCACGTGCATGATTTCACGCTGGCTGGTGCCGAATTCGTATTCGCCCGGAGCCATGACGCCAATGGTCGCCGGACCTTCAGCGGTGCCAAAGGCGATCGACTTGACGGTGCCGTCGAAGTACTCGTTGACTTTAAACATGGGCGATTCCTCGAAAAGGGCTAAAAAGGGCCGGCCAGTATGCACAAGGCCCTTGGCGCCGTCACCTCTCTAGAGCGGGAGAATCAGCGGTAACAGACGCGCTGTATTGCGCGCATCTTCCAGTGCCCGGTGCTGCTGGCCGGTGAACTGCATGCCGGCCAGTTGCAGGGCGCCGTTGAGTCCCAGCGGGCGTTCCAGCCGTCGGGCCTTGGCAAAGCGCTGCTTGAGGTTCATGTGCGGCACGCGACTCAGTTGGCTGTCGAGTTGCAAGCGCTCCCACTCCTGGAGCAGTTGCCTGCGATCGTAATCGCCCCAACTGGCCCAGCCTTCCAGCCGTGAATGATGTTGGCCGAGCCAGCGCTCGAAGACCGGCCAGACCTCGGTCAGCGCCTGTGCGCTGTCGATATTCGCCTGGGTGATGCGGGTCAACTCGCGACAAAACGGCGTGAGCAGGGGCCGTCGCAGCGGTCGCACGAAGCGCTGGAAATGGTCCTGCTCACGCCCTTGGCGGTCCACCAGCGTGGCGCCGATTTCGATGATTTCCATTTCCGTAACTGGCCAGCCACCTTCATCGGTGGTGGCTTCCAGATCGATCACCAGCCAGTGAGGCATTGAAGGGTTCCCGGTATCCGCATCCTGATAGGGCTTGAGCGTAGCCAAACCCGACGGATCCGCCTAGCGGCTTATTCGACCTCCAACAAAATCTGACGATTTTTTACCTGATCGCCGACCTTGACCTGCAAGCGTTTGAGCACGCCGTCGATGCCGGACTTGAGGGGATGCTCCATTTTCATTGCTTCCAGCACCACCAGCAGTTGGCCTTTACTGACCGGGCTGCCTTGTGCGACCAGCACGTCGACAATTGCGCCGTCCATTGGCGCCTTGAGCGTGCCGGAGCTGACGCTGGCCTGGCCGCTGACCAGCGCTTGCGTGCGATCCTCCAGGCGCAGGCTGCCGGGGCGGGTGAACAGCCAGAGTTGTCCGGCCTCCAGACGATAGGCATGACGCTGGCGGATGCCGTTGATGTCCAGGGTGGCCCAGCGTCCGTCGCACTGGATGACGTTCAGTTCGAAGGCCTGTGCGGCGACTTCAATCCGGTACGGTTCACTTGGTACCGCGTTCAATTGCACCGGCCAGTCCCGATCCTCCAGGCCGATGCGATAGTGCAGCGGCACACTGGCGTTGTTGCGCCAGCCGGCCAGCGCGGCGGGATGAACCTGCGCCGAAGCCTGATAAAACAGCGCCGCCGCAATCGCCAGTTCTTCAGCGCTCGGGTTATGCGGATGCAAACAAGGATGGTCGGCGAAATGCGTCGGGATGAACCCGGTGCTGAACTCGCCACTGATGAAGCGTGGATGTTCCAGCAGGCTGGCAAGCAAGCGCTGATTGCTCGGCAAGCCCATCAGCACACTGTCTTGCACCGCGCGCAGCAACTTGCGCCGGGCTTCTTCGCGGGTAGCGCCGTGGGCGATGATCTTGCCCAGCATCGGGTCATAGAACGGGCTGACGTGTTGACCTTCGATCAACCCATGGTCGATCCGCGCTCCACTGTGCAAGGCCGGTTCCCAGATGCTGATGCGCCCGGTCTGCGGGAGGAACCCCTGGGTCGGGTCTTCGGCATACAGCCGCACTTCCATGGCGTGGCCGTTGAGTTGCACCTGTTCCTGGCGCAATGGCAGCGGTAGCCCTTCGGCGACGTGCAACTGCCAGGCCACCAGATCGAGCCCGGTGATCAATTCAGTCACCGGGTGTTCCACCTGCAACCGCGTGTTCATTTCCAGAAAGTAGAACTGCCCGTGCGCGTCCAGCAGAAACTCCACAGTGCCAGCGCCCACATAATTCACTGCGCGACCGGCCTTGAGCGCCGCTTCCCCCATGGCCTGGCGCAGTTCGGCGGTCATGACCGGGCAGGGTGCTTCTTCGATGACTTTCTGATGGCGGCGCTGGATCGAACAGTCGCGTTCGCCGAGGTAGATCAGGTTGCCGTGTTGGTCGCCGAACAGCTGAACCTCAACGTGACGCGGATCGATCAGCGCTTGTTCGAGGATCAGTTCGTCGCTGCCAAACCCGTTCAATGCCTCGGAGCGCGCGGTGCGAATCTGTGCGAGCAAATCCCCTGCATCGTGCACCAGGCGCATGCCGCGCCCGCCACCGCCGGCACTGGCCTTGATCATCAGCGGAAAACCGATGCGTTCGGCTTCGCGGCTCAGGGTCGCATCGTCCTGCCCGGTGCCTTGATAGCCTTTGATGCAGGGCACACCGGCGTCGAGCATGGCGAGTTTCGACAGGCGTTTGCTGCCCATCAGTTCGATGGCTTCAGGGCTGGGGCCGATGAAAGTGAGGCCGGCGTGCTGGCAGGTGCGGGCGAATTCGGCATTTTCCGAGAGGAAGCCGTAGCCGGGGTGGATCGAATCGGCACCGGTGCGGCGGGCGGCGTCGAGGATGGCCGGGATGTTCAGGTACGACTGCTGGACCGGGGCCGGGCCGATGTTGACGGCTTCGTCGGCGATTTGGACGTGCAAGGCATCCGCATCTGCGTCGCTGAACACGGCGACGGTGCGGTAGCCCAAGGATTGGGCCGTGCGCTGGATGCGGCAGGCGATTTCACCGCGGTTGGCGATCAGGATTTTTTTCAGGGCGGGCATGGTTTATTCCCTTGGTATTTGCGGTGAAAGTGATGGCCTCATCGCCGGCAAGCCTCGCTCCTACAGGGGCACCAAAAACCTTGTAGGAGCGAGGCTTGCCCGCGAAGCTTTTAAGGCGCCCACCCCGGTTTACGCTTCTGCACGAAGGCCATCGTGCCCTCGACTCCTTCCGCTCCGATCACCGCTTCGCTGAACCACTCGGCCGCTTCATCCAGCAACGCATCCGACGGTTGCCCGGCACTCGCCAGCAACAGTTTTTTGGTCGTCGCATTGGCCCCCGGCGCGCAGCACAGTACGTGGGCCAGAATTTCACCGAGACGCTCGGCCAAGGCTTGCGCGTCATGCTCGACAAAATGCACCAGCCCCATGCGCCGCGCCTGGTTGCCATCGAACCGCGCCGCCGTCAGCGCCAGGCGCCGGGCCTGAGTCAAACCGATGCGCTGGACTACAAACGGCGCGATCTGCGCAGGCAGCACGCCGAGGCTGGTTTCCGGCAGCCCGAATTGCGCCTGATGATCCGCCAGGGCGACATCGCTGACGCAGGCCAGACCCAAACCACCGCCAAGCACTGCGCCTTGCAACACGGTGATCACCACTTGCGGCGCGTGTTGCACCTCTTGCAGCAGCGCGCCGAACGCACGGTTCAGATCGCGGAAGGCGTTCGCGCCTTGAGCACGGGCGTTGGCCATGTCCTTGATGTCGCCACCGGCACAGAAATGCCCACCGGCACCGCCGATCACCAAGGCCCGAATCGCACGGTCATCGCGCACGGCCAACAGCACCGCGCGCAGTTCGGCGACCATCAGCAGGCTCATGGCGTTGCGGCTTTCCGGGCGGTTGAGGGTGATGTGCAGCACGCCGTTATGCGGTTCGAGCAATAACGTCTGGCAATCCGGCAGGGTGCTCATTTCTTTTTCCCCGGCAGGATGCCCATGAGTTTGCAGATGATCCCCAGCATGATTTCGTCGGCGCCGCCGCCAATCGACACCAGCCGTACATCGCGGTAAGCGCGGGCCACGGGGTTGTCCCACATGAAGCCCATGCCGCCCCAATATTGCAGGCAACTGTCGCTGACTTCGCGGCCCAGCCGCCCGGCCTTGAGTTTGGCCATTGACGCCAGGCGCGTGACGTCCTGACCTTTGATGTACTGCTCGGTGGCCTGATAGACCAGCGCCCGCAGGCATTCGATTTCGGTTTGCAATTCGGCGAGGCGAAAGTGGATGACCTGATTGTCGATCAGCGCATTGCCGAAGGTTTTACGTTCCTTGCAATACTCGATGGTGCTGTCGATGCAGTATTCCAGGCCCTTGATCATGTTTGCCGCGCCGAACAGGCGTTCTTCCTGAAACTGCAGCATTTGCATCATGAAGCCCGCGCCTTCATGGCCGATGCGGTTGCGTTGCGGCACGCGCACGTTGTCGAAAAACACCTGGGCGGTTTCCGAGCTGCGCATGCCGAGCTTGTCCAGGTGCGAACTGAGGCTGATCCCCGGCGTGTTCATCGGCACCATGATCAGCGACTTGTTGATGTGCGGTTTGTCGTCCGAGGTATTGGCCAGCAGACAAATGAAGTCGGCGCTTGGCGAGTTGGTGATCCACATCTTGCTGCCGTTGATCACGTAGTCGTCGCCGTCCTTGCGGGCGGTGGTTTTCAACCCGGCCACGTCGGAACCGGCGCCGACTTCGGAAACGCCGATGCAACCGACCTGTTCGCCGGTAATGGCAGGGCGCAGAAACTCTTCACGCAGTTCATCGGAACCGAAGCGCGCCAGCGCTGGAGTGCACATGTCGGTCTGCACACCGATGGACATCGGAATGCCGCCGCAATGAATGGTGCCGAACTCCTCGGCGGCGACAATCGAATAGCTGTAGTCGAGCCCCATGCCGCCGAATTTCTCCGGTTTGGAAATTCCCAGCAGGCCCAGGTCACCGGCCTTGCGGAAGATTTCGTGGATGGGAAAGCGCCCGGCCTTTTCCCATGCCTCGACGTGCGGGTTGATCTCGTTTTCGACGAATTGGCGAACGGTGCGGCGCAGTGCTTCGTGTTCCTGGGTGAAGATCATTTTTATTGTTCTCCTCTGGCCGGTTCAGAACCGGGCTACGCCAAAACTGTTGGTTTGCAGCGGCCGCACATCGGCCTCATGACAGATGTCCAGCAAGTAACCGAGCAGGGTCCGGGTGTCCCGCGGATCGATGAGCCCGTCGTCCCACAGACTGGCGCTGCCATAAAGCGCGGTGGACTGGCTGTCGAGTTTCTGTGCGGTGACCTGCTCCAGCATGTCGAGCATTTTCGGGTCGGGCACCAGGCCGTCCTTGAGTTGTTTGGCTTCGGTGACGATGCGCAGCACCTTGCCGGCCTGCGCGCCGCCCATCACCGCCGTGCGGCTGTTGGGCCAGGCGAAGATGAAGCGTGGGTCGAGACCGCGACCGCACATGGCGTAGTTGCCGGCGCCATAGGAGCCGCCGACGACGATGGTCAGTTTCGGTACGCGGGCGTTGGCCACCGCCTGAATCATCTTCGCGCCGTGCTTGATCACGCCTTGCTGTTCCGACTCGGTGCCAACCATGAACCCGGTGGTGTTGTGAAAGAACAGCAGCGGCGTCTGGCTCTGATCGCACAGCTGGATGAATTGCGCGGCTTTACTCGCCCCTTTGGGGGTGATCGGGCCGTTGTTGCCAATGAATCCGCAGGCGCGCCCCTGAATGTGCAAATGGCCGCAAATGGTTTGCTGATCGAACTCACCCTTGAACTCAAGGAAGTTCGAACCGTCGGCAATCCGCGCAATGATTTCGCGCACGTCGTAGGGTTTTTTCGGATCGTCCGGGATCAGTCCCAGCAGCTCGTCGATAGGGTAGAGGGGTTCTTTCCACTGCCGTTCGGGCAACCATTGCAGCTGCTCGTTCCATGACAACAGGCTGACAATCTCGCGCACCAGGCGCACGCCATCGGCATCGTTCTCGGCCAGGTATTCAGCGGTGCCGGCGGTTTGCGCGTGCATCTCGGCGCCGCCCAGTTCTTCGTCGGTCGCCACTTCTCCGGTCGCGGCTTTCAGTAACGGTGGGCCGGCGAGAAACAGTTTTGCTTTGCCACGCACCACTACCGTGTAATCCGAGAGCCCTGGCTGATAAGCGCCGCCCGCCGTGGCCGAGCCGTGGACCACGGTGATCTGCGGCAACCCCATGGCCGACATCCGCGCCTGATTGGCAAAACTGCGCGCGCCTTCGACGAAAATCTCCGCTGCGTAATTGAGGTTGGCGCCACCGCTTTCGGCGAGGGTGATCACCGGCAGTTTGTTCTCCATGGCGATCTGTTGCAGGCGCAGGGACTTTTTCAAACCGCTGGGGGAAATCGTCCCGCCCTTGATCGCGCTGTTATTCGCCACGACCAGAACCCGCACACCGGACACGTAACCGATCCCGGCGATCAAACCGCCGCCGGCCGAGCTGCCGTCCTTGTCGTCATGCAATTTGTAGCCGGCCAGGCTCGCCAGTTCGAGGAACGGTGCACCGGGGTCGAGCAGAAGATTGAGGCGTTCGCGGGGCAGCAATTGCCCGCGCTTGTCGAACCTGGGTTTGGCTTCGGCCGCTTTGTTCAGCAGGTTCTGTTCGAGCTGACGGACTTGCTCGATCCCGGCCAGCATCGCTGCACGGTTCTGGGCAAACTGGTCGCTGAACGGGTCGACTTGCGACTGAATCACCGGCATGACTTATTCCTTGTCCTTGAGCACGTCCGGCAAGTACGCGCGGTGGAAACCGTTGTACGACTCACTGATCCTGGCCTTGTGGATCGGCCACGCCCGACCACCAAGGCTGGCGGCGCCGTCGATACGCAAGGTGCTGCCACTGACAAACGCTGCGGCCGGACTGAGCAGGAAGACGATCGCGGCGCTGACTTCCGATTCGGTGCCGATGCGTTTCAGCGGCACGTGCTCGCGCAAGGTTGGAATCACCGCTTTGAACGCACCTTCGTAAGTGTCCATGCCGCTGGAGGCGATCCAGCCCGGCGCCACTGCATTGACCCGCACCCCGGCGTAACCCCATTCGAACGCAGCGGTCTTGGTCAGGTTGTCCATGCCCGAGCGTGCTGCGCCCGAGTGGCCCATGCCGGGCATGCCGTTCCACATGTCGGCGAGCATGTTGACGATGGCGCCGCCGTGTTGGCTCATGGACTGGTTGAAGACTTCGCGCGCCATCAGGAAACCGCCCACCAGGTTGGTGCGCATCACCGTTTCGAAACCCTTCTGGTTGATCGAGGCCAGTGGTGAGGGGAATTGGCCGCCGGCATTGTTGACCAGTCCGTGGATCGGACCGTGCTTGCGGATCAGTTCGCTGACCAGATGCTTGACCGCTTCTTCGTCGCGAATATCGCAGGTCTGCCAATCGGCCTTGCCGCCATCCTCGGTAATCTCGGCAACCACGGATTTCAGTTTGTCGGCATTGCGCCCGATCAACAGCACATGGGCGCCGAGGGCCGCCAGTTCATGGGCGGTGCAGCGACCGATGCCGCTGCCGCCACCGGTGACGATGATGTTTTGGCCGGCAAACAGATCAGCTTTGAAAATCGAATCGTAGGCCACGGCGGCAATCCTCTAGTTGACCTGGTCGGCGATGCGCTGCGGCACCGGAATCTGGATGTCCAGCAGTTGTTGGGCGAAGGCTTTACCTTGCGGATCGATCCGCAGACTGGCCACGCCACCACCGCCAAGGGCGTTTTCCAGCAAGAAATTCAGGCTGTGGGTCGCGGGCAGGTACCAGCGCTCGACGCGCCCGTGAATCGGGTCGAGCACATGGCTCATCCAGTCGACCATCACTTCCGGGGTCAGGGCTTCGGCGATCCACGGCAGGTACTCCGGCTCGCGCGCCATGACGCCGATGTTGCTGTGATTGCCCTTGTCACCCGAGCGTGCGACCGCGAGCTTGATCAGCGCCACGCTGGCATCGGCGCGACCGGTGGGTTTCGGTGGGTCGTACGGCACCGGCAGGTCCGCGGTGGTGAGCGCGTCGAGGGCGGGCAGGGCGCACGGATGACGTTGACCATTGAGATCAATGTCCAGCGTGCAGGCGGATTTGTCGATGAGGAACGAGAACAGCCGGATCAGTGGATACACCGTCGGCCGTCCGCCGACGATGCCGGTCAACCCCGGCGCCATGCCGGTGGCGGCCTGGGCGATTTCCCGGGAGAACACGATCAGCGCCTGTTTGTCCGGGTGGCGCACGGCGAGTTTGATCACCACTTCGCGGCTGTCGTGACGCTGGCCATGGGGACCGTACGTGGCCTCGCTGCCGAGTAGTTCAATATTGACTTCGCTGTAGGGCGCCCAACCGCGCTGACTGAAGATTTCCGAGGTCTTGCGGATGATCGCTTCACTGACGCGCCGCGCCTTGTCCACCGCATCGATCCCGGCGATCAGGCAACTGGCGGTGCAGCGAAAACCGTCCGGATACGTCGCGCTGACCTTGTACTGATCGGTGGGCGGCAAGCCTTTGGCGCCGTGTACCTGAACTGCGTTCTTGCCTTGTTGCTGAAGTTTGACCTGGGTGAAATCGCAGATCACATCGGGCAGCAGATAGGCCTGCGGGTCGCCGATTTCATAGAGCATCTGCTCGCCGACCGTGAGTGGCGTGACGAGACCGCCGGAGCCTTCGGGTTTGCTGACGATGAACTGGCTGTCGGCGCTGACTTCGACGATGGGGAAACCGATGTGTTCGTAGTCGGGCACGTCGCGCCAATCGGTGAAGTTGCCGCCGGTGCACTGGGCGCCGCATTCGATGATGTGACCGGCGAGTGCGGCTTGCGCGAGTTTGTCGTAGTCGTGCCAGGACCAGCCGAATTCATGCACCAGTGCAGCGCTGACCACGGCGCTGTCGACCACGCGCCCGGTAATGACGATGTCCGCGCCCAGGCGCAAGGCTTCGACGATACCTGGCGCACCGAGGTAGGCGTTGGTGGAGACGCACATCGGCGGTAAGGGCGCGCCGCTGAACATTTCGTGGAGGCCGCGGGTGCTCAGGTGTTTGAACTGCGGTTGCAGGTCATCACCCAGCAACACGGCGATTTTCAGCGCCACGCCGGCCTTGTCGCAGGCCGCTTGCAGGGCAGCGGCGCAGGCCTGCGGGTTGACGCCGCCGGCGTTGCTGATGACGCGGATGTTCTGCGCGGCGAGCTGCGTGAGCAGCGGGCTGAGCACTTCGATGAAGTCGCTGGCGTAGCCGGCCTGGGGATCTTTCATCCGCGCACCGGCCATGATCGACATCGTGATCTCGGCCAGATAATCGAACACCAGGTAATCCAGGCGTCCGCCTTCCACCAGTTGCGCGGCGGCGGTCGAGGTGTCGCCCCAGAAGGCGCTGGCGCAACCGATGCGAACAGTTTCAGGCACAGCCCTTTCCATAGCCACCTCCCTCAGACGTGTATCGAGACTACCAAGCAAGCGCTTGGTTTGTAAACGACTTAAATATCTTCTGCCCGAGCGCTTGCTTGGTTGCCTTCGTCAGCTTAAATTGCCCGCGCAACCCCGCTGTTTTAGCGGTGAGTACGACTGTAGGAGAGAACGGGTGGACGAGCAAAAAGCCCTGAGGGTAATGCGCGAATTGGTCGACAACGGCCAGTTGACCGACCCGGACAGCGCCCGTGGCAAATTGCTGCAAGTGGCGGCTCACCTGTTCCGCAACAAAGGCTATGAGCGCACCACCGTGCGTGACCTGGCCGGCGCGGTGGGCATTCAGTCGGGCAGCATTTTTCATCACTTCAAAAGCAAGGACGAGATCCTGCGGGCTGTGATGGAGGAAACCATTCGCTACAACACCGCGTTGATGCGTGCGGCGATCGCCGAAGCCGAAAACGTGCGCGAACGGGTACTGGCGCTGATTCGCTGTGAGTTGCAGTCGATCATGGGTGGCAGCGGCGAGGCCATGGCGGTGTTGGTGTACGAATGGCGTTCGCTGTCCGAAGACGGGCAAGCGAAGGTGTTGGCGTTGCGCGACATCTATGAAGACCTCTGGCTGCAGGTGCTGGGGGAGGCCAAGGACGCGGGATTCATTCGCGGGGACGTGTTCATCACCCGGCGTTTTCTGACCGGTGCGCTGTCCTGGACCACGACCTGGTATCGCCCGGATGGCAGCGTGAACCTCGATCAATTGGCCGATGAGGCGTTGATTCTGGTGCTCGAAGAAAAACAATAGTGTTGCCCGGAGCCGCAGGAAACTGGCTAAGTGGCCGAAACCGCCTAGCTTGAATGAATTGATGCGTACTTTTTTGGGGAGTGGGTTGTTTTGATGTCTTCGCCAATTCGGACGGCCTCGCGGCTTTTTCTGGCGGCGCTTGCAGCGCTTTGGGTATTACCGTCTCCGGCGGCGCAACTGGTGCGGGTCGGTGCCGCGCATTTTCCGCCGTACACCGTACGCCCTGAATCCGGTGCTGACACCGGGCTTCTGCCGCAATTGGTGGAGGCGCTCAATGCCTTGCAAACCGACTACCAGTTTGTGCTCGTGCCGACATCCATTCCGCGACGCTTCGGTGACTTCAAGCAGAGCCGGGTGGACATGGCTATTTTCGAGAACCCGAACTGGGGCTGGAAGGACATTCCCCACGTCAGCGTCGACATGGGCCTGGAAGATGCCGAGATTTTTGTCGCGCAACGGATTCCCAATCGTCAGCAGAACTATTTCGCCGATCTTGCCGGTAAGCGTCTGGCGCTGTTCAGTGGCTATCACTACGAATTCGCCAACTTCAATGCCGACCCCAAAGTCCTCGCGCAAAACTACAACGCCACGCTGACCTATTCCCATGACAGCAACCTGCTGATGGTGCTGCGCGGGCGCGCCGACATTGCCCTGGTGACACGCTCCTACCTGAGCGATTACCTGCTGCGTAACGAGAAGGTCGCCGATCAGTTGCTGGTGTCCGAGCGCATCGATCAGGTCTATCACCATTACGCCATTCTCCGTCCGACGGCGCCCATCAGTGGCGTTGCCTTCGGCAAGTTGCTGCAAGGGTTGCGGGATAACGGCCAGATGCTGAGGATTTTCGATCCTTACAAGATCGCCATCGTGCCAGTTCCCGGCAGCTGAGATCGCGTCGCCGGGCGGTGTTTTTGCCGACCTTCCTTAAATTTTCCGCACTGGCTCACGTCACTTCGTTGAACTGTCGACGATTATCGTGAGCCCTCCCCATGCCCAATCTGAATGACCTGACTGCCCTGGCTTTGCCGACAGGCAACCGCCTTGTCGCGGATGAAACCGAAAACCGCCTGAGCCTGAGCCTGGACGCGCAACCGCTGATTACCTTGCGGCTGACGCGTGAGCCCGAGTTGCACGTGCATGTCGAGGCTCGCGTCGACACTCAGGCCGTGTGGGCCGCCGGTTATTGGCTGTTTGCCCGTGACCCGGCTTGCCAGCGCCTGACCTGGCACCTCGATGAAGCTCCCGCCGAAGCCTTGCTCAGCGGGTTGCTGGTGTCGACCGAACTCGCCGGCCAGTATCGCTGCGAGCGCACGCTGTTCTGGCAGGTGCCGCAGCCTTGGCTGGGGGCATCGCTGACCAGCGCCTACCCGCAGCAAATGGTGATCAGCGCTGGCAAGCGTCATCCATTGCGCCCGGTGAAACCGCGCGGTGAAGTTTATCGACGTTTCGATGCGCGGCTGGGGGCGTGGATTTCCCTGCGTACGCTGGACATCGACCTGGACCTGGCGCGCTTCAATCGCTGGCAGAACAGTGCGCGGGTGGCGAGTTTCTGGCAGGAGGAGGGCAGCCTTGAACAGCATCGCGAATACCTGGGCAAACTCGACGCCGACCCCCACACCGTGACGTTGATCGGCTGTTTCGATGATCAGCCGTTTGCTTATTTCGAAGCCTACTGGGCCAAGGAAGACCGCATTGCGCCGTTCTACGATGTCGATGATTACGACCGTGGCATTCACATGCTGGTCGGCGAAGAAAACCATCGCGGTCCGCACAAGGTGGCGAGCTGGTTATCGGCGTTGACGCATTACCTGTTTCTCGATGATCCGCGTACCCAGCGGGTGGTTGCAGAGCCGCGTGCCGACAACGCGAAGATGATCGGGTACATGCAGGGGCAGCGCTTTCATTGCGAGAAGGAGTTCGACTTCCCGCACAAGCGCGCGGCGTTGATGGTGTTGGGGCGGGAGCGGTTTTTTGAGCGGTGTGGGTTGGCGTGATTCGTAGGGTTCAAGATTCGTAGCGGTCTTGAGTCCGCCTTCGCGGGCAAGCCTCGCTCCTACAGGTTAGTGTCGTTTTGGCGAGCGACACGGACCCGTAGGAGCGAGGCTTGCCCGCGAAGCTTTTAACGGCGGGAGAAAGTGTCTGCGCGACTGCCCGACACCTTGCGGCAATGCACCAGCGCGTCGCGAATCATGAAGTTCACCAGGGTCGGCGAAACACCCAGTTCCTTGGCGATGTCCTTTTGCGGCACGCCGTGCAGGCGGTACATCTCGAAGGCGTAGCGGGTGCGGCTCGGCAGCTCCGTCAGCGCGTCGGCGATGTTTTCCAGGGTCGAAAAATTGATGTGCGAGGTTTCCGGCGAAGCGCCTTGAATCACCACGTTCAGCCCTTCTTCTTCAGGCCCCGAATACTTCTGCTCCAACGCCTGTTTGCGGTAGTGGTCGATCGCCAGGTTACGCACGATCTGGAACAGGTAACTGAGCTGAGCCTTGATCGAGGAGGTGATCTGCGGCGCCGATTGCAGGCGGAAGAACGCATCCTGAACCACATCTTCGGCACGGGATCGGCAGCCGGTAATACGGGCGGCAATCTTGACCAGAATCAGTCGATTGTCCACGAATGCCTGAAGTAGCGGTGAATCGCACCTGCTTGTGGATACTTGTTCCGTCATGGAAATCACCTTGCTGCAAATGGGGTCGTGGGACGACGGGTATATCGGAGCCGTCCTACACATCGAGCGACAAATTATTCTGAATGATAATGATTGTCAATTGAGAAAGAGAACTAATCCTTCTCTTAAGTGAGCAGTGAGAACTGCGACACGCTGCCGCACTCAGCCCCCGTTGGCGATCAAGCCTGCCGACTAATTATTTCAAGACGTCATCCGTTCTCATTGGTGAATGGCTCCGGGCGCAAGCCCCGGCCAAAACAGCATTCCCAATGCCTTACGCGGTCGGCGAAGACCGCGTCCTGCATGCCCCTGATGGGGCGTGAAAGCAGAAAACCGATTCCACTTGCAAGCCGAATTCAGGCAGGAAACCTCATGACCGACGCGTTCAAAATACCTGGCACACTGGTCCAAGCCCTTCAGCGCCGCGCGGCCCTGACGCCGGATCGGGTGGCCTTGCGTTTTCTCGCCGAAACCCCGGATCAGACGGTGGTGCTCAGTTATCGCGAACTGGATCAGCGGGCGCGCACCATTGCCGGCGCGTTGCAGGCCGAAACTGATTTTGGTGATCGCGCGGTGCTGCTGTTTCCCAGCGGTCCGGACTACGTCGCGGCGTTTTTTGGTTGCCTGTATGCGGGCGTGATCGCGGTGCCGGCTTATCCGCCGGAGTCGGCCAAGCGTCATCATCAGGAGCGCCTGCTGTCGATCATCAGCGACGCCGAACCGCGCCTGCTGCTGACCAGCGCCGGCCAGCGCGACGCGTTGCTGCAAATCGAAGGCGCGCCGCCGCTGCTGTGCGTCGACACCCTCGACGGTGCACTGGCCGCAAAGTGGGTCGAACCGAATCTCGAAGGCGACCACATTGCCTTCCTGCAATACACCTCGGGCTCCACCGCGCTGCCAAAAGGCGTGCAAGTCAGCCATGGCAACCTGGTCGCCAATGAGTTGCTCATTCGCCACGGTTTCGGCATCGACCTGAACCCTGACGACGTGATCGTCAGCTGGCTGCCGCTGTACCACGACATGGGTTTGATCGGCGGTCTGTTGCAGCCGATTTTCAGCGGCGTGCCGTGCGTGTTGATGTCGCCGGCGTACTTCCTCGGTCGGCCGCTGCGCTGGCTCGAAGCGATCAGCGAGTACGGTGGCACCATCAGCGGTGGGCCGGATTTTGCCTACCGTCTGTGCAGCGAACGTGTCAGTGAATCGGCGCTGGAACGCCTCGACCTCAGCGGCTGGCGCGTGGCGTATTCCGGTTCCGAACCGATTCGCCTCGACACTCTCGATCGTTTCGCCGAGAAGTTCGCGACTTGCGGTTTCACCCCGGACAGTTTCATGGCGTCTTACGGCTTGGCCGAGGCCACGTTGTTCGTCGCCGGTACACCCCGTGGCCAAGGCATCGGCAACCTGCGCGTGGATGATCAGGCGTTGGCGCAAAACCGTGCCGAAGCGGGTGAAGGCAGCGCGATCATGAGTTGCGGCATCAGCCAGCCGGATCACGCGGTGCTGATTATCGACCCATTGGCGCTGACCGAACTGGCCGACAACACAGTCGGCGAAGTCTGGGCCACCGGGCCGAGCATCGCCCATGGCTACTGGCGCAACCCCGAGGCCAGCGCCAAGACCTTTGTTCAACACGCCGGCAAAACCTGGCTGCGCACCGGCGACCTGGGTTTCATGCGCAACAGCGAGCTGTTCATCACCGGTCGCCTGAAAGACATGCTGATCGTTCGCGGTCACAACCTGTACCCGCAGGACATCGAGCAGACCATCGAGCGTGAAGTGGAAGTGGTGCGCAAAGGTCGCGTCGCCGCGTTCGCCGTGAATATCGACGGTCAGGAAGGCATCGGCATCGCCGCGGAAATCAGCCGCAGCGTACAGAAAATCCTGCCGCCCGAGGCACTGATCAAAGCCATCCGCCAGGCGGTGGCCGAGGCGTATCAGGAAGCACCGAGCGTGGTGGTGTTACTCAATCCGGGCGCATTGCCAAAAACCTCCAGCGGCAAGCTGCAACGTTCGGCGTGCCGTAATCGGCTGGCGGATGGCAGCCTCGACAGCTACGCACTGTTCCCATCGGCGACCCCTGAAAACCAGGCAAAAACCGAGTCGGGTTCCGAGCTGCAAAGCTTGATCGGCCAGATCTGGGCCGAGCAATTGCAGGTGAAACAGATCGGTGCCGATGACCACTTCTTCCTGCTCGGTGGCAACTCCATCGCCGCCACTCAGGTGGTTGCGCGTTTGCGCGAAGAGTTGGGTCTGGAGCTGAACCTGCGCCTGCTGTTTGAAGCGCCGACCCTCGGTGCATTTACCGCGGTGGTCGCACAGCAACAACAGGATGGCGGCCTGGCCCAAGGCGCGATCAGCACGCTGTCGCGCAGCGAAGCGATGCCGCAATCCCTCGCGCAAAACCGTTTGTGGATTACCTGGCAGCTCGACCCGCAAAGCAGCGCCTACAACATTCCCGGCGCCTTGCGTTTGCGTGGCGAACTGGATGAAGACGCCCTGCGCGCCAGTTTCCAGCACCTGATCGAACGCCACGAATCCCTGCGCACGCGCTTCTTCGAACGTGACGGCGTGGCGCTGCAACAGGTCATTGCCGCTGGCGAATTCAACCTGCAACGGATCGACATCAGCGATTTGCCCGTCGCCGAGCGTGAAGCCCGCGCGCAGCAAATCCGCGAGGACGAAGCGCACACCCAGTTCGATCTGGAGAAAGGTCCGCTGCTGTGGGTGACGCTGGTGCGCCTCGATGACGAGGATCACCAGTTGCTGGTGACGCTGCACCACATCATCGCCGATGGTTGGTCGCTGAACGTGCTGATCGACGAGTTCTCGCGCCTGTATGCCGCTGCGTCCCAAGGGCAAACGGCAACGTTCGCGCCATTGCCGACCCAGTACGCCGACTACGGCAGCTGGCAGCGTCAATGGCTGGCGCAAGGTGAGGGCGAGCGGCAACTGGCCTACTGGAAAACGCAGTTGGGCGAGGAGCATCCGACCCTGAGCCTGGCCACCGATCACCCGCGTTCGGCGCAACACCGTCACAGCGCCGCGCGCCACACCGTGCGTTTGGCTGCCCCCCTCAGCGAGGCGATTCGCCAGACTGCCCAGGCCCACGACGCCACCTCATTCATGCTGTTGCTCACGGCGTTCCAGAGCCTGTTGCACCGTTACAGTGGCCAAACCGACATTCGCATCGGCGTGCCGAACGCCAACCGTCCGCGCCTGGAAACCCAGGGCCTGATCGGCTTCTTCATCAACACCCAGGTGCTGCGCGCCGAGGTGGATTCGCGGTTGCCGTTTGTTGAACTGTTGGCGCAAACCCGCCAGACAGCCTTGGGCGCCCAGGCGCATCAGGACCTGCCGTTCGAACAACTGCTGGAAGCGTTCCCGCAGGCCCGTGAACAAGGCTTGTTCCAGGTCATGTTCAACCATCAGCAACGGGACCTGAGCGCACTGCGTCGCTTGCCCGGGCTGCTCGCCGAAGAACTGCCGTGGCACAGCCGCGAAGCCAAGTTCGATTTGCAATTGCACAGTGAGGAAGACCGTAACGGTCGCCTGAGCCTGTCGTTCGACTACGCCAGCGAGCTGTTTGACGCCACTACCATCGAGCGTCTGGCCGAGCATTTCAGCAACCTGCTGCGAGCCATTTGCGAGCAGCCGGTCACCACCGTCGGCGACCTGCAACTGTTGACCGCGAGCGAGCACGATCAGCAAGCCTCGTGGAGCGTCGCACCGTGCACACCGGCCAGCCAATGGCTGCCGGAACTGCTGAACGAACAGGCGCGCCTGACCCCGGAGCGCACCGCGCTGCTGTGGGACGGCGGCAGCCTGGACTTCGCCGAACTGCACGCCAAGGCCAACCGCCTCGCGCATTACCTGCGCGACAAAGGCGTCGGCCCGGACGTTTGCGTGGCCATCGCCGCCGAGCGTTCGCCGCAACTGTTGATCGGCCTGTTGGCGATCATCAAGGCCGGTGGTGCCTACGTGCCGCTGGACCCGGATTACCCGGCCGAGCGCCTGGCGTACATGCTCGGCGACAGCGGCGTCGAATTGCTCCTGACCCAAACCGAATTGCTCGACCGGCTGCCGGCCACCGATGGCGTCAGTGTGATCGCCATGGATGCACTGCACCTGGAGAACTGGCCGAGCCAGGCGCCGGGCCTGCATCTGCACGGCGACAACCTTGCGTATGTGATTTACACCTCCGGCTCCACCGGCCAGCCGAAGGGCGTCGGCAACACCCACGCGGCGCTCGCCGAACGCCTGCAATGGATGCAGAACACCTATCGCCTGAACGACACCGACGTGCTGATGCAAAAGGCGCCGATCAGTTTTGACGTGTCGGTGTGGGAATGCTTCTGGCCTCTGATTACCGGGGCGCGTTTGCTGATTGCCGGGCCCGGTGAGCACCGCGATCCGCACCGCATTGCCCAACTGGTTCAGCAATACGGGATGACCACGCTGCACTTTGTGCCGCCACTGCTTTCGTTGTTTATCGACGAGCCGCTCACCGCCGAATGCACCAGCCTGCGCCGTGTGTTCTCGGGCGGCGAAGCCTTGCCGGCGGAACTGCGCAACCGCGTGCTGGAGCAACTGCCGACCGTGCAACTGCACAACCGTTATGGCCCGACTGAAACCGCGATCAACGTCACTCATTGGCATTGCAGCACGGCCGATGGCGAGCGCTCGCCGATTGGCCGTCCGTTGGGCAACGTGATTTGCCGCGTGCTCGACAGCGAGCTCTACCCGGTGCCGGCTGGTGTGCCCGGTGAGTTGTGCATCAGCGGCATCGGTCTGGCCCGGGGGTATCTGGGGCGTCCGGGGCTGACGGCCGAACGTTTTGTCGTTGACCCGTTGGGCGAGCAGGGCGCACGTCTGTATCGCACCGGCGACCGCGCCCGTTGGACCGCCGATGGCGTGATCGAATACCTCGGCCGTCTCGATCAGCAGGTCAAACTGCGGGGCTTTCGCGTCGAACCGGAAGAAATCGAAGCGCGCCTGCTGGCGCAGGACGGTGTCGCGCAAGCCGTGGTGCTGGTGCGCGAAACCGCCGCTGGCGGGCAGTTGATCGGTTACTACACGGCCAGCGAAACCAGTGAATCCGAAGACACTCAAACCGCTCGCCTGAAAGCCGCGCTGGCGTCCGAGCTGCCGGAGTACATGGTCCCGGTGCAGCTGATGCGCCTTGACGAAATGCCCCTCAGCCCAAGCGGCAAACTCGACCGCCGTGCCTTGCCGGAGCCGCAATGGCAGGTGCGCGAACACGTCGAGCCGGTGACTGAACTTGAACAGCAGATCGCCGCGATCTGGCGTGAAGTGCTGGGCTTGAAGCAGATCGGTCTGCGCGACGACTTCTTCGCCCTCGGCGGCCACTCGCTGCTGGCCACGCAAATCATCTCCCGCACCCGTCAGGCCTGCGACGTCGAATTGCCGCTGCGCGCGTTGTTCGAAAACAGTGAGCTGGGGGCATTCTCCCGGCAGGCTCAACAGATTCAGGCCAGCGGCAACACCAACAAACAACCGCCGATTGAAAAGGTCGACCGCAGCCAACCGGTGCCGCTGTCCTATTCCCAGCAGCGCATGTGGTTCCTCTGGCAGATGGAGCCGGACAGCCCGGCCTACAACGTCGGCGGCATGGCGCGGTTGCGCGGGGTGCTGGACATCGGGCGCTTCGAGACGGCGTTGCAAGCGCTGATCATGCGTCACGAAACCTTGCGCACCACGTTCCCGAGCATCGACGGCGTGGCGCAACAGCGCGTGCACCCGGAAACCGGGATGCGCATGGACTGGAAGGATTTTTCCGCGCTGGACGCCGACTTGCGCGAACAGCGGGTGCAGGCATTGGCCGACAGCGAAGCGCATCAACCCTTCGATCTGGAAACCGGGCCGCTGCTGCGCGCCTGCCTGGTCAAGACCGCCGAGCAGGAACATTACCTGGTGCTGACCCTGCACCACATCGTCACCGAAGGCTGGGCGATGGACATTTTCGCCCGGGAACTCAGTGCGCTTTACGAAGCGTTCGTCGATGACCGCGAGTCGCCACTGGCGCCGCTGCCGGTGCAATACCTGGATTACAGCGTCTGGCAGCGTCAGTGGCTGGAGTCCGGCGAACGTCAGCGCCAGCTCGACTACTGGACCGCGCAACTGGGGCGCGAACATCCATTGCTGGAGTTGCCCGCCGACCGTCCGCGTCCTGCGGTGCAAAGCCATCAGGGCGAGCTGTTCCGTTTCGACCTGAGCGATGATCTCGCGGCTCGGGTCCGCGCCTTCAACGCGCAAAACGGCCTGACCCTGTTCATGACCATGACCGCCGCGCTGGCCGTGCTGCTTTACCGCTACAGCGGCCAGACCGACCTGCGCATCGGCGCGCCGGTGGCCAACCGCATTCGCCCGGAAAGCGAAGGGCTGATCGGTGCGTTCCTCAACACCCAAGTGCTGCGTTGCCAGCTCGATGGGCAGATGTCCGTTGGCGAACTGTTCGAGCAAGTGCGCCACACCGTAATCGAAGGCCAGTCCCATCAGGACCTGCCGTTCGATCATTTGGTTGAAGCGTTGCAGCCTCCGCGCAGCGCTGCGTACAACCCGCTGTTCCAGGTGATGTGCAACGTGCAGCGCTGGGAATTCCAGCAGAGCCGCACGCTGGCCGGCATGACGGTCGAGTATCTGGCGAACGATGCGCGAGCAACCAAATTCGACCTCAACCTGGAAGTGACCGACCTCGATCATCGGTTGGGTTGCTGCCTGACTTACAGCACCGATCTGTTCGATGAACCGCGCATTGCGCGCATGGCCGGGCACTGGCGCAATCTGCTGGAAGCGTTGCTGGCCGATCCGCAACAGCGCCTCAGTGAACTGCCGTTGCTCGAAACCACGGAACAGCAAAAGCTGCTCGACAGCCTGGGCATCGAACCGGGTGAACATCGACTGGATCAGTGCATTCATCACCTGTTCAGTGAACAGGCGCTGGTGCGCAAGGATGCGCCGGCGCTGACGTTCGCCGGGCAAACCCTGAGCTACGCCGAACTCGATAGCCGCGCCAATCGCCTGGCCTGGATGCTGCGTGAACGGGGTGTCGGGCCGCAGGTTCGCGTCGGTCTGGCACTTGAGCGGTCGCTGGAAATGGTCATCGGCCTGCTGGCGATCCTCAAGGCTGGAGGCGCTTATGTGCCGCTCGATCCGGAATACCCGCTCGATCGCCTGCATTACATGATCGAAGACAGCGGCATCGGTTTGCTGCTCAGCGATGCGGCGATGTTCCAGGCCCTGGGTGATCTGCCGACAACCGTCAGTCGCTGGTGCCTCGAAGATGACGCTGCCGAATTGGCCAACTACCCGGCCACCGAGCTGCCGTTCATCAGCCTGCCGCAGCATCAGGCGTACCTGATTTACACCTCCGGCTCCACCGGCAAGCCGAAAGGCGTGGTGGTGTCCCACGGTGAAATTGCCATGCACTGCCAAGCGGTGATCGAACGCTTTGGCATGCGTGCGGACGACTGCGAACTGCACTTCTATTCGATCAACTTCGACGCCGCGACCGAGCGTCTGCTGGTGCCGTTGTTGAGCGGTGCGCAAGTGGTCTTGCGTGCTCAAGGGCAGTGGGACGCAGAAGAAATCTGCGGATTGATCCGTCGCCACCACATCAACATCCTCGGCTTCACCCCAAGCTATGGCAGCCAATTGGCGCAGTGGCTGGCGACTCAGGGCGAAACCTTGCCGGTGCGCATGTGCATCACCGGCGGCGAAGCCCTGACAGGCGAGCACTTGCAGCGCATTCGCGCAGCGTTCAAACCGAGCCTGTTCTTCAACGCCTACGGCCCGACCGAAACGGTGGTCATGCCGTTGGCCAGTCTTGCACCGCAGCAGCTTGAAGAAGGGTTGGGCAGTGTGCCGATCGGCAGCGTGATCGGTGCTCGCGTGGCCTACATTCTCGATGCCGATCTGGCACTGGTGCCGCAAGGCGCGACTGGTGAGTTATACGTTGGCGGTGCCGGTCTGGCCCAGGGTTATCACGACCGTCCGGGCATCACGGCGGAACGCTTCGTGGCCAACCCGTTCGTGGCCGATGGTGGGCGGATTTATCGCACCGGCGACCTGGTGCGGCAGCGCGCCGACGGTCTGGTGGAATACCTCGGCCGCATCGACCATCAAGTGAAAATCCGCGGTTTCCGCATCGAACTGGGCGAGATCGAAACCCGTCTGCTGGACCATGAATCGATCCGTGAAGCGGTGGTGCTGGCGCTGGACGCCCTGAGCGGCAAACAACTGGTCGGCTATCTGGTCACCGAAGTGGCTGAGCAGGACGAAGCGCAACAAGCCCAATTGCGCGAAGCCCTCAAGGCTCACCTGAAATCGCAACTGCCGGAATACATGGTGCCGACGCATCTGATCCTGCTGGCGAGCATGCCGCTGACTGCCAACGGCAAACTCGACCGTCGCGCACTGCCGGCACCGGATCCCGAGCTGAATCGTCAGGACTATGTAGCGCCAAGCAACGAGCTGGAACTGACATTGGCGCAGATCTGGTGCGAAGTGCTGAACGTCGCGCAAGTCGGCCTCAACGATAACTTCTTCGAACTGGGTGGCGACTCGATCCTGTCGATCCAGGTGGTCAGCCGCGCGCGGCAGCAGGGCATTCACTTCAGCCCGCGTGACCTGTTCCAGCACCAGACAGTTCAAACACTCGCCGCCGTGGCCAGCCGCACCGAGCAGGTTACGGCCGAGCAGGGTTTGCTCACCGGCGAATCGCGTCTGACCCCGATCCAGCACTGGTTCTTCGACACCGACATGCCCGAGCGTCAGCACTGGAACCAGGCGTTGTTGCTGGAACCGACCGTTGCGCTGGAACCTCATCGCCTTGAGCAAGCGCTGCTGGCGGTGATCGAGCAGCACGACGCCTTGCGCCTGCGCTTCACCGAGGCGAGCGGCGCATGGACGGCGGCGCACCAGAAGGTGGGAGACGCTCCCGTGTTGTGGCAAGTGCATGTGCCGGCGATGGATAAATGCGCGGCTTTGTTTGCCGATGCCCAGCGCAGCCTCGACCTCGAACAGGGGCCGTTGATGCGGGTGCTGCTGATCGATGGTCCCGAGGGCCAGCAACGGCTGTTCTTCGCGATCCATCACTTGGTGGTGGACGGCGTTTCCTGGCGTGTATTACTGGACGATCTGCAAACGGTGTATCGCCAACTGGCGGCTGGGCAGTCGGTGAAACTGCCGGCGAAAACCAGCGCCTTCAAGGATTGGGCAGCCCGCTTGCAGGCGTATGCCGGCAGCGAATCCCTACGTGAAGAACTGAGCTGGTGGCAGTCGCAGCTGGCCGGCCCGAGCGTCGAATTGCCGTGTGATCGCCCTGAGGGCGGCCGGCAGAATTGTCATGCGCAAACCGTCAGCGTACGCCTCGACGGCGAGTTCACTCGCCAGTTGCTGCAACAGGCACCGAGCGCCTATCGCACCCAGGTCAACGACCTGTTGCTGACGGCATTGGCCCGCGTGCTGTGCCGCTGGAGCGGGAATGAATCAGCGCTGATCCAACTTGAAGGCCACGGTCGCGAGGCACTGTTCGACGAGATCGACCTGACCCGCACTGTCGGCTGGTTCACCAGCGCCTACCCGCTGCGCCTGACACCCTTCAACATTGAGGAAGCCGCCGGCCAGGGCGCTTCGATCAAGGCGATCAAGGAACAACTGCGCGGCGTGCCGCACAAGGGTCTGGGCTATGGCGTGTTGCGTTACCTCGCCGACGACCTGTGCCGCGAAGCCATGGCCGCGTTGCCGGTGGCGCCGATCACCTTCAACTACCTCGGCCAGTTCGACCAGAGCTTTGGCGCGGACGCGTTGTTCCGTCCACTGGATGAACCGGTCGGTGCCGCCCACGATCCGAAAGCGCCGCTGCCTAACGAGTTGAGCGTTGACAGTCAGGTCTACGGCGGTGAATTGGTGCTGCGCTGGACCTTCAGCGCCGAGCGCCACGATCCGCAAACCATCAGCGAACTGGCGGACGCCTACCTCGGCGAATTGCAGAGCCTGATCGTGCATTGCCTGCGTGACGAGGCGGGCGGCCTGACGCCGTCGGACTTCCCGCTGGCGAAGCTGACCCAGCCGCAACTCGATGCACTGCCGATTCCGGCCGCCGCCATCGAAGACGTCTACCCGCTGACCCCGATGCAGGAAGGCATGCTGCTGCACACCTTGCTCGAACCGGGCACCGGCCTCTACTACATGCAGGACCGCTACCGCATCAACAGCGCGCTCGATCCGCAACGTTTTGCCGAGGCCTGGCAAGCGGTGATCGCCCGTCACGAAGCCTTGCGTGCATCGTTCTGCTGGAACGTTGGCGAGGACATGCTGCAGGTTATCCACAAGCCGGGCAGCACGCCGATCGAGTCCCTCGACTGGACGGCAATCGCCGAGGACGAGCAAGAGCCAAAGTTGCAGGCGTTGCTGAAAAGCGAGCGTGAAGCCGGGTTCGATCTGCTGAATCAGGCACCGTTCCACCTGCGTTTGATCAAGGTTGGCGAAGCGCGCTACTGGTTCATGATGAGCAACCACCACATCCTCATCGATGCCTGGTGCCGCTCGTTGCTGATGAACGATTTCTTCGAAATCTACACCGCGTTGGGTGAAGGTCGCGAAGCCCAACTGGCTGTGCCGCCGCGCTACCGCGACTACATCGGCTGGCTGCAACGCCAGAGCCTGGCCGAAGCGCGGCAGTGGTGGAAAACCAACCTGCAAGGCTTCGAACGGACCACGCCGATCCCGAGCGACCGGCCGTTCCTGCGTGAACATGCCGGCGACAGCGGCGGCATGATCGTCGGCGACCGCTACACCCGACTCGATGCCCGCGACGGTGCGCAACTGCGTGAACTGGCGCAGGCCCATCAACTGACCATCAACACCTTCGCCCAAGCGGCGTGGGCCCTGGTCTTGCGGCGTTTGAGCGGTGATCGCGACGTGCTGTTCGGCGTCACGGTGGCCGGGCGCCCGGTGGAAATGCCGGAGATGCAACGCACCGTCGGACTGTTCATCAACAGCATCGCGCTGCGGGTGAAGATGCCGGAAGACGACCAGCGTTGCAGCGTTCGTCAGTGGCTGAGCGGCTTGCTCGACAGCAACATGCAACTGCGCGAGTACGAATACCTGCCGCTAGTGAGCATTCAGGAAAACAGCGAATTGCCGAAGGGCCAACCGCTGTTCGACAGCTTGTTCGTGTTTGAAAACGCGCCGGTGGAAGTCTCGGTACTGGACCGTGCGCAGAGCCTCAACGCGACCTCGGATTCGGGCCGCACCCACACCAACTTCCCGCTGACGGCGGTGTGCTATCCGGGTGATGACCTGGGCTTGCACCTGTCTTACGACCAGCGTTATTTCGATGAGTCGACCGTTGAACGCATGCTCGGCGAGTTCAAGCGCCTGTTGCTGGCGCTGGTCGAAGGTTTCCATGGCGACATGGCGGACTTGCCGCTGCTGGGTGCCGAGGAACAGTATTTCCTGATCCACGGCTGCAACCAGAGCGAACACGATTACCCGTTGGAGCAGAGCTACGTTGCGTTGTTTGAAGCGCAGGTTGCGCAGCATCCGCAACGGATCGCCGCCAGTTGCCTCGATCAGCAACACAGCTACGCCGAACTGAACCAGCGCAGCAACCGTCTCGGCCATGCGCTGACGGCAGCCGGTGTCGGGCTGGATCAGCCGGTGGCGTTGCTGGCCGAACGTAACCTCGATCTGCTCGGAATGATCATCGGCAGCTTCAAGGCCGGCGCGGGTTATCTGCCGCTGGATCCGGGGCTGCCAAGTCAGCGCCTGAGCCGGATCATCGACCTGAGCCGCACGCCATTGCTGGTCTGCACCCAGGCCTGTCGCGAACAGGCGGTGGCGTTGCTGGAGGAATTCGGTTGCGCCAATCGGCCACGGTTGCTGGTGTGGGAGGAGGTGCAGGCGAGTGAAGTGTCGGTGGTGAATCCGGGCATCTACAGCGGCCCGGACAACCTTGCCTACGTGATCTACACCTCGGGTTCGACCGGCCTGCCCAAAGGTGTGATGGTCGAGCAGCGCGGTATGCTCAACAACCAATTGAGCAAGCTGCCGTACCTGAACCTCAGCGCTGCCGATGTGATCGCGCAGACCGCTTCGCAAAGCTTCGACATTTCGGTCTGGCAGTTCCTTGCCGCACCGTTGTTCGGTGCACGGGTGGACATCGTGCCGAACACCATTGCCCACGATCCGCAAGGCTTGCTGGCGCATGTGTCAGCCCAAGGCATCACCGTGCTGGAAAGCGTGCCGTCGCTGATTCAGGGCATGCTCGCCCAGGAACGCATGAGCCTCGACGGCCTGCGCTGGATGCTGCCGACCGGTGAGGCGATGCCGCCGGAACTCGCGCACCAATGGTTGCTGCGCTACCCGGACATCGGGCTGGTGAATGCTTACGGTCCGGCGGAATGTTCGGACGACGTGGCGTTCTTCCGTGTCGACATGGCGTCGACTCGCGGCAGTTACTTGCCGATTGGCACGCCGACCGACAACAACCGTTTGTACCTGCTCGATGGCGCGCTGGACCTGGTGCCGTTGGGTGCGGTGGGCGAACTGTGCGTGGCCGGCACCGGTGTCGGGCGCGGTTATGTCAGCGATCCGCTGCGTACGGCGCAGGTGTTTGTGCCGAACCCGTTTGGCGCGCCGGGCGATCGTCTGTATCGCACCGGCGACCTTGCCCGTCGTCGCAGTGACGGCGTGCTGGAGTACGTTGGGCGCGTCGACCATCAGGTGAAAATTCGCGGCTACCGCATCGAGCTGGGTGAAATCGAAGCGCGTCTGCATGAGCAACCGGAGGTGCGCGAAGCGGCGGTTGGTGTGCAGGAAGGCGTGAACGGCAAGCATCTGGTCGGCTATTTGGTTGCGACTGATTCTTCACTTAATCCGACTGAGCGCCTGGAGCGCATCAAGCAACGCCTGCGCGCCGAGCTGCCGGAATACATGGTGCCGCTGCACTGGTTGTGGCTGGAACGGATGCCGCTCAATGCCAACGGCAAACTGGACCGCAAGGCACTGCCGGCGCTGGAGATCGGTCAGTTGCAGAGCCAGGACTATCAGGCGCCGCGCAATGAGCTAGAGCAGACGTTGGCGGGTATCTGGGCCGAGGTGTTGAAGGTCGAAAAGGTCGGTGTGCGCGACAACTTCTTCGAGTTGGGCGGGCATTCGCTGCTGGCGACGCAGATTGCGTCGCGGGTGCAGAAAGCCCTGCAACGGGACGTACCGCTGCGGGCGATGTTCGAGTGCAGCACGGTGGAGGAATTGGCTGAGTACATCGACGGGTTGGCGGCGAGTGACATCACCGAGGACAAGGTCGATCGGTTGAATGACTTGATGGCGGAGTTGGAGGGTCTGTAATTCTCTAGCGTCTGTAAGGGCCTATTCGCCAGCAGGCTGGCTCCCACATTTGAACTGTGTTCGCAGAACAAAATGTGGGAGCCAGCCTGCTGGCGATGGGGCCTCTTAAAGCACCACAAGGTTGACTGTGGAACCACAGCAGCACAGTCTCCCTGCTCCGGTTTTCACAAAGGAAACAGTCAATGCCCTTCGTTACGATTGACGGACAACCCCTTCACTACATCGATCAAGGCACCGGCCCTGCCGTATTGCTCGCCGGCAGCTACCTCTGGGACCAAACCATGTGGGCGCCGCAGATCGCCGCCCTGTCGCAGCAATACCGGGTCATCGCCCTGGACCTGTGGGGCCACGGTGAGTCAGGCTCGCTACCCGAAGGCACGCAATCGCTGGATGACATTGCACGTCAGGCGCTGGCCTTGCTCGATCATCTGCACATCGACCGTGTCACGCTGGTCGGTCTTTCCGTCGGTGGCATGTGGGGCGTGCGCCTGGCGCTGTCGGTTCCACAGCGTATCAACGGCCTGGTGCTGATGGACACCTACGTCGGTGTCGAACCTGAACCCACTCGCCAATACTATTTCTCGCTGTTCAAACAGATCGAAGACAGCGGCGTGATTGCACCGCAACTGCTCGACATCGTCGTGCCGATTTTCTTCCGTCCGGGCATAGACCCGCAGTCGGCGCTTTATCAGGATTTCCGCGCAAAACTGGCTGCGCTGCCGCCAGAGCGTCTGCGCGAAAGTATCGTGCCGATGGGGCGGATCACATTTGGGCGCGATGATGTGTTGCCGCGACTGGGCGAGCTGGAGGCTGAGGCCACGCTGGTGATGTGTGGTGATCAGGACAAGCCGCGACCACCGTCGGAAACCATTGAAATGGCCGAGTTGATCGGTTGCCCGTATGTGCTGGTGCCGGAGGCGGGGCATATCTCCAATCTGGAGAATCCGCGGTTTGTGACTGAGGTGTTGCTGGAGTTTCTAGCCCGGAAAAATTAGTCGATCTTGCTGACGCCTTCGCGGGCAAGCCTCGCTCCTACAGAAGCACGCGATCTATTGTAGGAGCGAGGCTTGCCCGCGAAGGGGCCGGTGAATTCACTTCGGCCCGAGAATCTTCACCAGTTTGTCCGGCGACGGCGCGCCTTGCTGCTGTTGCAGCTCGCCCTTGTCGTCCATGTAGAAAATCGCCGGCGTGGCCTGCAATTCCAGGTCTTCCATCAACTGCATGTTCGCCGCCAGTTTCGCCTGAATCGCCGGCGGTACTTCTTTCAGCGCCTTCAGCGTACTGGCCTTGCCAGCCCCTTCGTGGTCTTGCAGGGCTTTTTGTGGATCCTTGGCGGCCAGCAATGCCGCGGATTTGCCCGGGCTGTCTTCACGAATGATCCCGACCATGATGTGCCGCAACTGCACCTTGCCGGCCTTCACCCACGGCCGCGCCTGTTCCCAGAACACGTTGCAGTAAGGGCAGTTCGGATCGCTGAACAGGTACACCACGCGCGGCGCATCCTTGTTGCCGTCACCGATCCAGTTGCTCGCTTCCATCTTGCCCCAGATTTCCTTGGCCATCGGCGCGTACACCAGTTTCTGCAATGGCGCGCTGCTCAGGTCTTTGCCGTCGGCGTCATACAAATTGCCCAGCAACACATGTTTGCCATCCGGCGTCAGGTACAGCGCCATGCCACGGTTCTGGTACTGCGCGGCATAACCGCGCAAACCATCGGGCGCATCGAACTGGCCGACGATTTTCGCGCCCTTGACTTCGATCTTCTTGATCGCTTCGGGCAATTCTTCGGCAGCCTGTACCGACGGCAGGTGCAGCAGGGCGGCGCCCAGGGTCAGCGTCAGCAGGTGGCGGAGGCGGGGCATGGCAGTTTCCTTGAAGAAGTGGACGGTGTGGCCGGATTCGGGGTGTCAAAGTTTTCCAGGGCGCGGGCCAGGCTGGCGTCCGACAGTTCACCCAGATGACTGCCCAGCAAGCGACCGTCAGGGCTATAGAACAGCGTAGTCGGCAATGCCATCGAACCCACGGCCTGACCCAATCGACCGCTGCCGTCGAACAGTACGTTGGACAGGCTCAGGCCCTGGGTTTCCAGAAAGGTGCTGACGCTTTGCATGCTTTCCGCCTGATTGACGAACAGGAAGGTCAGGTCCGGGCGGTGTTGCTGAGCGTTTTCCAGCACCGGCATTTCCCGGCGGCACGGCGGGCACCAGGTGGCCCAGAGATTGATCACCAGCGGCCCGCCCTTGTAGTCGGCCAGTTGCACCGTTTCACCGGCGGCGTTGCGCAGGGTGATGTCCGGCAGGCGTGTGCCTTGTTCGTAAATGCTCAGGGAGAACGTCGCGAGCAACCAGAACGCCAGGCCACTGGCTACGCCAAAGCCCAGTGGGCGACGTAAACCCGGTTGACGCCAGCCTCGATACACTGCGGCCAGCAGCAGCGCGATCACACCCGGCCAGGCGAGAAAGCCACCGTCGCGCAGGTCGATGACTTGCCACGGATCGTCACGATAATGTTTCCAGTACAGCGCGACGAAACTTATTCGGGCCGCCAGCATGCCCAGCAGGAACAGGCTGAACAGCACCGACTCGGGATTTTCACCGCCACGCTTGGCCGCCCGCCAGCCGACAAACGTCGCCAGCGCCAGGGCACTGATCAGCAGCAGGTGGTTAAGCGCGATGGCAAACGTGCCGAGGGTAAAAGTCAGCATTAACGGGCGTCTCGGGTGGTGGTCCAGCGTTGCAGGAAGGTGTCGGCATCGACCTCGCCGGTGATGCGCTGGCTGCGACGTTCGATGCCATCGGCGCCGATCCACAGAAAACTCGGTGGCCCCGGCACTTTATAACGGCCAAGCAGTTCGCGGCTGGCGGCATTGTCGGCGGTGACGTCCAGCCGTAGCAAGCGCACATCGCTCAAGGCGTCGAGCACGCGGGGTTGGCCGAACACCTGTTTTTCCATGACCTTGCACGACACACACCAGTCGGCGTAGTAGTCCAGCAGCACCCATTGGCCCTGAGCTTGTGCGGCATCGAGTTCCCGTTGCAGAGCGGCCGGGTCCTTGATTGTGGTGAAAGCCTCGTGGCCGACCGGGCGGGCGACATTGCCCGCATTGGCGGCGCTATAGACCTGCAGCGGTTTCAACAGGTCATCACCGCCGCCCGCCGCACCGATCATCAACAGACTGCCCCACAGGCCGAGCAGCAATGAGCTGGCACCGAACAGATGCGCGACCCGCCCGAAACCTTGCGACTGCTTCCAGGCGCTGTAGGCGGCAATCAGTAACAACGCACCGCACAGACCGATCCACAGCGACTCATCCAGTACCGGGCGCAACATCAACAACGCGGTGGCGAGGAACAGGAAGCCGAACACGCCTTTGAGCAGGTTCATCCAGGCCCCGGGTTTGGGCAGGAAGCGGTTGCCGACGGTCACCAGCAACAACAGCGGCACACCGATGCCGATGCCCATGGCAAACAGAATCAACCCGCCGTGCAGCGCATTGCCGCTTTGCGCGATGTAGAGCAGGGCGCCGGCCAGCGGAGCGGTCATGCACGGACCGACCAGCAGACCGGACAGCGCGCCCAGCACACCAGCGCCAATCAGGCTGCCACCGCGCTGATTGCGCGAGACGTTTTCCAGCCGATCGCGCACGGCGACGGGCAGCTGCAACTCGAAGAAGCCGAACATCGGCAACGCCAGCAGCACAAACACGGCGGCGAAACTGCCCAGCAACCAAGGGTTTTGCAGCAGTGCCTGCAAATTCGCACCGAGCAGCGCCGCCAGAACGCCCATCGCCGCATACACCAGCGCCATGCTTACGACATAGCTGGTGGCCAAGGCAAATCCGCGTTTGGGCGTCGCGCCACTGCCGACGATCATACCGGCCAGAATCGGCAGCATCGGCAATGAGCAAGGGGTGAAGGCCAGCAGCAGGCCCAGACCGAAGAACACCAACAAGCTCCAACCCAACGCCCGTTGTTGCAGACTGCTGGCCAGGGCTTGATCCGGCGCTTCATTGGCCGCCGAAGCGACAACACTGCCGCCCAGATCCACGACCTGGGTTTGCGGCGGATAACACAATCCGGCATCGGCGCAGCCCTGGAAGCCGACCTTGATCTGGCCGGTCGCGCCCGCCGGGATCTTCAGCTCCAGGCCCTGGCGATAAACCTGCTGATCGCCGAAGAATTCATCACTGTGAGACTCGCCTTCAGGTAACACAGGGTGCAGCTCAGCGGGCAACCCATCGAACTTAAGGCGTTTCTGATAAAGGTAATAACCGTCGGTGATCTGCCAATAGAGTTGCGTTTCACCCGACTCAAGGCGCTCGGACGTGAAGACGAACGCTTTTTCCACTGGCAGGAATTCAGGTTTGGTTTCGAACGGATTGGTCCCTGCCTGGGCCAGACCCGAGATCAAGAGTGCAAAAAACAAAAACAATCGACGCATTGGGTAAGCCTTGTCCCTGTGCAAGTGAGGTGCACAATGTGGGGCGGCGATTAACCGATGATTAACCGCTGCCCCAATGTGGACTCAGTCTCGGAACAGACCTGGCCAAGCCTCGTCATTCATCCCGTGTGGACCGGATTGCAGTCGGTTTTGCTGGACGTTGTAGATGAGAAATTGGCCTCTATTCAGGAAGATGTAGTAGTGGCTGTCGGCAAACGTTCTATCGTTTTGTGCAGCTGTAATGATTCGGTGTTTGAATCGTTCTAATCCTGGCATTGAGGTGGCGGTGATTTCTTCGTGGATCAGTCGGTTTTTTAGATAGTCAAAAGAGAGGTAGTATCCGTCATTGAGGAGGAATCGAAACAGAAATTTTTTGCCCCCAAGTTGCCACCAGGTCCCCGCTACGATGCGGTCGAAGTAAGGGAGTATGGGTGCCCATATCGAACTTTCAACGCGATAGTACTTCACTGCCTTATCTTGATCCTGGTCGTATTTACAAACCATCGGGATCTCGCCGTGGTAATAAAACAACCAGGCGAAGTCGTCAGATCCGTCGCTGTTGTCCAGGTCTGTGGTGGTGAAGCCGAACCGCAAATGTTCGGCGTTTTGGTGAAAACCGGGCCATGAGGATTGCGTGGTTTCTCTGGGGAAGTCGTCAGGGACTCGATGATCACCCAGATCAAATCGAGTGTATGTGTTCGTGTCTTTGAAGAAGAAGTAAATACGGTCTTTGCCAGAGCGCCAATCTATGGCGACGAAGTTGTTGAGGTTTGGCATGGGCTGACTCCTTTCAGCAGGGTGAAGACTATTCTTTCAGTTTGATAAAGTCTTCTTGGGTTTGTGTGGTTGATTGTTGTATTGCATGTTTTGCTGTGGGGGTAAGCTTATCGTGGTAAGTATTTTTTATAATAAGAATTTTAGAGTTGATTGTTTCGCCATGAAACTAAGTTGGTCTGACAGGCTGGCTTAATTAGGATGACAGAAAGCTGCGCTGTTCGTCGGCCACGACAGTTGCCATAATTGCGCCTTAATCCTCACCTGATTGACTCGCGTTTTTTCTCCTGGAGCACCCATGCACGTACTGGTTTGCGAAGACGATGAGCTGATCGCCAGCGGCATTGTCGCCGGCCTCACTGCCCAGGGCCTGACGGTGGAGCACGTCAACACTGCCTCGAAGGCCCGGGCCATGCTCAAGGTCGCCGAGTTCGACGTGATGGTGCTCGACCTCGGTCTGCCGGATGAAGACGGGCTCAAGCTATTGCAGCAGTTGCGCCATCATGGCCTGGAGATTCCGGTGCTGATCCTCACCGCCCGGGATTCGGTGACCGACCGCGTCGACGGCCTGCAAGCGGGGGCCGACGATTACCTGCTCAAGCCGTTCGACCTGCGCGAACTCGCCGCACGCCTGCACACGTTGTTGCGACGGGTGGCGGGGCGCAGCGTCAACCTGATCGAACACGGCCGCTTGACGTACGACCCGAGCAGCCGCGAAACCATGCTTGGCGGTCAGCCGGTGGACCTTTCCCGTCGCGAACAGTCACTGTTGCAAGCCTTGTTGCACAACCGTGGCCGGGTGCTGTCCACCGAGCAGTTGAAAGACAGCGTCTATGGGTTCAACGACGAACTGGAAAGCAACGCCCTCAACGTGCATATCCATCACCTGCGGCGCAAACTGGGTAATGGCATTGTCGAGACCGTGCGCGGCCTGGGCTACCGCCTGGGGCCGGCCGATGATGGAGAGGAAGTGAAAAAGTGATGAGCCTGCGTTTGCGCCTGAGCCTGACGCTCGGCGCCGCATTTGCGCTGATCTGGGCCCTGGCAGCGGCCTGGATGCTCAGCGACCTGCGCAACCAGATGATGTTTTCTCTCGACCAGCGATTGGTGGCATCGGCGCGCATGGTCGCCGGCCTGATGGAGCAACTGCCGCCGTTGCCGACCAAGGGCGAGGGCACCCATTTCAGTGCGGAACAACTGAATATTCCGGGCGGGATGGCGTGTCAGGTCAGCTCGCTGCGCGGCGAAATCCTCGCCCGCAGCCACACCGATCCACAACAAACACTGCAAGCCGAAAAAATGGGCTTCCACGATCAGATGATCGACGGCGCGCCGTGGCGCAGTTTCACCCTGGCCCGTGGCGATCTGCGCATCACCACGGCGGATCGGCAGATCGAACGTGAAGCGCTCAACATGTCGATCCTGCTGGCCGCGTCGGTGCCGGTGGGCGTGGCGTTGCTGGGTTGCCTGTGCCTGCTGTGGCTGGGGATCGGCCAGGGCCTGGCGCCGCTGAACCGCATGCGCGATGCCTTGATGCGTCGCAGTGCCGACTCGCTGGAACCCTTGCAGATTCAGCCGCTGCCCAGTGAGTTGCAACCGTTGTTGGACACTCAGAACCAGCTGTTCCAGCGCATCGGCAAGACCATCGAGCGCGAACGCCGTCTGACCGGCGACGCGGCCCACGAACTGCGCAGCCCGCTGACGGCCATCAAAACCCACCTGCAAGTGGCGCGCATGACCGATGGCGCGGCACGGGATCAGTCCCTGGCACGGGCCGAAGAGGGCGCCGACCGTCTGCACCGCACGCTTGAGCAATTGTTGTTGCTGGCAAGGGTCGAGGGCAGTCTGTCGTTCGACGACGGTGTGCAATGCAGCGCCGAGCAAGTGGCGAAACTGGCGATTCAGGATGCCGCCAGCGGTGATCGTCAGCGGATCCAATTCAAGCTGCCGCCGAAGCTCTCCCACGCGCCGGTGCAAATGCCGGCGGTGCTGTCGATCGCGGCGTTGCGCAACCTGCTGGACAACGCCCTGCGCCATACCCCGAACGACGGTGCGGTAGAACTGAGCCTGGTAACCACCGGCAACCGCGTGCAGTTCGTCGTGCGCGATCATGGACCGGGCATTGCCGAGGACGATATGCAACACCTGACCCAACGCTTCTGGCGCAACGGACAGAGCACCGGCTGCGGTCTGGGGTTGGCGATTGTCCAGGCGATTGTTCAGCGTTGTGGCTGCACGCTGCATTTCGACAGCCGGCCGGATGGCTTGCGGGTCGAGCTGACGATGCCGTTGCAAACGGTCTAACAAACGACATACATCCTTGTAGGAGCAGAGCTTGCTCGCGAAGGCGTCCGTACATTCAACGTTGATGTTAACTGTACGGACGTCTTCGCGAGCAAGCTCTGCTCCTACAGGGGGGCTGTTGCACATCAAATGTAACGTCTCGCCATTGGCGTTCCGACGGTCACCAGCGCTATCGTCCCCGGCAGCTTTTTCTCAATGGATTGAGGTTACAGCGCCATGGAAACCCCTCTACACATCTGCAAGGCAACCCCCGCCGACGCCGGGATCATCAGCCGGATCGTCGAGCGTTCCATCCGCGTCGGCTGCGCGCTCGACCATCGCAACGACCCGCAAACCGTCGCCACCTGGACCCACAACAAAACCGTCGAACACATTCAACCGTGGCTGACCGACCAACGGTTGTACCTGAACATCGCCCTGTTGCAGGACAAACCGGTCGGCGTAGCGATGGCGGCGATCAGCGGCAAGCTTGCGTTCTGTTACGTGCAGCCGGAATGGTTTCGTCGTGGCGTCGGGCAAGCGCTGGTGCGCGACCTTGAAGGCTGGCTGATCGATAACGGGCTGGCTCAGGTTCGACTCAACAGCACCCGGACCAGCGAAGCCTTTTACCGGCATCTGGGTTATCAGCCCTGTGCCGAAACCTTCACCGTAGCCGGGCTTCGTGCCATCCCCATGCACAAGGGCCTGACCCCGCCTTCATAGAAAGCCGGGCAAGGGTCTAAATCCTTGGCGCCCTGATGCGTTTCCAGAACAGGAAAACCTTATTGAGGGGTCGAGAGATGTCAGTCGCTACCAGCCTTATGGAAGATCAGTCGGCCCGGATCGCTCCGGCGCCGGCCGAAACGCTTTATCAGTTCAACGAATCGCCATTGCTGGCGCGCCAGAGCCAGCAGGAGTCGAATGCCCGCAGCTACCCGCGACGCATTCCCCTGGCACTCAAGCGCGCGAAGGGCATTTATGTCGAAGACGTTGAGGGCCGCAGCTTCATCGACTGCCTGGCCGGCGCCGGAACGCTGGCCCTGGGGCATAACCATCCGGTGGTGATCGAAGCGATCCAGCAAGTGCTGACCGATGAACTGCCGCTGCACACCCTCGACCTGACCACCCCGGTCAAGGATCAATTCGTCCAGGACCTGTTTGGCCTGCTGCCGCCAGCCCTGGCTGCGCAAGCGAAAATCCAGTTCTGCGGCCCGACCGGCACCGACGCCGTGGAAGCCGCGCTGAAACTGGTGCGCACCGCCACCGGGCGCAGCACTGTGCTGTCGTTCCAGGGCGGTTATCACGGCATGAGCCAGGGCGCGTTGAGCCTGATGGGCAGCCTGGGGCCGAAAAAACCGTTGGGCGCATTGCTCAGCAGTGGCGTGCAGTTCATGCCGTATCCCTACGATTACCGTTGCCCGTTCGGCCTCGGCGGCGCGCAGGGCGTGCAGGTCAACCTGAACTACCTGGAAAACCTGCTGAACGATCCCGAGGCGGGTGTGCAATTGCCGGCGGCAGTGATCGTCGAGGCGGTTCAGGGCGAGGGCGGGGTGATCCCGGCTGATCTCGATTGGTTGCGCGGTCTGCGTCGCATCACCGAAAAGGCGGGTGTGGCGTTGATCGTCGACGAAATCCAGAGCGGTTTCGCCCGCACCGGCAAGATGTTTGCTTTCGAGCACGCCGGGATCATTCCGGACGTGGTGGTGATGTCCAAGGCCATCGGCGGCAGCTTGCCGCTGGCGGTGGTGGTGTATCGCGACTGGCTCGACACCTGGTTGCCGGGCGCGCATGCCGGGACCTTCCGTGGTAACCAAATGGCCATGGCGGCGGGCTCCGCAGTGATGCGTTACCTGACCGAACACAAGGTTTGCGAACACGCTGCCGCCATGGGCGAGCGCTTGAGCGAACACTTGCGCATTCTTCAGCGGGACTTCCCGCAACTGGGCGATATTCGCGGTCGTGGCTTGATGCTTGGCGTCGAACTGGTTGACCCGGCCGGCGTGCCGGATGTGCAAGGTCATCCTCCGATCTTCGCTCGACTGGCGCCGCTGGTGCAGCGTGAATGCCTCAAGCGTGGGTTGATTCTTGAGCTGGGCGGTCGGCATGGCGGCGTGGTGCGCTTCCTGCCGCCGCTGGTGATTAGCGCTGCGGAAATCGATCGGGTGGCGGAGATTTTTGGCCGGGCGATGGCTGCTGCCACTGCCAGCCTCTAAATTTTCCGGGCCCCGCAACGTTCTTTCTACATAACGGCTGCGCACGCAGTGCAGCCCATCCTTACAGCGATGGAGAGACACCATGACGTCAGTATTCGACCGCGAGGACATCCTCTTTCAGGTCGTGGTCAACCACGAAGAGCAGTACTCGATCTGGCCCGACTACAAGGCCGTGCCGGAGGGCTGGCGCACCGTGGGCAAGAGTGGTCTGAAAAAGGAATGCCTGGCTTACATCGAAGAAACCTGGACCGATATGCGTCCGCTGAGTTTGCGCAAGAAGATGGAAGAGCAGGCGGCTGTGGCTCACTGAAGTCTTCGCGCAAAAAGAAGCCCGCTGGACCGAGAGGGTCAGCGGGCTTTTTTGCGCCTAGAGTTTGTCTGGCTGTACGCAGGACCTGTAGGAGCTGGCTTGCCGGCGATGGCTTTGTGTCAGGCGCCGAATTTTTTTCAGGTGTACATATCCATTCCTGCGGTAACGGCCGCTGATGGTTTCGCCCTTACGGCGAGTCCCTTTTTCAAACGCCAAAAAGGAACCAAAAGGCTTTGCCCCTGACGTACGGCCCTTCGCCTAGGCTCAGGGTTCCCTCGCTCCGGTCCTGCTCCGTGGGCCCGCCGCCATCGGCCATCCATGGCCGGGGGCGGCTACCGCGGCATCCTTGCCGCGGTGCCCACTGCGCAGAACCTCCACTCGGCCTCCCGACGGGGCAGATCAAAAGCCAAAGCAAAATCAAAAGCCAAAGCGAGGCGGCCTGCCAGCCGACCTGGCTCTTTGATCGTACGCTTCCCCCTGTAGGAGCCGGCTTGCTGGCGATAGCGGTGGGTCAGACACCTGTTTGTTGACTGAACGGACGCCATCGTCGGAACGCCGCCCGCAGCAAGCCGGCTCCTACACGGGGATTGGGTTCACACGATTCAAAATTGTAGGAGCTGGCTTGCCAGCGATGGGCGTCAACGATAACGCGGGGTGTCTGAATGAACGCGGTGTCCAGACGCTTTTCGCCGGCAAGCCGGCTCCTACAGGGAATCCCATACGCTTTTGATTTTCACCACTCATCAGGCCGAGCGTTAGCTCGCCTTCCGCTTTTGATCTGAGCGCCCCCTCGAGAGGCCGAGTGGAGGTTCTGCGTAGTGGGCAACCCGGCAAGGATGCCGGGTTAGCCGCCCCCGGCCATGGATGGCCGATGGCGGCGGGCCCACGGAGCAGGACCGGAGCGAGGGCATGGCGAGCCTTAGCGAGGCACCGAACGAAAGGGGCAAGAGCCCTTGGTTACTTGGGGCTCTTCCAAGTGACTCGCCGTAAGGGCGAAACCAATATCAGCCGTTACCGCAGCAATGGATATGTACACCTGAAAGTAATGCCCAGCTATCAGGCCGCCATCGCCAGCAAGCCAGCTCCTACAGGGGATTTGTGTAACGCCCACCGTAGAGAATGATCATGCGGTCCAGCCGACGCTAAACCCCACTCAACCCCTTGATCACCAAATCCACATTCCCCTCCAGCTCAGCCACCGGGTCCGCCGCGTCCACACTCAAAACGACCAACCGGCTCCCGGCCTCGGCAATCACCGCTTTCACCGCGTCCGACGGCTGCCGATGATGCAACACCACCGCCACGTCATTGTCCTTGAGCGTCGCGCCCAGTTGCTTCAGCGCCTCCGGTGTCCACTCTGCGTCGGGCCGCGCATCGAGACCGATCAGTTCCAGATTGAGCCCGCCAATCAAGTAACCGAAGTGATCGCTCAGGCTCATCACACTCAGATTGTCAGCATTGGCCAGCCGCGCTTCGCTGTCGGCGCTGAACTTGAGCAAGCGCTGTTTCAATGTCGCAAGGTTGGCCTCGATCACAGGCTTTGCAGCAGGTGCAAGGCGCACCAGATCCGCCGCCATCACGTCCGCCATGCGCCCCATGTTGTTGCTGGAAAACCACGGCTGACTGTTCAAGCCATCGACCTTGTTGCCCGGCTGCACGGCGATGCCGGGCAGGGCGCCGTCCACCGGGCGCGCGGCGTCGACTTCGACGATACGAATATTGCTGCGCCGGGCGATCGGGTACAGCGGATCATCCGCCCACAACGAACGAAGACCAATCACCGCATCGGCGTCCGTCGCCAGTTTCGCCAATGCCGGCGCGCCGCGCCCGGTGAAGTAAGCCGTCTGACGACTGCCAGGCAGGTTCGCCGGCGCCGCGCGTTCAAGGTTGACGTTGGTGCCCTTGAGCAATACTTCGCCCAGACCATAAGTGATCGGCAAGGACGCCAGCACATGCAACGGTTTGGCGCTGTCCGCCGCAAACGAGGTATTGACCAGCCCGCACAGGGCGACGGCCAGGGTCAGTTGACGCAGAGAAAAAGACATTTATCCGAGGTTCCCTTTCAGGCTGGGGACGACGCCGCGCGCAATGGCGGCGAGGGCGAAGGCGATACCGGCCACCAGAATGATCGCGGCGCCGGACGGGATCGGCAGGTCGAACACAATCGGCGCAAGAATCCCGCACAGCGTGCTGACCGTGGCGATCAGTACCGAGCACCAGAAGAATCCCTTGAGCGACTGGCTGAGCAACCGCGCTGCCGCCGCCGGAATCACCAACAGCGCACCCACCAGAATCGCACCGATGACTTTCACCGCCGCCACGGTGATCAGCGTCACCAGAATCACGAACAGGTAATCCAGGGTCTTCACCGCGACGCCGCGCACCGCTGCCAGTTGCGGGTTGAAACTGGCGAGCATGATGCGGTTGTACAGCGGCAAGGCCAGCGCCATCACCAGCGAACCGACGATGGCCAGCACCAGCAAGTCATTGCCGTTGACGGTCAACACCGAACCGAACAGCACGTTCTCCAGGATATGCACGTTGATCTTGCCCGCCAGAATCAACAGCAGGCTCGCGCCCAGTGCCAGCGACACCGACAGGAACACGCCAATCAAGGTATCTGGCGCCAGACCCGTGCGGTTACGCAGGTAATTCAGCAAAATGCCGAACAGCAGGCAGTAACCGAACAGGCTGCCATAGGGCCCGGTGTAGGGTTCGCCGAGCAGAATGCCAATGGCCACGCCAGTCAGTGCCGCGTGACCCACCGCTTCGGAGAAAAACGCGAAGCGCTTGACCACCACCAGCGTGCCCAGACCGCCCAGCACCGGGCCGATCAGCAAACCGGCGAGCAGTGCGTTGACCACAAATCCATAGGCCAGCGCCTCAGGCAGATAACCCGAAGACGCCCAGCCCTGAACCATCAAGCGAAAGGCTTCGTAACTCATCAGACAGCGCTCCGTGGATGGGTCGAGAACAGGGTCAGCAAACGTTCCGGGGTCAGCGCCTGTTTCGGCGTGGCATCGAACAGCACCCGGCGATTGAGCCCGGTGACGCGATCTGCCAGTCGACCGACCGCTTCCAGATCATGCTCGATCCACAGCACGGTGATCCCGCTCTGACGCCAGTCGCCGAGCAACCGTTCGAACACCTGAATGCCCGCCTCATCGAGGGCCGACATCGGCTCATCGAGTACCAGCAATTGCGGCGCCGGGATCAGTCCCTGTGCCAGCAACACGCGCTGACGCTCACCGCCAGACAAGGCGCCCATGCGCCGCTTGCGCTTGTCCTGCATGCCGACCCGCTCCAGCGCTTCGCCAATCGCTGCCGCGTAATGCTTGCTCAACCCGAGGAACGCCGGACGCCGCTGGCACATGGCGGCCATGAAATCGTCGACGGTCATCGGCAGGCCTCGATCAAACTCCAGCGCTTGCGGCACGTAGCCGATGGTCCCGGGTTCGCCGGGCCATTGCAGGCTCAAGCGACCCTGATGCGGCATCTGCCCGAGCAGGGTCTTGATCAACGAACTCTTACCGCCACCGTTGGGACCGACCAGCGCATGCACGCTGCCGGGCTGAACCTGGAAGGTGACCTGATCAAGGATCGTCGTGCGACCCAGGGTCAAACTGACCTCCGCAAAATCCAGCGTCGGCCCCGCCCCCTGTAGGAGCCGGCTTGCCGGCGATAGCGGTGTGTCATTCAACGATGATGTCGGCTGACTCGACGCCTTCTCGAGCAGGCTCGCTCCCACCGGGGATTCGCTGAGTGTTTCTTTAGCGGTCATTGCCCAGACTCCTGAATAGCCCGGACCACGGTGTTGAGGTTGCCGGTCATTTCCTTTTCATACTTGTCGGCGGTGTATTCGCCATAGGAAATGTGCGACAGCGGGTACAGCTTCACCCCGGATTCACGCTGGATGGTGTCGACGTAGGTGGATGGGAAATCCATCTCCGAGAAAATCACCTTCACGTCCAGTTCGCGCAGTTGATCGATGGTCTTTTTCAGCTGGCTCGGGCTCGGTTCGATGCCGTGGGCCGGTTCGACCACGGCGGTCACTTCCAGGCCAAACTCGCGCAGCAGGTAATCGTAAGCCGCATGAACCGTGGCCACCCGCAGCTCGGCGTTCGGCGCCTGGGTCAGTTTCGCCAGGGCGTCGGCGCGCATCTGCCGCAGGCGTTTGCCGTAGGCGCGGGCGTTTTGGGTGTAGGTCTTGGCGTTGGCCGGATCGAGCTTGCCGAGTTCCCGGGCAATGTTATTGACCTGGGCAATGGAGGCGCTGATCGACAGGAAAGTGTGCGGGTTAACGACTTTGCCGGCACCGCGCGCGGCAACACCGGTGGCGGCCAGCAGCGGTACGTTTTCGTTGGCTTCGATCACGGCCACGTTCGGCGTTTCGCTGGCGGCGATCATGCGGTCGGCGAAGTCGTCATGGCCGACGCCGTTGAGCACGATCACGTCCAGCCCGCTGATGCGCTTGATGTCTTCGGCGCGGGGCTCGTAGGCATGCGGGTTGAAGCCGGCCGGAATCAGCGGCACCACTTCGGCCTTGTCGCCGACGATGTTGGCCACGTAGCTGTAATAAGGGTGCAGGGTGATGCCGATGCGCAGGCGCTTGGCTTCGTCGGCGCTGGCCAGTGGCGTCAGCAGCAAGGCAAGCAGGCCGATCAGCAGCGGCCGCAAGAATGAACGTTGAGATGAAATAGGCATGGGAAAGCGGTCTTCTCTCGGGTGAAGGCGAGGGTTCAGTGCCGGTGCTGGCGGGTCACGCCGGCATCGAATTGCGCGACGATCTGCTGCCAGCCGGCGCTTTCGAGCGCGGCGTCCGTGACGTCGGCCGGGGCTTTGAGGTCGGCGGCACGGTTGAGCCAGATGTCTGGCGCATCGTCGTCGGCGGTCAGGCGCATCAGAAACGAACCGGCCACGGCGGACGACTGGCTCTGGCCGAAATACGCCTTGGCGTCGAGCAATTGCCAGGCATGCGCGCCACGGCTGACGGAACTGGCGTCCTGGGCAAACGGCGCAAAACCTTCGTCCGCCAGGGCTTCGGGTGTCGGCAGGGTTTGCTGTTCCTGACGCAGCAGGTGAATCTCGTCCAGCGTCACCCGCAGGTCGGCGTAGATGCCTTGCTCGGAGGCGCTGAGGTCGCGGCGGGCATCCAGTTGATGGCTGCTGACGGTGCTGATTTCCTGGGACTCGTGGCGCCAGGCGACCACCGAACCGGCGACCGCCAGGATCATCAGGCACAGCAGCAATACATACAGGGTTTCATGGCCGGCACCAGCCGGGCGGACGACGTGTGTCGTTGGCGTACTCATGGGGCCTGGATGTCCGCTTGGTCGATCTCGACGACGTGGCCGGGACCGGCATCGAACAGCACATAAAATTCGGCGCTGGGCTTCTTGAAGGTCAGTTTGGAATCAGCACCGAGCTTGCCCGGCACCAGGATGGTTTCGTCGTAGCCGATCACATCCAGTGTCACGCCCGGTGCGCCGCTGCCGTCGGAGAAACCGCCGGTGCACTGGATCTGCTCGGCGTCGATGGCCTTGCACTCGCACATCGGGTTGTGGGCCAGGGCGCTGGCGCTGAAGCCGGCGCACAGCACCAGCAAAGCGGCGTGGAGAGGGCGAAATGCGTTGCTCATGGTTTGCCTCCTTGTTTGTTCAGCCACTCGAGGGTGGCGGGGGATGCCTGGCTCAGCGGGATGGACGCTTGATGCATCGCGCCGTCCCAGCCTTCCATGGTGATCCACAGCTCGGCGTCGGCCTTGGTCTTTTCCGGGATCGGCAGCATGGCGCCCATGCGGTAGGGCGTGCCGAAGAAAATCACCCCGGCGGCGCGCAGGCTGCGCGGTTTGCCGATGCGCAGGTAAGTCGCCTTGACCTGCTCGCGGCAGCTGTCGCACAGCGCCGCGTTGAAACTCTTCATGTAACCGGCCGGGCCATCGGGCCGCGGTGCTTCGTTGCGAAGTTCCGCCAGGCGCAGGCTCCACGGCCCGACCTGAACTTCACCGATTTCCCGCTCACCCAGGCCAGTGTCCCCGCGAAACAGCGCGGCATCGGCAAAGTACTTGGGCATGAAACCCAGCGGCACCAGCAACAGCAAAACGTTGATGTGGAAGCGCCATTTGTGCCAGAAGCGGCTCAGTCTGGACCCCGGTTTTTCGGCGGCGAACAGGCTCATTGGCTGACCTCCGTGGTGTCGTGGCTCGTGACGTGAGTGGCATCGGCAGCGCGAGGACGTTTGTTGCTGCGCTTGAGGGCGTTAGCAGTGGCCAACGCAGTGCGCTTGGTCCAGATCAGCAGGCCGCTGAGGACCATCATGCTCAGGAGCAGGCCGAAGAAGAACCAGATCAGCTTGATCCAGAGCCCGCCGAAATCGCCGGTGTGCAGCGGCCGCATCGATTCGGTCACCAGCTCCAGGCCCGAGCGGTCCGAAAGCAGGCGGGTCACGGCGACATCGCCGGTATATGGGTTGATTTCGGCAGTCTGGAACATCAGCGGATACCAGCTGCGGCCGCCCACCGAGAGGTAGCTGTAGGCATTGGCGGGCAGGCTGATGAAGCTGTCTTCGAGGCCGGGAATGCGTGCCTTCGCTTCACGGATTGCCGTTTCCAGGCTGATCATCGGTGCCGGCGAGCCGTCGGCGGTGAGGGGCACGCTCTCACGCGGGACCACCGGCGCCACCGGGGCGGTGGAAATCGTGATCTGGTTATCGAACATGAACGCTTCGATCAGGAACCAGGTGCTGGTGACGGAAATCACCGCGATGAACCAGATCGACCAGATGCCGCTGAGGCGGTGAAAGTCGCCCCAGAAAATCCGCGCGCCGTGACGCAGGCGCAGGGTCGGTCGCAAAAAGCCTTTCCAGAAGCGCTTGTAGACCACCAGCCCGGTAATCAGCGAAGCCAGCAGCGGCAGACTGAGAAACGACACCAAATACCAGCCCCAGCTGTAGCCATTGGTGAACGGCACCAGCCACCAACCGTGCAAGGCGCGGGTGAAGGCCCTGAAGTTGAATTGCGGGGCCGTGCCCTGGATCACGCCGCTGTACGGGTTGACGTAGACCACCACCGAACGGCCGTCAGGGTAGGTCACTTCCACGTCCAGGGCGAAATGCGTTTCGTCAGGTCGGCTGATGCTCTCGACCAGGATCTGCGGCTCGGCCTGCTTGATCGCGGCGATGAGCTGGTCATAGCTCAACAGCGGCGCATCATCGGAAGGTTGGCTGGCACGCATCTGCGGGTTGGCCAGCCAGACGATTTCCTGGCTGATCACCGCCAGCGTGCCGGTCACACAGACGATCAGCACAAAAAACCAGATGGGCAGGGCCAGCCAGCTGTGGACCAGAAACCAGAGTTTTGAGCGGGATTTCTTCGACATGATTAAGGTCTTGTATCGATGAGAGGGCCTCTGCTGCGGGCTTCCCAGCGTGGGGTCCATGAAAAGTGCGGTCGTGGCTTTTGCCTACGCGAACCGCCTGCATCTATATAAGACGAATGAGAATCAGAAATCCCGAACCTCGATATGAAAGTAAATGTTTCGTATTCCTGCGAACGAACGCATAACCCTGTAGGAGCAAGCTTGCTCGCGATGGGGCCGTGTCTGTCACCCTTATGGCGACTGATACACCGCCATCGCGAGCAAGCTTGCTCCTACAGGTTGCGGGTGTGCCTTGATCCAACACGAACCATGTTCCAAGGGATCACTCTCCGGCCATTGATGGGGCCGGGCGACTGCCTAAGATGGGGCGCAGACGCCTGAAACCCGCGAGCCTGAGCGAATATCCCCATGACTTCAGCAAGAACCCTTTACGACAAACACATCGATTCCCACACGGTGTGTCGCCTCGATGAACAGGGCCACGTCCTGTTGTACATCGACCGTCAGGTCATCAACGAATACACCAGCCCCCAGGCCTTCAGCGGTTTGCGCGAGGCCAAGCGCGGGGTCTGGCGCCCCGGCACCGCGCTGGCGGTGGTCGATCACGTCAACCCCACGGCACCCAATCGCATTGCGGCGATGCCGGACGCCGGCGGTGCGCGGCAGGTGTCGTACCTGGCGGAAAACTGCCGGGACTTCGGCATCGAATTGCTCGACATCCTCGACAAACGCCAGGGTATCGAGCACGTCATCGCCCCGGAGCAGGGGTTCATCCTGCCGGGCATGGTGATTGCCGCAGGCGACAGCCACACCACCACCTATGGCGCCCTCGGCGCATTCGGTTTCGGCATCGGCACGTCGGAGATCGAGCACCTGCTGGCGTCCCAGACCCTGGTCTACAAACGCTTGAAAACCCTGCGCGTGACGGTGGACGGTGAGCTGGCGCCGGGGCTGACATCCAAGGATGTGATCATGGCGCTGATCGGCCGGATCGGCGCGTCCGGAGCCACGGGCTACGCCATCGAGTTTCGCGGTTCGACCATCGATGCACTGAGCGTCGAAGCGCGCATGACCATCTGCAACATGGCGGTGGAGGCGGGCGCGCGGGGTGCGTTCATGGCGCCGGACGACAAAGTGTTCGCCTACCTCAAGGACAAACCCCGCGCGCCCAAAGGTGCGCTGTGGGAGCAAGCGGTGCAGACATGGCGCGCCTTGCACAGCGATGCCGACGCACTGTTCGACCGTGAAGTGTCGCTGGACGCCAGCGCGCTGGAGCCGATGGTCACCTGGGGCACCAGCCCGGATCAGGCCTCGCCGATCGGCGCCCGCGTGCCGGACCCGCAAGACATCAGCGACCTGATCCTGCGCCAGGACATGCGCCGCGCCCTGACTTACATGGGCCTCGAAGCGGGCATGCCGCTGAGCGACATCGTCATCAGCCACGCGTTTATCGGCTCCTGCACCAACGCCCGCATCGAAGACCTGCGCGACGCCGCCAGCGTGGTGCGCGGCAAACACGTCGCCGAACACGTGCGGGCGATGATCGTGCCGGGCTCCACCGAAGTGCGCGATCAAGCCGAAGCCGAAGGCCTGGCGGCGATTTTTATCGACGCCGGTTTCGAGTGGCGCCAGTCCGGCTGCTCGATGTGCCTGGCGATGAACGACGACGTGCTGGCGCCGGGCGACCGCTGCGCCTCCAGCACCAACCGCAATTTCGAAGGCCGCCAGGGCGCCGGTGCCCGTACGCACCTGATGAGCCCGGCGATGGTCGCTGCGGCGGCGATCACTGGCCGCTTGACCGACATCCGTCACTTTGGAGACCGCGCATGAGCCTGCAACCCTTCACTCAAGTCAGCGGCAAAGCCGCGCCAATGCTCGCGGCCAACATCGACACCGACGTGATCATGCCCAAGCAGTTTCTCAAGGGCATTGACCGTTCCGGGCTGGATCGGGGTTTGTTTTTTGATCTGCGTTTTTTGCCTGACGGCCAGCCCAACCCTGAGTTCGTGCTCAATCAACCGGCATGGCAGGGCGCGAGTTTCATGGTGGTCGGGCCGAATTTCGGCTGCGGGTCGAGCCGCGAACATGCGGTCTGGGGATTAAAGCAGATGGGCATCCGTGCGCTGATCGGCAGCAGTTTTGCGGGGATTTTTTATGACAACTGCCAGCGTAACGGGGTGCTGCTGATTACGCTGGATGAGCCCGTGTTGCAGCGGCTCGGGCAAGTGGTCAGTCAGCCAGAGACGGCGCTGATCAGCGTTGATCTGGAAACGCAGCAGATTCGTCTTCAAGGCGAGGTCATCCCTTTCGAAATCGACACCCTGCGCAAAACCGCGCTGGTGCTGGGCCTCGACGCCATCGGCAGCACCTTGCAGCGCAGCGAACAAATCAAAGCCTTCGAACACCAACACCTGACCGCCAACCCCTGGCTGAGCTGAAATCGCCTTCGCGGGCAAGCCTCGCTCCTACAGGTCAGCGCGAACTTTGTAGGAGCGAGGCTTGCCCGCGAAGAGGCCCGCCCATACACCGCAAATCAAACCGACAACCCTTTGAAATGCTCCTGCAAAAACTCCACACACGCGCGCAACTTCCCCGAGTACGCCAGCCGCGTCGGGTACACCGCCCATACGTTGGCGCTCTGGGTGTATCCGGGCAGCACCTGCACCAATCGCCCCTGCTCCAGCAACGGCTTCACATCCCACAATGACCGCAACAACACCCCGCGCCCATCCAGTGCCCACTGCAAGACAATCTCGCCGTTATTGGACGACAACGGTCCGCTGACCCGCACACTCTCCTGGGCCCCGTCGTGCTCCAGGTTCCAGATGCCGAAGGCGTTATCGCGCTCCTTGATCACCAGGCAATGATGCTGCTCCAGATCGCCCAGCGTCTGCGGCGTGCCGTGGCGTTGCAGATAACCGGGCGCCGCGCACAACACCCGCCGATTGCTCACCAGCCGCCGGCCGATGTGCTGGCCGGGGATGTCATCGCCGACACGGATCTCCAGGTCGAACCCTTCGCTGACGATGTCCACCACCCGATCAAACAGGTCGAGGCGAATCTCCAGGTCCGGGTAACGTTCGGCCAGCAGTGACAGGGCCGGCGCCACGTGATTGCGCCCGAAGCCGAAACTGCTGCACAAATGCAGACGCCCGCGAGGGCTGTCGTGGGCGTCGGAGAGTTCGTCGTGCAGTTGCTGGAAATCATCGAGAATCCGCAACGCCCAGCGCTGCACGCGCTCACCGTCTTCGGTCAGGGCGATGCGGCGGCTGGTGCGGTGCAGCAGGCGCGTGCCGAGGGTGGTTTCGAGAATCTGGATGCGTTTGCTGACGTAGGCGGGCGACAGGCCCAGTTCATCCGCTGCGGCGGCGAAACCGCTTTTACGAATGACGGTAAGTAATACACGCAGGTCTTCGGGCAGGGGCACGGTGTCTTTCTTGGTGGTCATGACAGAACGGGCACTGGCGGCATGAGCCGCCAGCATAGCATCGGTGTGAACGTCGACTTACTCAGCAGAAAGCTTGGCCGCCGCCGCCGCTGCCGCCCGAGCGTGGCGCCCGCGTTTGAGGGCAATCGGCGCCATCTTGCTGCGGTCCAGTTCACCTTCCCAGGCGGCCACCACCAGCGCTGCAACGGCGTTGCCGATGATGTTGGTCAGGGATCGGCATTCGGCCATGAAACGGTCGACACCGAGGATCAGCACCATCGCCGCCACCGGCACGGTCGGCACTACGGCCAGGCTCGCCGCCAGCACCACGAACCCCGCACCGACCACCGCACCCGCGCCTTTGGAGGTGAGCATCGCCACCGCCAGCAAGGTCAGTTGCTGCTCAAGGCTCAAGTCAATGTTGGTCGCCTGGGCCAAAAACAGCACCGCCAGTGTCATGTAAATGTTGGTGCCGTCCAGGTTGAAGGTGTAGCCGGTCGGCACGACAATCCCCACCACGCCTTTGGAGGCGCCCAGGCTTTCGAGTTTCTGGATCAACTGGGGCAGTGCCGATTCCGAAGAGCTGGTGCCAAGCACGATCAACAGTTCAGCCTTGATGTACGCCAGTAGTTTGAAAATGCTGAAGCCGGCATAACGGGCAATGCTGCCGAGCACGCACGCAATGAAAATCAACGCGGTCAGGTAGAACGTACCAATCAGCTTCAACAGCGGCAGCAACGAGCCGAGGCCGTACTTGCCGATGGTGAATGCAATCGCGCCAAACGCCCCGATCGGTGCGACGCGGCTGATGATGCCGACGATGCGGAAGAACACTTCGCTGGCCTGATTGATCACGTTCACCAGTGGCCGGCCCTTTTCACCGACCATCACCAGCGCAATGCCGAACAGCACCGAGACGAACAGCACGGGCAGGATTTCACCCTTGGAGAAGGCATCAAAAAAAGTCGTCGGAATCACGTGCAGCAAAAAACCGGTGATGCCTTCGCCGTGTTCGGCCTGACCGACAAAACCGGCAATCGCCGACGAATCCAGCGTCTTCACATCAATGTTGAACCCCGCGCCCGGATGCAGCGCATGCGCCGCCAGCAGGCCGATCAACAGCGCAAGGCTGGAGACGATTTCGAAGTACAGCAGCGCCTTGCCACCGACCCGGCCAACCTGTTTCACATCGTGCATGCTGGTGATTCCGGAGACCACCGTGCAGAAGATGATCGGGCCGATGATCATCTTGATCAGCTTGATGAAACCGTCACCCAACGGCTTGAGGTCGATGCCGATCTGCGGCCAGAAATGGCCGATCACAATGCCCAGCGCGATGGCGATGAGCACCTGCACGTAGAGGGTTCCCAGCAGTTTCTTGATGGTCATTTTTATTATCTCGAGACGGTTTTTGGGCATGACGATCCCGCGCAGGCCAGTGACGGCCTGCGGCGGAAAGTGGATTCAGATCAGTACGGCGCGGCTGTCAGCGCAGGAAAGCCAGGACTTCGGTGAGCAGCAGCTCGGGGGCTTCTTCGGCGATGTAATGGCCGGCGGGCAGCGCTTTGCCGCGCACGTCGGTGGCCACGTGTTGCCATTCCTTGAGCGGTTCGAAGCAGCGGCCGACCGTGCCTTCGGCACCCCACAGCACCAGCAGCGGCAAGTTCAGATGATGGCCGGCGTCGATGTCGGCGCGGTCGTGATCCAGGTCGATGCTGGCGCTGGCCCGGTAGTCCTCGCAGATCCCGCGTGCGGTGCCCGGCTGTTTCAGGCAGCGCAGGTATTCGCCAAAGGCCTCGGCAGTGAACGGTTTGAGCCCGGCACTGCGACTGCCCATCACGCTGCGCAGATAGGATTCGGGATCGGCCTCGATCAGGGTTTCCGGCAACGGAGCGGGGCGGATCAGGAAGAACCAGTGCCAATAGGCGCGGGCAAAGGCTTCATTGGTTTGCGTGTACATCGACAGCGTCGGCGCGATGTCGAGCAACACCATGCGTTGCACGGCCTGCGGATGATCCAGCGCCAGGCGATGGGCAACCCGGGCGCCACGGTCGTGCGCAAGCACCGAGAACTGCTCGAAGCCCAGGGACTTCATCAGCTCGATGCTGTCCTTGGCCATTTCCCGTTTGGAGTAGTTGGTGTGGTGGTCGTTGGCCAGCGGTTTGCCGCTGTCGCCGTAACCGCGCAGGTCGGCGGCGACTACGGTGAAGTGCGCTGCCAGTTGTTCGGCAACCTTGTGCCAGATGACGTGGGTCTGCGGGTGACCGTGCAGCAACAGCAGGCCCGGCCCGCTGCCGCCGATGCGGTAGGCGATGTCCACACCGTTGACGTGGCGCTGGTCTTTGAGGAATCCGGCGAACATGGGATGACTCCTTGTTGTAGTTGCCTGCATCCTGAAATTGTTCGACGGCTACGGCAAGGCGCAAAGCGTGGTGCGCTTGTTCATGAAGTGTGTTGTCTTGGAGGCCGCCTTCGCGGGCAAGCCTCGCTCCTACAAAAGCACAACCGGACCTGTAGGAGCGAGGCTTGCCCGCGAAGAGGCCCTGATATTCACAGAAAATCTCAACCCTGCTGAAACATCTCCTTGGCCCGCTGCTCAATCTGCGCCTGGGTCAAATCCTCCTTGCGCGTGGCCAGAAACCACAAATGCCCATACGGATCTTTCAACGTTCCCGAACGGTCGCCGTAAAACTGATCCTTGACCTCGGACACCACCGTGGCGCCCGCCGCAATCGCTTGTTTGTAGGACTTGTCCACATCGTTCACATACAGGTGCAAGCCCACGGACGGTGACTTGTCCGGATTGCTCAACGGCCCCTGATCGCACGGCGTGCCGAGCATGATCGGGCAGTCGCCGATGCGCAGTTCGGCGTGGCCGATGCTGCCGTCGGGCATGGACAGACGCATGACTTCGGTCGCGCCGAAAGCTTTCTTGTAGAAGTCGATGGCTTCGGCCGCTTTTTGAATGCCCAGATAAGGGGTGATGCTGTGATAACCCTCTGGAATGGGTTTGACGCTCATGACGATTCTCCCTGTCTATTGTTGAATTGAAGGTAGTCCTTCGCCGGTTTCCGACCGGATAACTATAGGCCAGCGCCTTTTACGCATCCGAGTGCCCGACGAGCAGCAGCGCCACTGTTCGGCCATAAACAGTGAAGCAGCAGAATGCTCGGGTTTCTCACTGAATAACCGTTGAAACCCCCCGAAACTGCCCGAAAACACAGGGCCGGGCGGTCAGGCACAGAAGCTGCAATGTCCTCCGCTAAACACTGTTGCCGAGAGACTTGTATGCCTGAATCTGCCGTTTATCCGATCAACCCGCCGGCCGCCCATCGGATCGCCGATGAAGCCGAAGCCTTGCGTGTGGCCGAGCGCGTCGCCGCGGTCTTGCTGGAGCAAGACGCCGAGCGCGACCGTACGCGCCAGGTGCCCGCCGAAATCGTCGACCTGTATTCCAACAGTGGCTTGTGGGGCATCAGCGTGCCAAAGGAATTTGGTGGCGCGCAGGTGTCCTACGCGGTGCTGGCGCAGGTCATTGCGATCATCTCGGCGGCCGATCCGTCCCTGGGGCAGATCCCGCAAAACCACTATTGCCTGCTGGAAGACATCCGCCTGCAAGGCACGCCCGAGCAGCAGGCACATTTTTTCGGCCTGGCGCTGCAAGGTCATCGCTTTGCCAATGCGCTGTCGGAAACCGGCGGCAAAAACGTGCAGGACATTCAGGCGACCATTCGCCGTTATGGCGACGGGCATGTGATCAACGGTCGCAAGGGTTATTGCACCGGTTCGCTTTACGCCCACTGGCTGGCGGTGCTGGCGCTGGATGAAGAGCAGAGGGGCCAGTTGTCCTTCGTCGAACGCGGCACCCCAGGGCTGGTGATCGTCGACGACTGGGACAGCATCGGTCAGCGCACCACGTCCAGCGGCACGGTGCTGGCCGAGGACCTGCACGTCCCGGCGTTCAACGTGTTCCCGACGTATCGTTCCTATGAAAACCCGACCCTGGCCGGCCCGTTCGCGCAATTGACCACCGCCGCCATCGACGCCGGCATCGCCCGCGCAGCGCTGCGTGACACCATCGCGTTCGTGCAGCAATTCGCCCGGCCTTGGATCGATGCAGGTGTGGAAAAAGCCAGTGAAGATCCGCTGACCATCATTCAGGTCGGTGGCCTGGAGATTCGCCTGGAAGCTGCCGAAGCCTTGCTGGAACGCGCCGGTTGGGCGCTGGATGCCGCGCGCCCGGCACCCGACGAAGACAACGTCGCCCGAGCGTCCCTCGCGGTGGCCAAAGCCAAAGTGCTGACCACCGAAATCGCCATCGAAGCCACCAACAAACTGTTCGAACTCGGTGGCACCCGTTCGACCCTGAAGAAGCACAACTTCGACCGGCACTGGCGCAATGCGCGGGTGCACACCCTGCATGACCCAGTGCGCTGGAAATACCACGTGGTCGGCAACTGGCTGCTCAACGGCGTTAAACCGCCGCGCCACGACTGGTCCTGATCATGGCCGAATGGTTCAAAAACATTTACTGGGCCGACATCGGCCAGGCCTGTCTCGACACCTTGAGCATGCTCGGTGCCGCCCTCGGTTTCACCGTACTGCTGGGTTTGCCGCTGGGGGTGGTGCTCTTCCTCACCGGTAAGCGCCAGTTGCACGAAGCCATCGGCGTTTACCGGGTGTTGTCGGTGATCGTGAACATGCTGCGTTCGCTGCCGTTCATCATTTTGCTGATTGTGTTGATTCCGCTGACAACGCTGCTGGTCGGCACTTCGCTGGGCGTGCCGGGGACCATTCCGCCGCTGGTGGTTGGCTGCACGCCGTTCTTCGCGCGGCTGGTGGAAACCGCCTTGCGCGAAGTCGATCGCGGCGTCGTGGAAGCGACCCAGGCCATGGGCGGCACCACCTGGCAAATCATCCGCCACACCTTGTTGCCCGAGGCGCGCGGCGGGTTGCTGGCGGCGGTCACTGTCACCGCCATCGTGCTGGTGGATTACACGGCGATGGCCGGGGTGATTGGCGGCGGTGGCCTGGGCGACCTGGCGATCCGCTACGGCTACCAGCGATTCCAGACCGACGTGATGGTGGTCACCGTGGTGCTTTTGCTGATCCTGGTCCAGGCCCTGCAAATGACCGGCGACCGATTGGTGGCGCGCTACAGCCGACGATAAACATTCAATTCAACAAAAAAACTCAGGCCTTACGTCCGCCCCACGACGGCCACTCAATCTGCCTAGGAGCACAACATGAAAAAGACCCTGGCCATTCTGGCTGCCCTTGTGTCGTTGAGCGTTCACGCCAACGAAAAACTCACCGTCGGTGCCACGCCGGTGCCGCACGCGGAGATCCTCGAGTTCGTCAAACCCACCCTGGCCAAGGAAGGCGTGGACCTGGACATCAAGGTCTTCACTGACTTCATCCAGCCCAACCAGCAACTGGCGTTGAAGAACCTTGACGCCAACTATTACCAGTACCGGCCGTTTCTCGATGACTACAACAAGACCCGTCACACCGATCTGGTGCCGGTGGTCGGTGTGCACATCGAACCGTTCGGGGCTTATTCGACCAAAATCAAAAACATCGCCGAACTGAAGGATGGCGCCACCGTTTCCATTCCCAACGACCCGGTGAACACTGGCCGCGCACTGGTGCTGCTGCACGAGGCCGGGCTGATCAAACTCAAGGACCCGAGCAACACCCTGGCGACTCAGCGCGACATCGCCGAAAACCCGAAGCATTTGAAGATTCGTGAACTGGAAGGTGCGTTGCTGGCGCGTTCGGTGAGTCAGGTGGACCTGGCGTTCGTGTTCGCCAACTACGCTCTGGAAGCGGGGATCGACACCAACAGCGCGTTGATCGTCGAGAAGGGCAAGAGCCTGTACATCGAATTCCTGGTGGCCCGCCCGGACAACATCAACGACCCGGGTTTGCAGAAACTGGCCAAGGCGTTGAATTCCGATGAGGTTCGGCAGTTCATCTTGACCCGCTACAAAGGGCAGATTGCGCCGGGCTTCTGATCTCTAGCCATTCTTGAGGACGCCTTCGCGGGCAAGCCTCGCTCCTACAGGTACGGTGGTGCTTTTGTAGGAGCGAGGCTTGCCCGCGAATGGCGCGCCGCCTATTCCGGATCTGTCCCCGATTCCAACAGCTGCGCCCCCGGCCCCCGATCCCCCAACACATCACCAAAATTACGCAACGGACACGCCTCCATCGACAAACACCCACAGCCAATACAGCCATTGAGCGTGTCCCGCAGCAAGGTCAACTGATTGATCCGCTCATCCAGCTCCCGGCGCCACTGCGCCGACAACACCTTCCAGTCCGCCGCCGTCGGCGCGCGGTTATCCGGCAGGGTTTTCAACGCCTCGCCAATCTCCGCCAGCGGAATCCCCAAGCGCTGCGCCACTTTGATCAACGCCACCCGCCGCAACACTTCACGCGGATAGCGCCGCTGGTTGCCCTGATTGCGCGTGCTTTTGATCAAACCCCTGGCTTCATAAAAATGCAGCGCCGTGACCGCCACGCCGCTGCGGGCGGCGACCTGGCCGACGGTGAGCTCTTTATGCAGTTGTTGCGAGGTGATCATGTGAAAAATGTCCCTTGACCTCTAGTTAACTCGAGGTTTTACCCTGCAGGCCTTCGGATCGCAAGATCCGGCTTACACGTCAGTGGGGACTCTTCATGCAAGCGCCAGAGAAAAATCGCAGCTTCACCCAATTGATCGAATTCGAGATCGAACCCCATCAACAGCCCGCCCTGGTGTCGGCGCTGTCGTTACAGACCGAACGCCTGGCCCAGCGTTACAGCGGTTTTCTCAGTGCGAGCATCCAGGCCAGCGACGATGGCCGGCGGGTGCTCAATTACCTGCAATGGCAATCGCGTGAGGCGGGGGAGGCCGCGTTTCAGGGTTTTGAAAGCGGCGAGCAGGATTTCTGGCAACTGATCCGCGCCCATCAGGCGAAAACCGTGACGTTCGGCTCGTTCCAGGTGCTGCACAGCCTGGAACGCAGCCACGACAACGCGCTGCATTGCAATCTAGTGAGCTAAATCGACAGCTGCATCAAGCGCTCGCCCTGCACGTTTTCCGTGGGCCGGCGCTTGTTTACCGCCAGTTCGCCGATCTTGATCAGGCGCGTGCGGGTGACGTTGCGGCTCAAGCCCAGCAGTGCGGCGGTGTGCACCTGGTTGTAATGGCTGAAACGGTAAGCCGCGCGCAGCAAGGCGTCCTCGACTTTCTCGTGCAGCGCGCCGGCCTGTTCCTCGAACAGCTTTTGAAACGCGCGGTCGAGCAAGGCTTCCGGTGAATCGTCGAGCTGGCTGTGGTAATCGTCCTGACGCTCGATGCGCATGTTCGACAGGCGCAGGTCATCGCGCTCGATCACGCCGTTACGGCAGATCAGCAAGGTGTGGTGAATGACGTTTTCCAGCTCGCGGATGTTGCCGGGCCAACTGTAACTGCGCAGTTTCAGTTCGGCTTCCTTGCTGATGGTGATGGTGCCGTAGCCGAGGCGCTGACTGTAGGCTTCGACGAAGTGACGGGTCAGCGGCAGGATGTCGCCGGGGCGATCACGCAGCGGGCTCAGTTCCAGGCTGACCACGTCGAGGCGGTAATACAGGTCCTCGCGGAAATGCCCGGCGTTGATGGCTTTTTCCAGTTGCACGTTGGTCGCCGCCAGCACGCGCACGTTGATCGGAATGCTTTTGCGCGAACCCAGGCGCACCACTTCGCGCTCCTGCAACACCCGCAGCAACTTCACCTGAATCGCCATCGGCAGATCACCGATTTCATCGAGGAACAAGGTGCCGCCGTCGGCCTCTTCGAACCAGCCGGCCTTGGCGCTCAAGGCTCCGGTGAACGCGCCTTTTTCGTGGCCGAACAACTCGGCCTCGACCAGGGATTCGGAGAACGCGCCGCAGTTGACGGCCACAAACGGGCGGTTGCGCCGGGCGCTGAGGTTGTGGATATGCCGCGCCACCAGCTCCTTGCCGGTACCGGTTTCGCCGATGATCAGCACGCTGGCTTCACTCGGCGCGACCTGTTGCAAATGCGCGAGCAAGGCCTGGGATTTCGGGTCTTCGAATACTTGCGCGGTGGCGCGGATCGACGTGGCCAGGGCGGGCGAGGGCGGTAAGGTCAGCAGTTGCATGGGGCAGGCTCCATGAGAAGGCTATGAATAGAATGTCGGAATCGGCAGGGACTGGTTCAACGCCCAGTCGCCCAGTTCATGGAGTTTGTAATCCACCGGGTCGTGCAGGGTTTGCGTGCGCAGGTTGCGCCAGTGACGGTCGAGCCGCAGCGAGGCGTGAGTCGAGCGCGCACCGGTCACTTCGAACAGCCGGCTACAAAGTTCGAGGCCGTTGCGCGTGGCGGCGACTTTGGCCGTGGCAATCGCGGTGGCGAGGTGTCCACGTTCTTCGGCGCTGAGGTTCGGGCCTTTCGCCCAGGCCTTGTCGAGCAGGTCGGCGGCGCGTTCCACCAGCAAACGAACGCCTTCGAGCGCAACCCAGAATTCGCCGTAATGGCCGAGCACATACGGGTCCTGGCGCACATCCTGAGCGCTGGATTTGTGCCACGGACGGGTTTCGGTGAGGGTGTATTGCCGCGCCTCTTCAAAGGCACCTTCGGCGATGCCGAGGAACATGTGCGTAAAAGTAAGCTGCGCGATCAATGGCCGCAGGCAGGCGAACGGTGTGCTCAGCGGACCCGGGTCGAGCAGCAATTCCGACTCTTCGACCCGCACCCGTTCGAACGAAGCGCTGCCGCTGTCGGTCTGGCGCTGGCCCATGTTGTTCCAGTCGTTGTGCAGGGTGATGCCGCTGCGGCCGCTGGGGATGGCCGCGATCAACAGCTTGCCGCCGGCGCTTTCATCCACTGCCGAGGCGATCAGCATTTCCGAATCGCTGGCGCCGGAGCAGAAACTTTTCTTGCCGGAAAACTCGCGCCAGCCACCGAGTTTTTTCACTACGGTGCGGGTGTCCAGCGGATTGAGGGCATTGCCCCAGAACCAGTTCTTGCGCGCGGTCTGTTCGAACCACGGCTGCCACTGCTCGGGTCGGGCGAACAGGCGCACGGTGGCGAGCATCAGGTGATGAAAACCGAAGACGTGGGCAATCGAACTGTCGACCTTGGCGAACTCGCGCACGATGGTCAGGGTTTCACTCCAGCTGGCGCCGAGGCCGCCGTACTGGGTGGGAATGCTCAACGCGAGCAGACCGCTTTGGCGCAGGGCGTCACGCTCGGCTTTCGGCGTACCGCCACGTTCGTCGCGCTCGACCGCGGTCAAGGCAAACTCGGCGGCCAACTGGCGGGCGGTTTGCAGGGGGGATAACAGGGCGCTTAGCGGCTTGGCAGTCACGCGGGGTTCCTCAATAAATTCAACACCGTCCCCTGTAGGAGCAAGCTTGCTCGCGATAAACGATGACGCGGTCCCACTGGAGAACCGCGGTGACTGCATCGCGAGCAAGCTTGCTCCTACAAGGGCAGGGTGGGTCAGGCCGTGGCTTTGGCGGGCAGCACATCATTGGCGATCATTTCGCCAAACGGCCCGGTGAGGTTGGTCACGCCACGCCCCGCCAGGCTTGCGTACGGTTCAGGCAACAGCGGGAACACCAGCTCGGCAAAGCGATACGCCTCTTCAAGGTGCGGATAACCGGAAAAGATAAAGCTCTCGATCCCCAGGTCCGCGTATTCCTTGATCCGCGCCGCCACTTGCTGCGGATCACCCACCAGCGCCGTGCCGGCACCGCCGCGTACCAGGCCGACACCGGCCCACAGGTTGGGGGCGATTTCCAGGTTGTCGCGACGCCCGTCATGCAGCGCCGCCATGCGCCGCTGGCCTTCGGAGTCAAAGCGCGAGAACGACTTTTGCGCGGCGGCGATGGTCTCGTCGCTGATGTGTTCGATCAGTTTGTCGGCGGCTTTCCACGCCTCTTCGGCCGTCTCGCGAACGATCACGTGCAAGCGAATGCCGAACTTCACCGTGCGCCCGTTGCGTGCTGCGCGCTCACGCACATCAGCGAGTTTTTCCGCGACGGCGGCCGGTGGTTCGCCCCAGGTCAGGTAGACATCGACCTGCTCGGCGGCGAGTTCATGGGCGGCTTCAGAGGAACCACCGAAGTACAACGGTGGATAGGGTTTCTGCACCGGCGGATAAAGGGCCTTGGCGTTTTGCACTTGCAGGTGTTTGCCTTCGAAGTCCACCGCTTCGCCTTGCAGCACGCGACGCCAGATCTGCAGGAATTCGTCGGTGACTTCATAACGCTCGCTGTGGTCGAGGAAGATCCCGTCGCCACGGTTTTCGTCCGGGTCGCCACCGGTGACCACGTTGATCAGCAAGCGGCCGTTGGACAGACGATCCAGTGTCGCGGCCATACGCGCCGAAACCGTCGGCGAAATAATCCCCGGACGAATCGCCACCAGGTAACGAAGGCGTTCGGTCAACGGCACCAGCGCCGAAGCGATGACCCAGGAATCCTCGCAGGAACGCCCGGTGGGAATCAGCACGCCGTGATAGCCGAGGCTGTCGGCGGCCTGCGCCACTTGTTTCAGATAGTTGAGCGTCACCGGGCGAGCGCCCTGGGTGGTGCCCAGGTAATGGCCATCGCCGTGGGTCGGCAGAAACCAGAAAACATCCATGAAAAGATCCTTAAGCGATTTTCAGCAGATTTTTGGGGTGCACGCCGAACAACGGCGCGGCGCGTTCTGCAGCAAGGCGAATGCGGGCCTTCAAGGGCTCACTGGTTATTTGGTAATTGGCGAAATCGGCTTCGGTGGCGTAGACGCCGATCGGCAGGGTCAGCGCCTGGAAGAAACTGAACAGCGGGCGCAACTGGTGATCGAGCACCAGCGCATGCCGTTCGCTGCCACCGGTGGCGGCGAGCAGCACCGGCGTATTGATCAGCGCGTTCAAGTCGATCAGGTCGAAGAGGTGTTTAAGCAGGCCCGGATAGGAGCCGCGATAAACCGGCGCGGCGACGATCAGCAGGTCAGCGTTTTCGATGGCTTGCAGCTCGGCTTCGATGTCGGCGCTCAGTTCCTGGCGCGACAGGGCCGCGCCCAGTGGCCGGGCGATGTCGCCCAGTTCGATCAGCTTGCTCTCGATCGGCAATTGCCCGGCCAGTTCGGCCAACAGCGCTTGGGTCAGCACCAACGTGCGGGACGGACGCCAGGTACCGCCGGAGAGGGCAACGACTTTCAATGGACGCGACATGATCAGTTCCTTTTTAAACAGTTGCTCAGCGAGCAGTGAGTAGTGAGTAGTCACAGGGCTTGAGCAAGAGCTGTACCAATCCTTCGAGCCCACGATTTACGTGGCTTGCAGCGCATTGATGACTGCGTGCTGTTCGATTTTAAGGACTGTTTGTTGAATGACTGTTGCCTGGCAAACAGTTGCGTGGGCAACAGTTGTGTAAGGCGATGGGGTTGTTATAAAGGCTGTTTGTTATTCCTCAAAAGACCATTGCAAGATATTTATAGATCATTAAGAAATATGCACGCCCTTGTAGGAGCCGGCTTGCTGGCGATGAGGCCCGTGAGTCATACGGTGTTCTTACGGTCGTCATCGCCAGCAAGCCGGCTCCTACAGGGTGGGGCGATTCCACTTCAATACCCACTATCGAGAGCGTTGATTTCTGCCCATCGAAAGGCGCGAGTAGCCTGTGTTCATTGCCCCGAACCCAGATGCCAGGACGCCAGACCATGAAACCTCTACTCGCCACTTTCCTGATGCTCGCCGTCTCCGTTCTCGCCGGATGTGCCAGCCACGTATCCCCGGAACTGCGGCCCTACACCGCCGAGGAAACCCGTGAACTGGCACTGGAATCGCTGAATCGTCGCGGTTTGTCCTTCGATGAATACCACGCGAAAAAAGCTGAATTGCTCGGTCAGCCACAGAAATCCTTCAGCTTCGACAAACAAGGCGAAATGAACGCCGAGCGCACTGTTCAACTGCACGGTCGCCCAAGCTGAGCGACTGTACTGCTCGAAGTTTCACCCAACTGTCCATGGGTTTCCCGGCAGGCGTGCGATAGGGTCAATACCTGAATGACCCTGACGGACTGCCACCAATGACGCTCTCGCTCGATCTGCTGCTGGGTTTCGCCCTGTTCGCTCTCGTTACCTCGATCACCCCCGGCCCGAACAACACGATGTTGCTGGCATCGGGCGTGAACTTCGGCTTTAACCGCACCATCCCCCACATGCTTGGCATTACCTGCGGGTTCTTCGTCCTGGTGGTGGCGGTGGGTTTTGGTCTGGGCGCAGTGTTTCAAAGCTATCCGTTGCTCTACACCGTGCTGCGCTACGTTGGCGCGGCGTATTTGTTGTACCTGGCGTGGAAAATCGCGCATTCCGGTCCGGTATCCGACGGCGAGAACGGTGAAAGCAAACCGATCAGCTACCTCGGCGCGGCCGCATTCCAGTGGGTCAACCCCAAGGCCTGGATCATGGCCATCGGTGCAATCAGCACCTACACGCCGATGCAGGGCTATTTCACCAACGTCATCGTGATTGCGGCGGTTTTTGCCCTGATCAACCTGCCGAGCGTCGGCGTCTGGGCCGCGTGCGGCACGCTGCTGCGCAACGTGCTCAAGGACCGCCGCTGGTTGCGCGTGTTCAATTGGGGCATGGCCGCGTTGCTGGTGGTTTCGCTGTATCCGTTGATGCTGGAAAGCTTTAGCTGACGCATTGCTTCAACCGGTTGCCCGATGCCTGTTAAGCTCGACTTCAGGAGCGTTCCTACGCACTTTCAAGTGAAGTCGTACTTTCTTAACGCATCCGATCAGGTATTGCTGGCGCACGGGTTGCCAGCACCTGGTCCCGGAACAAGCTCTGCGAGTCTTTTATGAATAAACGTCCGTTGTATTTCGACTACGCCGCCACCACGCCGGTGGACGAGCGGGTCATCAAGGTCATGGTCGAGTGTCTGGGGTTTGCCGGGAACTTCGGCAATCCTGCGTCCAGCTCCCATGCATTCGGCCAACAGGCCCGGCAATCGGTCGAGCAGGCGCGACAGCAAGTCGCCCAACTGGTGGGGGCGCAAGCCGACCAGATCGTCTGGACCTCCGGCGCCACCGAATCGAATAACCTCGCCCTCAAGGGCGTGGCCCAGGCTCGCGGGGTGCCCGGCGGGCACATCATCACCAGCCAGATCGAACACAAGGCGATTCTCGATACCGCAAGGCAATTGCAGGAAGCCGGTGTTGCCGTGACGTATCTGGTGCCCGACGCGCAAGGTCTGATTACCCCGCAAGCGGTCAGCGAAGCGATGCGCGAGGACACCTTTCTGGTGTCACTGATGCTGGTCAACAACGAGTTGGGCACGGTCAATGACATCGCGGCCATCGGCGAGGTCGTGCGGGCCCGCGAGGCGTTGTTCCATGTCGATGCGGCCCAGGGCGCGGGGAAAGTGGCCATCGACCTGGCGCGATTGCCGGTGGACCTGATGTCGTTTTCGGCGCACAAGATCTATGGTCCCAAAGGCATCGGCGCGCTGTATGTCGGGCCTCGCGCGCAACAGCGTTTGCAGGCGCAGATTCACGGGGGCGGCCATGAAGGCGGCTTGCGTTCCGGGACCCTGGCGACTCACCAGATTGCCGCCATGGGCGTGGCGTTCGCCCTGGCCGCGCAACTGTTCGATGAAGAGAAAGCCACGATTGCGCGCCTGCGCGAGCGCTTGCTCGAACACCTGTCGGGCATTCCCGGCGTGCGCCTCAATGGCAGCGCGACCCAGCGCATCCCTCACACCTTGAGCCTGACCTTCAGTGAAGGTGAGTTCAACTCCGCGGCGTTGAGCGCATCGATTGCGTTTTCTGCGACCTCGGCCTGTAATTCCGCGAGCAATGCGCCGTCCCATGTGCTGCTGGCACTGGGGCATGACGCCCGCTCGGCGAGCCGCACCATTCGCTTGAGCCTGGGGCGTTTCACTACCGAGCAGGACATCGACCAGGCGGCACAACTGATTAAAGCGGCCTGCGCCAGTGCCCCGGCATTCTGGCAATAAGGCCTTAAGTGCCGACGTTGATCGGCACTCAACAATAATGATGAAGTGATTAGCAGGAGACATGATGAGTACGCAGCCTTCGATCAATGGATCGGTGCCCGAGCGCCTGGCGCACACCCGCAAGCTGATGAGCCGGGAGGGCATTCACGCCCTGCTGGTGCCGTCGGCCGATCCGCACCTGTCGGAATACCTGCCGGGCTACTGGCAAGGACGGCAATGGCTGTCGGGCTTTCATGGCTCGGTGGGCACGCTGATCGTCACGCCGGATTTTGCCGGTGTCTGGGCCGACAGCCGTTATTGGGAGCAAGCGACCAAGGAGCTTAAAGGCAGCGGCATCGAACTGGTCAAGCTGCAACCGGGTCAACCCAGCCCGCTGGACTGGCTGGCCGAGCAAACCCCTGAAGGCGGCGTCGTCGCGGTAGACGGTGCGGTGATGGCCGTGGCCTCGGCACGTACGTTGGGTAGCAAGCTCGAAGAGCGCGGCGCCCGTCTGCGCACCGACATCGATCTGTTGAGCGAAGTCTGGAGCGATCGTCCGACGCTGCCGAACGAGCCGGTCTATCAGCACCTGCCGCCTCAGGCGACGGTCAGCCGTGGCGAAAAACTCGCCAACCTGCGTGAGGTGTTGAAAGAGCGTGGCGCCGACTGGCATTTCATTGCCACCCTCGACGACATCGCCTGGCTGTTCAACCTGCGCGGCGGCGATGTGTCGTTCAACCCGGTGTTTGTCTCTTTCGCCTTGATCAGCCAACAACAGGCAACCCTGTTCGTGGCCTTGAGCAAAGTCAGCGCCGAGCTGCGTGCGGTCCTCGAACAGGACGGCGTGACCCTGCGCGATTACAGCGAAGTGGCCGACGCCTTGCGCGCAGTGCCGAGCGGCGCGAGCCTGCAAGTCGATCCGGCACGCGTCACCGCTGGTTTACTGGATAACCTGAACAGCGGCGTGAAACTGGTCGAAGGCCTGAACCCGACGACATTGGCCAAATCGCAGAAAAGCCTGGCCGATGCCGAGCATATCCGTAAGGCCATGGAGCAGGATGGCGCGGCGCTGTGCGAATTCTTCGCCTGGCTGGAGTCGGCGTGGGGCCGCGAGCGCATCACCGAACTGACCATCGACGAACACCTGACCGCAGCGCGCACGCGTCGTCCGGATTACGTGTCGTTGAGTTTCAACACCATTGCTGCGTTCAACGCCAACGGGGCGATGCCGCATTACCACGCGACCGAAGAAGAGCACGCGGTGATCGAGGGCGACGGTCTGTTGCTGATCGACTCCGGCGGCCAATACCTGGGCGGCACCACCGACATCACGCGGATGGTGCCGGTCGGTACGCCAACCGATGAGCAGAAGCGCGATTGCACGCGAGTGCTCAAGGGCGTCATTGCGCTGTCCCGTGCGCAATTCCCTCGGGGCATTTTGTCGCCGTTGCTGGACGCCATCGCCCGTGCGCCGATCTGGGCGGAAAACGTTGATTACGGTCACGGCACCGGTCACGGCGTCGGCTACTTCCTCAACGTTCACGAAGGCCCGCAAGTGATTGCCTATCAAGCTGTTGCTGCGCCGCAAACCGCGATGCAGCCGGGCATGATCACTTCCATCGAGCCGGGCACCTACCGTCCGGGTCGCTGGGGCGTGCGGATCGAGAACCTGGTGTTGAACCGTGAAGCGGGCAAGAGCGAATTCGGTGAGTTCCTGAAATTCGAAACCCTGACCCTGTGCCCGATCGACACGCGCTGCCTGGAACCGTCGTTGCTGACTCAGGACGAAAAACAGTGGTTCAACGCGTATCACGCCGAAGTGCGCGAACGCTTGAGTCCGCTGGTCGACGGTGCAGCCCTTGAGTGGCTGAACACTCGGACCGCTGCTATCTGATCGGCTTGAGTTCAGGCGCTGCTTCCAGCGCCTGGCTCATGTAGTCGACAAAGGCTTTGACCCTGGCGGATTGGCGACGATTCGCCGGGGACACGGCATGCATCGGCAGTGACTGCGCGGTGTAGTCCTGCAAAATCGCGGTCACTCGCCCGGCTTTCAAGTCTTCGCTGAACAGCCACACCGGCGACAACGCAATCCCCAGTCCCCCCAGCACCATCTCGCGAATCGCCTCCGAGTTGTTGCTTTGCGCATTGCCCTTGATCCGCACCTCGTGGCGTCGATTGTTTTTCTCGAAAACCCATAGATTCTGACTGTTCAACAGATTGAACTGCAGGCAGTTGTGCCCGCCCAGTTCTGCCGGCGTGTGCGGCCGGCCGTGTTTTTTGAGGTAGGCCGGCGCTGCGACAGTTACGCGGTGGGTGGTGCCGATGTGGCGGGCGATCAGGCCGCTGTCATTCAGTTCGCCGATTCTGAAGGTGACATCCAGTCCTTCGCTGACCAGGTCCTGGTTTTGATCACTCAGTTGCAGGTCGATTTCTATGCCGGGATGGCGCTCAAGGAATTGCGCCAGTCGTGGAGCAATCTGCAAACGCCCGAAGCTGACCGAGGAGCCGATGCGCAGGTGGCCGGCAATGCGCTCCTTGCCGGACTGGAAACTGTGCTCGGCCGCATCGACGGCCGCGAGGATTTGTCGACATTCGTTGTAGTACCGCTGGCCTTCATCCGTCAGGGAAAGCTGGCGGGTGCTGCGTGCAATCAGTTTTCCGCCCAGCCCGGTCTCCAGCGCCTTGAGCACTTTGCTGATGGTGGGCTGGCTGGTCTGCATCTCTCGGGCAACGGCAGAAAAGCTGCCGCGTTCGACGACCCTTACGAAGATTGCCATTGCATTGAGTTTGTCCACGGGAGTTCTCATTGATGCCAGATAGGCATGGTCACTATAGCTATTTAGCGTCTTATCAGTATGAGTCGGTTGGCCGAAGATTTATCCCACAGCCACCTCTGACGGGAATATGCGAAATGACTGACTCACTTGAAATGCGCGCTCTGATTGTCGACTCGGCCAACGCGCCGCTACGCTTGGTTTCCATTCAACGACCGGTGCCTGAAGCAGGGCAGGTATTGGTCCGGATCAAAGCCAGCGGGGTAAATCCACTGGACGGGAAAATCCGTTCGGGCCAGGCCGCCCATGCACGTCAGTCATTGCCGGCGGTGTTGGGCATTGATCTGGCGGGAACCATCGAGGCGTTGGGGGAAGGGGTCAGTGGATGGCTACCGGGCGATGAGGTTTATGCCATGGCCACCGGCATTGGCGGGGCGCAGGGTTCGTTGGCGGAGTACGCAGCAATCGATGCCAGACTGCTGGCGCGCAAGCCAGGCAATTTGAGTATGCGTGAGGCGGCGGGGTTGCCGTTGGTGTTGATTACGGCGTGGGAAGGGTTGGTGGACCGGGCGCGGGTGCGTGCGGGGCAGAAGGTGCTGATTCATGGCGGTGCGGGTGGTGTGGGGCATGTGGCGGTGCAAATAGCCCGCGCCTTCGGTGCCCAGGTGTTTGCCACCGGTTCTGCCAGGCATCAGGCAATCATCGAAGGCTTCGGTGCGACGTTTATCGACTATCGCCAGTCTTCGGTCGAGGAATATGTAGCGCAACACACGGATGGGGAGGGCTTCGATATCGTCTACGACACGGTGGGCGGTGAGACACTGGATGCGTCATTCAAGGCTGTACGGGTTTATCACGGTCATGTGTTGAGTTGCCTCGGTTGGGGGCAGCACAGTTTGGCGCCGCTCTCGTTTCGTGGCGCAACCTATTCCGGCGTATTTACGTTATTGCCGTTACTCACCGGCGTGGGGCGCGAGCGTCACGGGGAGATTCTTCGTGAGGCGGCTCTCTTGATCGAGGCGGGCAAGCTGAAGCCGATAATGGATCCTCGGGCGTTCACTCTGCAAACCGCCGAGGCCGCCCATGAGCTGCAGTTTTGCGGAGCGGCTCAGGGGCGGTTGGTCATCGAGATTTAACGCAGGGCTTCAATCACGAAGTCCAGTCGATCCTGGCCGAAGAACAGCTGGTTATCGATGAACATGCTGGGGGCGCCGAACACGCCGCGTTGCACCGCTTTCTCGGTGTTGTCCTTGAGCGCGGCCTTGACGTCTTCATCGGCGGTCAAGGCCAGCACTTCGTTGGGGTCAAAGCCGTTCTGCGTCAACACTGAAGCGACGGTCGCCGGGTCATCGAGGCTGCGTCCCTCGACCCAAAGCGCTTTAAACAGGCAGTCGATGAATGCCTGGAAGCGTTCGGGATGACGTAACTGCATGCCAGTGACGGCGCGCATCAGCATCAATGTATTAATGGGAAAGTGCGGATTGAACTTCAGTGGCACGCCATAACGTTTGGCGTAGCGGTCCAGGTCCTGAAACATATAGAAGCCCTTGGCCGGAATGGTCGCAGGGGAAGCGTTGCCGGTGGCTTTGAAAACGCCGCCCAGCAGCATCGGGATGTAGACCAGTCGGCTGTCTGTCTGCTCGCAGATTTTCGGCAGTTGGGTATAGGCCAGGTAGGTGGCAGGGCTGCCGAGGTCGAAGTAGAGCTCAACGGTTTTGCTCATGTTCAATGCGCTCTGTTTATTGTTATTGGGGGAGGGCTTACCAGCGTTCGCTCCAGGGGCGCAGGTCCAGCTCGAAGGTCCAGGCGTCACGGGGCTGGCTGTGCAGGTACCAGTAGTTCTCGGCGATGTGTTCGGGATTGAGGATGCCATCCTGATCCTTGGTGGCGTACTTCTCGGGAAAGGTGTCGCGGATAAAGTCGGTGTCGATAGCGCCGTCAACGACGACGTGGGCAACGTGAATATTCATCGGCCCCAGTTCGCGGGCCATGCTTTGAGCCAGTGCGCGAATGCCGTGCTTGGCACCGGCGAATGCTGCAAATCCGGCGGCACCCCGCAGACCGGCAGTCGCGCCGGTAAACAGAATCGTACCCCGCTGACGCTTGGCCATGCGCTTGGCCACTTCACGGGCATTGAGAAAGCCTGAGAAACAGGCCATTTCCCAAATCTTGAAATACTTGCGAGCGGTTTCTTCGAGAATGCTGCACGGCACATTGGCGCCGATGTTGAACACAAACGCTTCGATGGGGCCGATCTGGCTTTCAATCTGCTCGACCAGCGCAATCACGTCCTCTTCCTTGCGCGCATCACAGGCAAAACCATGGGCTTCACCGCCCTCGGCTTTGATGGCGTCCACCAATGGCTGGAGTTTGTCCGCACTGCGCCGGGTGACACAGGCGACAAATCCTTCTTCAGCAAAACGCTTGGCAATAGCTCCACCAGTAGCATCACCGGCGCCGACAACCAGTACGACCTTCTTATTATTCATGAGGTGCTCTCTTTGCTAAACGATCGTTAACTAAACGAACGTTATGCTACGATTCGGCAGGCGTCAAGATGATCAATATTGAGGGCAAGGCAATGCGTTACTCGGCCAATCACAAACTGGAAACCAAACAGAAGCTGCTGGAAAGCAGTGCGTTGTCGGCGAAGAAGTCGGGTTTCGCAACAGTCGGTGTCGATGCCTTGATGAAGGCTATCGGCTTGAGTGGAGGGGCTTTCTACAGCCACTTTTCGTCGAAGGATGAGCTGTTCGCTTCAATTGTCGAGCGTGAGCTGGTTCAAAGTCTGGAACGATTGGGGGCGGATCAGGACCGTGACAGGCTCGAGCGCTGCCTGAAGCATTATTTAAGCATGTCCCATGTCGAACACCCGGAGTCGGGTTGCGCCTTGCCGGCATTGGGCGCCGAAATAGCCCGTTCAGACGTGCTGGTCCGGCAGCAGGCGGAGAACTGGATTTGTCGGCTACAAGAGAGTTGGGCGCGGATTCTGGAGAGCGACAGCCTGGCATGGGCGATTCTGTCGCAATGCATCGGTGCGTTGGTTGTGGCGCGAATGCTCGCCACCCCTGACATCCAGCGCACGGTACTGAAGTCCAGTTACGATGAGATCAGCCGTCAGATCGCCGGCCCGCGGACCTGAGGTGACGGCCTACTTGCAGATGACGATCATGCTGCGGCTGGTATAGCCGGCCGGGTTGAGACCAAACGGATAATCGCCAGGTTCTTCCACGCCATCCCCTGATTTCGCGATGACCTTGTATCCCTTGGGCGCACAGGAGTTGGCTGCGCTGGTGTAGCACTTGTCCCAGGATGACGACAGCCCGGAACAGTTGATATGCAATCCTTTCTTGCCACGTTTGGTATGAGTTTCCGAAGTCGCCGCGCAGCCCGCAACTGCAAGTATGGCGATCAGTATCAAAATTCGTTTCATTGCTGTCCTTATAGCGTCCCCGGATCTTTGCGCCCGGGTCTGGCCGTGTTCGCTTTAGCTTGAAGCGTTCTTATATCCCTATCGTGAAAAATCCATGTCTGACACTGGGTTACGGGCCTAAACATGGCCTAATTGCGCGGTAAATACCAGACCTTCGTCAAATCCTGTATTAATCCGCGGCAACCGCAGGTTTGGCGGCACCGCCCATGGTCATGGTCGCGCCGACGGAAGCCAGAATGATGCAGATGATAGCCATCCACTGTGACAGTGAGAGGTATTCATGGAGGAACAACAGACCTGACAGGGCACCGATCGCAGGTTCAATACTCATCAGCGTGCCGAAGGTCCGGGCTGGCATTCGGGTCAGGGCGACCATTTCCAGCGTATAGGGCAGGGCAGTGGACAACAGGGCGACGCCGATCGCTATGGGAATCAGCGATGGCGTCAGCAGCGCGGCGCCGGCATGCACAATACCGATAGGCGCTACGAACAGTGCGGCAATCATGACGCCCAGTGCAGCAGTCTGTACGCCATTGTCTGCGCCGGCCTTCTGGCCGAATAGAATGTACAACGCCCAGCAGACTCCGGCCCCCAAGGCATAACCCGCACCGACCAGATCGATACCGGCAGTCGTGGCTCCCGTGGGTATCAATAACAGCAACCCGATGGCGGCCAGTGCGATCCATAAAAAGTCGATCGCGCGACGTGAGGCATAAATAGCAACCGCCAGCGGCCCGGTGAACTCCAGCGCTACCGCGATTCCCAATGGGACTGTGCGCAGGGACATATAGAAGAGGAAGTTCATGCCGCCGAGTGCCATCCCGTAGACAATGACCGTGCGCAAGGATTTCGCGGTGAGCTTCGCACGCCATGGGCGCAGCAGTATCAGCATGATTACGCTGGCGAAAATCAACCGCAGGGTCGTTGTCCCCTGCGCACCGATAACCGGGAACATGCTTTTGGCCAGGGAGGCTCCGGACTGGATCGACGCCATGGCTATCAATAGCAGGCCAACCGAGAACAGGGTCGAGGCAAGGCTGCGGGGGTGGTCATTCATTGCGTGGCATCGTCCAAGGCAGGAAACGAACGTATTGTTCTAGTGTTGGGCAATATACTGCGCATTCAAGGTGTTCGCGTCTATATATAAGCAGTGATTTTGAGCATCCTGATAGAAAGGCTAAATTAGGGGTTGACGGCAGATTCTGGAAGCCTATAATTCGCCCCACTTCCGGCGCAGTCGAAACGGAAAACTCCTTGGTAAACAAAGAGTTACGCAGTTTTCGATAGCGAGTTGCTTCAGGTCATCGAAGCCCAGAAGGAGTTGAAGGAGCGGTGTTGTTTGGCTCTTTTGGCGGTTCGATCTTCTCGGTCGAAAGCGGAGAAAAAGAGGTGTTGACAGCAGCGAGTAACGCTGTAGAATTCGCCTCCCGCTAACGAGAGATCGGAAGCGCAAGTGGTTGAAGTTGCAAAGGAAACTTT
>NZ_JAHBDD010000065.1:0-12524 GCF_019956155.1 Pseudomonas sp. BF-RE-22 | reverse complement strand
ATAACGCGGTTTTTCTGACAGACCGCGTTATCGTTCTTCGCGGGCAAGCCTCGCTCCTACAGGTCATAAATCGACCTTATGACTCGCCCCTCCTCCAAACTCGCCCGTTTCCTGTTCGGCGCTCTCGCCTACATCAGCCTAGCCATCGGCCTGATCGCCATCGTCGTGCCAGGCCTGCCGACCACCGAGTTCGTCCTGCTCGCCGCCTGGGCCGCGACCAAGAGTTCGCCGCGCCTGAGTGCCTGGCTGGAAAACCATCGGCTGTTCGGTCCGATCCTCTGCAACTGGCGCAACGGCAAAATCGTTGCACGTCGAGCCAAGGTCAGTGCCACCGTGAGCATGCTGCTGTGCGCCGGGTTGATGCTGGTCATGCTCGATCACGGTTGGCCGGTTTACCTCGCCATCGCCGGCATGAGCCTGGGTAATCTGTGGATCTGGTCACGACCGGAATCACTGCCGCAAACCACCTGACACACTCCGCGATTTATCCCCGTTTTAAAGCGCTTTTCGGCACATTTTTCCGCGCAAACGTTCAACCATGACCGTTCGTCGGGGTCACCTTCATGCATCCTCGCCCCACGCCGATGCGCAGAGATTGGCGCTGAATGGATTTGGCGAACCGGGTCGACTTCGACTCGCAGCCAACACTTCATCCCTTCGCGAGTTCGTCCTATGTTCGACTCTCTGTCCATCCGCCTGAAAATCGTTCTGCTCTCCGGTCTATGCCTGCTGGGCGTGGTCGTCCTGATCGTCAGCATGAACTTCTACCAGACCAACCAGAACGATGAGCTGGTCAGCGCCTCCAGCAGCAAAATGCTCACCGACAGCGTGCAAGACCTGCTTCAGGCCAAGGCCGCCGAGCAAGCGGTGCGGGTGCAGAAAACCTTTGGCGAAAGCCTGCTGGTGGTGACCGCCCTCGCGGACCAGATCAAGGACATGCGCGCCCTGGCCGCCAAGCGCTCGCTTGAGGCCGGCGCCCTGCGTGAAGAGCTGAACCAGAGCCTGAAAACCGCCTTCGAGCGCAACAGTAAAGTGCTGGGGATCTGGCTGGCGTTCGAACCCAACGGTCTGGACGGCAAGGACAGCGAGTTCGCCAATGACGCCGCTCGCCAGTCCAACGAAGCCGGTCGTTTCGCCAGTTACTGGAGCCGTGCCGGTGGTACCGCGCTCAACACGATCATGGTCGAAGACGACATGACCAAAACCACCTTGAGCCTCAGCGGCACGCCTTACAACAGCTGGTACACCTGCCCTCGCGACAACAAGCGCACCTGCTTGCTGGACCCGTACGCCGACACCGTCGGCGGCAAGGAAATGCTGATGACCACCATTTCCGTACCGCTGCTGGTGGACGGCAAATCCATCGGCGTAGTCGGTGTGGACATCGCCCTCGACGCCCTTCAGGCAGCGGCTGTCGGTTCCCAGCGTGATCTGTTCAACAGCGCCGGGCACATGCTGATTGTCTCTGGCAGCGGCGTGCTTGCCGCTTACAGCGTCGATGCGAGCAAGGTCGGTAAAAGCATCGGTGAGACCCTGGGCGCAGAGGGCAAGGATGTCCTGCAATTGCTCAGCGGCGGCGCACCGAAAATCCTCGAACAAAGTGATTTGATTCGTGCGGTGTACCCGGTCAGCCCGATCAGCGATTCCAAAGCCTGGGGCGTGGTGATCGACCTGCCCAAGCAAGTGCTGCTGGCCGATTCGGTGAAGCTGCAAACGGTGCTCGATGATGCCCAGCAAAGCGGCACGATCAAAGCCGTGCTGGTGGCGGTCGCTGCCGGCCTCGTCGGCCTGCTGCTGATCTGGCTCACCGCGTCGGGCGTGACCCGGCCGATCAACAGCGTCGCCGAGATGCTCAAGGCCATTGCCAGCGGCGACGGCGACCTGACCCAGCGCCTGCATTACAGCAAGCAGGATGAACTGGGCGAATTGGTGAGTTGGTTCAACCGTTTCCTCGACAAGCTGCAACCGACCATCGCGCAGATCAAACAGAGCATCACCGATGCCCGTGGCACCGCCGATCAGTCTTCTGAGATCGCCCGCCAGACCAGCGAAGGCATGCAGGTGCAGTTCCGCGAAATCGACCAGGTCGCCACCGCGTCCAACGAAATGAGCGCCACGGCCCATGACGTCGCCAACAGTGCGTCGAACGCGGCAAACGCGGCCAAAGGCGCTGACCAGTCGGCTCGCGATGGCATGTCGATCATCGAACGCAGCACCCGCGACATCAATCAACTGGCCGACGAAGTCAGCAAGGCGGTGACCGAAGTCGAAGCGCTGGCGGTCAACAGCGAGCAGATCGGTTCGGTGCTGGAAGTCATCCGCAGCATCGCCGAGCAGACCAACCTGCTGGCGCTCAACGCCGCCATCGAAGCCGCCCGTGCCGGCGAGAGCGGTCGCGGTTTTGCGGTGGTGGCCGATGAAGTGCGCAACCTGGCCAAACGCACGCAGGATTCGGTGGAAGAGATCCGCATCGTCATCGAACGCATCCAGACCGGCACCCGCGGCGTAGTCGCTACCATGCATTCGAGCCAGACCCAGGCGCACAGCAACGCCGGGCAGATTCAACAAGCGGTGCAAGCCTTGAGCAAAATCAGCGACGCGGTCACGGTGATCAGCGACATGAACCTGCAAATCGCCAGCGCCGCCGAACAACAAAGCGCCGTGGCCGAAGAGGTCAACCGCAACGTCTCGGCGATCCGCACCGTCACCGAAACCCTGACCGGCCAGGCCACCGAATCGGCGCAGATCAGCAGCCAACTCAACTCCCTGACCACCCACCAGATGAAATTGATGGATCAGTTCCGCGTTTAACCAAACGCCGCCGATCCCTGTAGGAGCGAGGCTTGCCCGCGAAGAACGATGACGCGATCTGCCAGGTAGACCGCATCATCGTTCTTCGCGGGCAAGCCTCGCTCCTACAGGTTTCACCCGCATCATCAGCTGTTTGATCTATGCTCGGCCTCTCGTTCCGGAGGGCCTTCGATGACTGATTTACTCACGTCCATTCAAGCCGCACTCGGCTTGCCCCACACCCCGATTCCGTTCACCTCGAAGGGCGCCCTGCCCTCGGCGTTCGCCGTCACTGACCTGGCGAGCGCCAGCATTGCCGCTGCCGGCCAGGCGGTCAGCGAGTTACTGCACCAGCACACCGGTCGTTTGCCCAACCTTGAAGTCGACCGTCGCCTCGCCTCTTTCTGGTTCGCGACGTCGATCCGTCCCGTCGGCTGGAGCGTTCCTCCACTCTGGGACCCGGTGGCCGGAGACTACCCGACCAGCGACGGCTGGATCCGCCTGCACACCAACGCGCCTCATCACCGTGCGGCGGCCGAAAAAGTGCTCGGCGCCTGTGCCGATCGCGCCGCCGTGGCGAGCAAGGTTGCGCAATGGGCGAAAACCGATCTGGAACACGCCGTGGTCGAGGCCGGTGGCTGCGCCGCTGAAATGCGCAGCTGGGCGCAATGGCAGGCCCACCCTCAGGGCCAGGCGGTGAACTCTGAACCACTGATTCAGTTCAGCGCCGGCAACCCTGAACCGCCGTCATCGTGGCAAGGATCGGTGGCGCGACCGCTGGCCGGGATCAAGGTGCTGGATTTGACCCGCGTGCTTGCCGGCCCGGTCGCCAGTCGCTTTCTTGCCGGCCTCGGCGCCGACGTTTTGCGCATCGACCCACCGACCTGGAACGAGCCCGGCGTGGTGCCGGAAGTCACCTTGGGCAAACGCTGCGCACGCCTGGACTTGCATGACCCGGCAGATCGCATCCTGTTCGAAAGCCTGCTCAAGGACGCCGACATTCTGCTCCACGGCTACCGCGCCGATGCGCTGGAACGGCTGGGTTACGGCGTCGCCGAACGGCAGACACTCGCGCCCGGCCTGATCGACGTTTGCCTGAACGCCTACGGCTGGAGCGGACCATGGCAGAACCGCCGCGGCTTCGACAGCCTGGTGCAGATGAGCAGCGGGATTGCCGAAGCGGGGATGCAATGGAAGAAGGCGGACAAGCCGACGCCGTTGCCGGTGCAGGCGCTGGATCATGCCACCGGGTATTTGATGGCGGCTGCGGCGATCACGTTGCTGGGACGGGGCGGGGCGGCACGGTTGTCGCTGGCGCGGACGGCGAAATTGTTGATTGAACAGGGTGCGGGGACGAGTGAGCCGCTGCGGGCAGAGGATGAAAACGATCAGGACTTGTTGGTTGAACAGACGCCTTGGGGGCCGGCGCATCGGCTTCATGTGCCACTGAAAATCACCGGGACGCCGTTGCAGTGGGCGATACCGGCCTCCGAATTGGGTTCACATCGCGCGCAGTGGTGGTGATCTTGAAATAGCTTCGCTGGCAAGCCAGCTCCTACAGGGGATCAGCGTCGATCACAAAACCTGTGGGAGCGAGACCGGCTTGCCGGCGATTGCGGTCGAACAGTCACTAAAAATCCCGGATCAGTTCAGTCCGCCCGACTCAGTGATGTCCACAAAAGCTGCGCCGCATACCCTCGACAAGGTCGCCAACCTTCGGCCCGCGCCAACAACTCCCGAACCGTCACCCGCTCCCCCTCAAGCGCCGACAACGCATTGATCAATCCCACATCCCCATTCGGAAACGCATCCATCTCGCGCAATTGTCGCAAGGCAATGTACTGCGCCGTCCAGTCGCCAATCCCGTGCAACGCCAGCAACCGAGCCACACCACCCTCACGCCCCGGTTCAAACAACAACGGATCATCAAGCAACGCCTGGGCCACACCCGACAACGTCCGACCCCGGCTTTTCGGCATGCCCAGCGCCGCCAGATCCGCCTGCGCCAATACGCCAGCCACCGGGAACACCTGCGTGATACCGGGCAAAACCGACGCCAAAGGCGGCCCATATTGCACCACCAGTTTCCCCGCCAACCTGATCGCCGCAACCACGCTGATCTGCTGCCCCAGCACCGCACGAATCGCCAGTTCCAGACCGTCCCACGTCCCCGGAACCCGCAACCCCGGCCGCTCGGCAATCAACCGCGCCATCAACGGGTCAACCTCCAGCGACCGATGAATCGCCGCTAAATCCGCATCCAGATCAAACATCCGTCGCAACCGCGCAACGATCTCCGGCACCGCCGCCGGGTCAGGAAAATCCAGCGTCACTTCCAGCGCATCGCCCGCCACCGGCCTTATCGAAAACGTACCGTGAGCGCCGTCCAGGCCGATGCTGCGCGAATACACGCCATCCACCACCGTTTCCATTCCCGCCACGGCCCGCGCCGACAAGAACCCCAGCATCGCCGGCCAGTCATAGGGCGGCTGATAGGCCAGCCGCAACCTCACAACGACAGAAATCCGCTGTACAAGCCATACGCCGCCAAACCGGCGCCGCTGATGACCGCGGTAAATATCCCTTTCTCGATCGCTGTAAACAGCGGCTCACCCTGCTCGCGTTTGGCCTTGGCGAACAGAATTACCCCCGGCGCATACAACAACGCCGACAGCAGCAAATACTTGACCCCGCCGGCGTACAACAGCCACACCGCATAACTCAGCGCGATGCCGCCGATCAGCAAGTCCTTGGTGCGTTCCGCCGACGCGTGCTCGTACGTTTCGCCGCGCCCGCTCAACAACACCGCATACGCTGCCGACCACAGATACGGCACCAGAATCATCGACGACGCGAGGTAGATCAGGCTGGTGTAAGTCCCGGCGGAAAACAGCGTGATCAGCAGGAAAAGCTGGATCATCACGTTGGTCAGCCACAGCGCATTGACCGGCACATGGTTGGCGTTTTCCTTTTTCAGGAAGGCCGGCATGGTCTTGTCCTTGGCCGTGGCAAAGAGGATTTCGGCGCAAAGCAGCGCCCAGGAGAGCAACGCGCCGAGCAGCGAAATCGCCAGGCCAATGCTGATCAACAACGCGCCCCAGGGCCCGACGATATGTTCCAGCACCGCCGCCAGTGACGGGTTCTGCAGGTTGGCCAGTTCCGGCTGGCTCATGATCCCCAGCGACAACACATTCACCAGCACCAACAGCGCCAGCACGCCAATAAAACCGATGACCGTCGCCCGGCCGACATCCGAACGTTTTTCCGCCCGTGCCGAATACACACTGGCGCCCTCGATGCCGATGAACACAAACACGGTGACCAGCATCATGTTGCGCACCTGATCCATCACGCCGCCGAAATTCGGGTTGCTGCGGCCCCAGATGTCACGGGTAAAGATGTCAGCCTTGAACGCCACGGCGGCGATGACGATGAACATGATCAGGGGCACGATCTTGGCCACGGTGGTCAACTGATTGATGAACGTCGCCTCCTTGATCCCGCGCAGCACCAGAAAGTGCACGGCCCACAGCAGGACCGAGGCGCAACCGATGGCGATGGGCGTGTTGCCCTGGCCAAACACCGGAAAGAAGTAACCGAGGGTGCTGAACAGCAGAACGAAGTAACCGACGTTGCCCAGCCAGGCGCTGATCCAGTACCCCCACGCGGACGAGAACCCCATGTAGTCGCCGAACCCTGCCTTCGCGTAGGCGTACACCCCGGAGTCCAGCTCGGGTTTGCGATTGGCCAGCGTCTGGAACACGAAGGCCAGCGTCAGCATTCCGACGGCGGTGATGGCCCAACCGATCAATATCGCGCCGGCATCGGCACGGGCGGCCATGTTCTGTGGCAAGGAAAAGATCCCGCCACCAATCATCGATCCAACCACCAGCGCGATCAGTGCGCTCAGGCGTAGTTTTTGCGTCGGTTGCGACATGCCTGCGTCTCCATTTTTCCCGATGTGACCGGGGAATGACCACGGCCGGGAAACCGTCACATGGTTGGTTTTAACTAAATAGGTACAGCGTAATAACGTTTATTAGAAAACGCCAAGTCATGTCCGTTATTTATAGCGGATGATTCTATTAGCGTCTTGGCAAAGAGCGAATTTGTGGGTCAATCTTAATTAATCGATTCCATACCTGAAACCGGCGTCAAAAATTTGCGGAACGCAGAAAACGAACTAGCGTAAAAGTTCCAAGCAATTGGAGTTATTCCTTTTGTATGAGTCGAGGCCTCTGGACCGGGCTTTTCCGGAAATACCGTTATGCCCGGAAAAGGTTCATAAGTCTTTCATTAACAATGGAATGTAGCCATGCACTGATCTAAGTCAGCTGACTGAATTGCTAACAGAACTACTCTGTTGTCTCTCTTCTCCTGCATTGGAGTCATGCAATGTCTGAATCCCCCGGAAAACTGAAACTCGGTGCACTTGTTGCGTTGGTTGTCGGCTCTATGATTGGTGGCGGGATCTTTTCTTTGCCCCAGAACATGGCCGCCAGTGCCGACGTCGGCGCGGTGCTGATCGGTTGGGCCATCACTGCCGTAGGCATGCTGACACTCGCCTTCGTGTTCCAGACACTCGCCAATCGCAAACCTGACTTGGACGGCGGGGTCTACGCCTACGCCAAGGCCGGATTCGGCGACTACATGGGTTTCTCCTCCGCGTGGGGTTACTGGATTAGTGCCTGGCTCGGTAACGTCGGTTACTTCGTCCTGCTGTTCAGCACTCTCGGCTACTTCTTCCCGATCTTCGGCGAAGGCAATACCGTTGCCGCTGTGATTGGTGCGTCGCTGCTGCTTTGGGGCGTGCACTTCCTCGTGCTGCGCGGGATCAAGGAAGCGGCGTTCATCAACCTGGTGACCACCGTCGCCAAGGTCGTGCCGCTGCTGCTGTTTGTGCTGATCGCGATTTTCGCCTTCAAGCTCGACATCTTCACCGCTGACATCTGGGGCGTGAAAAACCCCGACCTGGGCAGCGTGATGAACCAGGTGCGCAAAATGATGCTGGTCACCGTCTGGGTGTTCATCGGCATCGAAGGCGCGAGCATCTTCTCGGCGCGGGCGGAAAAGCGCAGCGACGTCGGTAAAGCCACCGTGATCGGCTTCATCACCGTGCTGTTGTTCCTGGTGCTGGTGAACGTGCTGTCGCTGGGCATCATGACCCAACCGGAACTGGCGAAACTGCAGAACCCGTCGATGGCCGCGGTGCTGGAGCACGTGGTCGGTCACTGGGGCGCGGTGCTGATCAGCGTCGGCCTGATCATTTCCCTGCTCGGTGCGTTGCTGTCATGGGTGCTGTTGTGTGCGGAGATCATGTTCGCCGCCGCCAAGGACCACACCATGCCGGAATTCCTGCGCAAGGAGAACGCCAACCATGTGCCGGTCAATGCCTTGTGGCTGACCAACGCGATGGTGCAGCTGTTCCTGATTATCACGTTGTTTTCCGCCAGTACTTACCTGTCGCTGATCTACCTCGCCACTTCAATGATTCTGGTGCCGTATCTGTGGTCCGCGGCTTATGCACTGCTGCTGGCGGTGCGCGGCGAGAGTTATGAAAACGACTCGGGCGAACGCTCGAAGGATTTGCTCATCGGTGCCATCGCGGTGATCTACGCGGTCTGGCTGGTCTACGCAGGGGGCACCAAATACTTGCTGTTGTCTGCCCTGCTCTATGCGCCCGGGGTCATCCTGTTCGCCAAGGCCAAGCGAGAACTCGGCAAACCGATTTTCACCAACGTCGAGAAGCTGATTTTTGCAGCCGTCATCGTGGGCGCCCTGGTGGCAGCTTACGGGCTGTATGACGGCTTCCTGACCCTGTAATACCCGATTGTTTTGTCATCTGGAGGATCACTGTAATGACCACGGAAAAAGTTAAGTACGGCGTACATTCCGAAGCCGGCAAACTGCGCAAAGTCATGGTTTGCTCCCCCGGCCTGGCCCACCAGCGGCTGACCCCGAACAACTGCGACGAACTGCTTTTCGATGATGTGCTGTGGGTCGCCCAGGCCAAGCGTGACCATTTCGATTTCGTCACCAAGATGCGTGAACGCGGGGTCGACGTGCTGGAAATGCACAACCTGCTGACCGACATCGTCGCGATTCCTGAAGCCCTCGACTGGATTCTGGAACGCAAGGTCACCGCCAATTCGGTCGGCTTGGGGTTGATCGATGAAACGAAGTCATGGCTGCGCAGCCTGGAGCCGCGCAAGATCGCTGAGTTCCTGATTGGCGGCGTCTCCGCCGATGACCTGCCGGACAGTTTCGGCGGCAAGACCATCCAGATGTTCCGCGATTTCCTCGGCCACTCCAGCTTCATTCTGCCGCCGCTGCCCAACACCCAGTTCACCCGCGACACCACGTGCTGGATCTACGGCGGCGTGACGCTGAACCCGATGTACTGGCCGGCGCGCCGTCAGGAAACCTTGCTGACCACCGCCATCTACAAATTCCACCCGCAGTTCACCAACGCCGACTTCGAAATCTGGTACGGCGATCCGGACCAGGAACACGGCAGTTCCACCCTTGAAGGCGGCGACGTCATGCCGATCGGCAACGGCGTGGTGTTGATCGGCATGGGCGAACGCTCATCCCGTCAGGCCATCGGCTTGTTGGCCCTGAACCTGTTCAAGAACAAGGCCGTGGAAAAAGTCATCGTCGCCGGTCTGCCGAAGTCCCGTGCGGCCATGCACCTGGACACAGTGTTCAGCTTCTGCGACCGCGACCTGGTGACGATTTTCCCGGAAGTGGTGAATCAGATCGTCGGCTTCACCCTGCGCCCGGATGAAGGCAAACAAGGGGGCATCGACATCCGTCGCGAAGAAGGCAACTTCCTCGACGTGGTGGCCAAGGCATTGAACCTCAAAGCGTTGCGCGTGGTGGAAACCGGCGGCAACAGCTTCGCCGCCGAACGCGAGCAGTGGGACGACGGCAACAACGTGGTGGCCGTGGAACCCGGCGTGGTGATCGGCTATGACCGCAACACCTACACCAACACCCTGCTGCGCAAGGCCGGTGTGGAAGTCATCACCATCAGCGCCGGTGAACTGGGACGCGGGCGTGGCGGCGGCCACTGCATGACCTGCCCGATCATCCGCGACCCTATCGACTACTAAACGACCATCCCCCCGGCCGCACTGACCCGGTAGCGGCCGGGCCGATTACCGAACTCAAGGAGAATCATCATGGCGTTCAACATCCACAACCGTAACCTGCTCAGCCTGGAGCACCACACGCCCCGTGAGCTGCGTTACCTGCTCGACCTGTCCCGTGACCTCAAACGCGCGAAGTACACCGGCACCGAGCAACAACACCTCAAAGGCAACAACATCGCGCTGATCTTCGAAAAAACCTCGACCCGCACCCGTTGCGCCTTCGAAGTCGCGGCCTATGATCAGGGCGCCAACGTCACCTACATCGACCCGAACTCCTCGCAAATCGGCCACAAGGAAAGCATGAAGGACACCGCCCGCGTACTGGGGCGCATGTACGACGCTATCGAATACCGTGGCTTCAAGCAGGAAATCGTCGAGGAACTGGCCAAGTTCGCCGGTGTGCCGGTGTTCAACGGGCTGACCGACGAGTACCACCCGACGCAAATGATCGCCGACGTGCTGACCATGCGTGAACACGCGGACAAGCCGATCCACGAAATCAGCTACGCCTACCTGGGCGACGCGCGCAACAACATGGGCAACTCGCTGCTGCTGATCGGCGCCAAGCTGGGCATGGACGTGCGCATCTGCGCGCCGAAAGCCCTGTGGCCCCTTGATGACCTGGTCTCGCGCTGCAAGAAATACGCGGAAGAAAGCGGCGCCCGCATCACCTTGACCGAAGACCCGAAAGCAGCGGTCAAGGGCGTGGACTTCATCCACACCGACGTTTGGGTGTCGATGGGCGAGCCGGTCGAAGCCTGGGCTGAACGCATCCAGCAACTGTTGCCCTACCAGGTCAACGCGGAACTGATGAAAGCCACCGGCAACCCGCGCACCAAGTTCATGCACTGCCTGCCGGCGTTCCATAACAGCGACACCAAGGTCGGTAAACAGATTGCCGAGCAGTATCCGCACCTGTCCAACGGCATCGAGGTCACCGATGACGTGTTCGAGTCGCCAGCGTGCATCGCCTTCGAGCAAGCGGAAAACCGCATGCACACGATCAAGGCGATCCTGGTGTCGACCCTGGCTGACCTGTAACGGCTGACCCGGCCTCCTGTAGGAGCCGGCTTGCTGGCGATGGCATCACCGCGGTGCATCTGACAGACCGAGGAGATGCCATCGCCAGCAAGCCGGCTCCTACAAGGGTCCGCTCCGGGTCGCTCGCCATTTCTTTGTTTAGAAGGACTGAATCATGCGTATCGTCGTTGCTCTGGGCGGTAACGCCCTGCTCCGCCGTGGTGAACCCATGACCGCGGACAACCAACGCGCCAACATCCGGATCGCCACCGAACAGATCGCCAAGATCCATGCCGGCAACGAACTGGTCATCGCCCACGGCAACGGCCCGCAGGTCGGCCTGCTGTCGTTGCAGGCGGCGGCCTACACCTCGGTGTCGCCTTACCCGCTGGACGTGCTCGGCGCCGAAACCGAAGGCATGATCGGCTACATCATCGAACAGGAACTGGGCAACCTGCTGGACTTCGAAGTGCCCTTCGCCACGCTCCTGACCCAGGTCGAAGTCGACGCCAACGACCCGGCCTTCCAGAACCCGACCAAACCCATCGGACCGGTGTACGCCAAGGCAGAAGCAGAAAAACTCGCCGCCGAAAAAGGCTGGGCGATTGCCCCGGACGGCGACAAATTCCGCCGCGTGGTGGCCAGCCCGAGACCGAAACGCATCTTCGAAATCCGCCCGATCAAGTGGCTGCTGGAAAAAGGCAGCATCGTGATTTGCGCCGGCGGTGGCGGCATTCCGACCATGTACGGCGCTCATGGCAAGCTGCAAGGCGTGGAAGCGGTGATCGACAAAGACCTGTGCTCGGCGCTGCTGGCCGAACAGCTGGACAGCGATTTGCTGGTGATTGCCACCGACGTCAGCGCGGCCTTCATCGACTACGGTAAACCCACACAAAAGGCCATCGGCCAGGCACACCCGGACGAAATGGAAAAACTCGGCTTCGCCGCCGGCTCCATGGGACCCAAGGTTCAGGCAGCCTGCGAGTTCGCGCGCCATACTGGAAAAGTCGCGGTGATCGGTTCACTCTCGGACATCGAGGCGATCGTCCAGGGCACGGCCGGCACCCGCATCAGCACGGCAAAACCTGGCATTACTTATTTATAAGGAGAACCGTCAATGGCACAGTTCGAGCCCGGTCACCTGCACATTGAGCGCCATGCACTGACACCGGACGATGTCAGCTACAACGTGCACCTAGACTATGAAGTCAGCAAGAATCCCAAGGGGGAGAAAGGGATTCAGTTCACCCTGCATGGCAGTATTCAAGGAAAGGACGTGAAGGAGCCCTTCTTTCTGCGCAAGGAGGAAGCCTACAACTTCGCCAACAACGTAACGAAAATCGCCGAGAAGTACGGGATTCCGAAGACCCACAGCCAGATCGGCTCGGTCCACAAGCATTACGATCTGATGTTCGAAGACATCCGCAAGCAGCTGGATATGAAATCCGGCGACCCGGTGAACATCGAACACTTCGAATAACCCACGCTTCAAATTGTAGGAGCCGGCTTGCTGGCGATGGCATCACCTCGGTGTATCTGACAGACCGCAGAGACTGTCTC
>NZ_JAHBDD010000064.1:0-13817 GCF_019956155.1 Pseudomonas sp. BF-RE-22 | reverse complement strand
GTGTCAGTCGAGATTAATGTTTCTGGCACACCGCGATCGCCAGCAAGCCGGCTCCTACAAAGGAAATTCGGTATATTCCTTTTCTTTTTTCAGCTCGGTACGCCCATGTCGTCCCTGACACCCTTGAACCATCTGATTACCCGCTTCCAGGAGCAGACGCCGATCCGCGCCAGTTCCTTGATCATCACGCTGTACGGGGATGCCATCGAACCCCACGGCGGCACGGTGTGGCTGGGCAGCCTGATTCAGTTGCTCGAGCCCATCGGCATCAACGAACGGCTGATCCGCACCTCGATTTTTCGCCTGACCAAGGAAGGCTGGCTGACCGCCGAAAAAGTCGGGCGTCGCAGCTACTACAGCCTGACCGGCGCCGGCCGTCGGCGTTTCGACAAAGCCTTCAAGCGGGTCTACAGCTCCACCGTTCCGGCCTGGGACGGTTCGTGGTGCCTGGTGATGCTTACGCAACTGACCCAGGACAAGCGCAAACAAGTGCGCGAAGAACTGGAGTGGCAAGGTTTTGGTGCGATCTCGCCCGCCGTGCTGGCCTGCCCGCGCAGTGATCGGGCCGACGTCAACGCGACCTTGCTCGACCTGGGTGCCCAGGAAGACACCATCGTCTTCGAAACCACCGCACAAGACGTGCTTGCCTCAAAGGCCCTGCGTTTGCAGGTGCGCGAGAGCTGGAACATCGAGGAGCTGGCGGCCCATTACAGCGAGTTCATCCAACTGTTCCGACCGCTCTGGCAAGCGCTTCGCGAGCAGGAAAACCTGCAACCGTCGGACTGCTTCCTGGCACGGGTCCTGCTTATTCACGAGTACCGCAAACTGCTGCTGCGTGACCCGCAATTGCCGGACGAGTTGTTGCCCGGCGATTGGGAAGGACGCGCCGCCCGCCAGTTGTGCCGCAACATTTACCGGCTGATCTACGCCAAGGCCGAAGAGTGGTTGAACACTGCACTGGAAACCGCCGATGGTCCGTTGCCGGACGTGGGCGAAAGCTTTTATCGGCGCTTTGGCGGGCTTAAATAACCCGTCTGTTTGCGTAGGAGCGGCACTGTTCAGGAGAACCCGTGGATTGGCGTAGATAATAAAAACAAGCCTGCGTGAGGCCCGACATGATTTCTTCAATTGCACAGCGCCGTGATGGCTTCGACCAGTGGATTCATCAGATCAACCAGATCTGTGGCGCCTTCAATGCGCAACCCCTGGGTGATGAGTTTGCCGGACAGATCCGCGAGCACCAGGACGGCGCGCTGAAGCTCAGTTTTGTCGATGCCCGCCAGGCACGGCTGTACCGCACGCCTCACGAAGTGGCGGCGGGCGAGGACGGTAAATACTTTGCGGTGTTTCAGCTCGATGGCAGCGCCGGCATGGCTCAGGGCGACAGCAAGGTGTTGCTGTCGGCCGGGGATATCACGCTGATCGACGCCTCGCGCCCCAGCGACTTTACCTACAGTGAAAACTCCCGGCAGCTGTCATTGATTCTGCCGTCGCAACTGGTCGAGCAAACCCTGCGCTTCAATCCGGTCCAGTGCGGGCACCGGATCGCCGCGACATCCCCCATCGCGATGCTCTCGCACCGTTTGATTCTGGACGCCACGCACCAGCAATGCCTGAGCCAGGCAGAAAGCGAAGCGACGTTGGAGGCGATTGTCAGCCTGCTGCGTCCGGCCATCAGCCACAGCGAAGCATGCGCGGACGTGCATGAGCGCCTCTTTCGCAAGACCCTGGGCTTCATCGATGAGCACATCCGCTCGGAAGACCTCTGCCCCGAATGGCTGGCGCGCGAGGTGGGAATGTCGACGCGTGGTTTGTACCGGATGTTTGCCAAGAAGGGATTGGTGGTGGCGCGGTACATCAAGAATCGGCGCCTGGATTTGTGCGCGGAGTCCCTGCGCCAAACGCGTACCGAGCAGAAGTTGTCGGTGCTGGGGTATTCGTGGGGCTTTTCCGATTCGAGCTACTTTTCCACCGCGTTCAAATCGCGCTTCGGCATTTCGCCCGGTGAGTACCGCAAAAAACACGCCTGAGATCCAACTGAATAAACGCCTAACCCCTGTAGGAGCCGGCTTGCTGCGGCACGTTGAGGTTCAGCGTCGGCGTCTCATCGAAGAAATTCCACGGCTTCAACAGCACATGCACCCACTCGGTCGGCATGATCGGCCATTCCTCTGCACGGGCGATGTGCGTGGTGCCGGTGGTCAGCCAGACCACGTCATCGCTGTTTTCGATGGACTGGTTGTCGTGGGTGAACTGCCCAAGCCCCGCATCCTTGTCCGAGCGGTTCGGGTACTTGCCTTCCGGGTACTTTTCTTCCGGGTTGTAGCGCGTCACCCACAGCTGTTTGTCCATGAAACTCAGGCGGTGATAGAGCCATTCGTCCTTGCCGAAATTGGCACCCTTGGCCACCGGGTGCGTGCCGCCGGCGTACGGAATCAACTGATAGGAAACCGGGTTGCCGACTTTGTTTTCCTTGCTGGTATTGGTCAGCAGGCGAACAGTCGACGGGTCGAATTTCTGCGCGGCTTGCTGCTCGGTGCCGACGACTTTGGTTTCGGTCTGCATCGTGCTGGTGCGCGGCCCGCCACGGTCGTTCGGGGCAACCACCGGGTTCACTTCCACCAGCGAGTTGTTCTCACCGTCCACGTCCATGTCCAGGCGGAAGTTGTAGATATGCTGGTGCGTGGTGCCGACGATGTTGTGGTCCAGCAGCGTGCCGTAGCGCGTGTCTTCCTTGGCCGTGGCTTCGTGCATGGTTTTCGATTTGACGCCCTTGACCGCTTCGATGCCGGTGGCGCCGGCGTCGATGCCAATGGTGCCGTTTTGCTGGAAGACCCAGTCGAAAATGTAGTCATAGTTGCCGACGGTGCTGATCCAGCGCACCACCAGTTCGCGACGCTCGGTGCTGAGGTTGGGCTGGCCCATTTCCTGGTGTTTGTATTCCGGGCCGGCGTAGCGCTCGAACACCGCCATGGCGCGGGGAATCGAAGTCGGGGCGCCGGTGTAGTCGGCAATGGTGGCGTCCAGCAGCACGGCGTTTTCCGGAGCATCTTTACCGCGCGCAATCGGCGAGGTCAGCGTGCCCATGCCGTAATCGCCCGAGTCGAGATAAGCCTTGAAGTACCAGCCGCCATCCGGATCGCCGTAAGGCACGATCATGCCGCCCAGCGAGCCTTCGTACATGATTTTGCGTTTCTTGCCCTTGTCGTCATAAGTGACGGTGGACAGGATCGGGCCGACCCGCGAGTCGAGGCGAACGTGGAAGTCCCAGTTCTGCCAGTGAATGCTGTTGCCGGAGATGGTGTAGTTTTTGCCTTCGGGCTCGATGATCTCCAGCGGCTTGACCGACGTGCCCTTACGCCCGCGTCCGTCGTACGGGGTCGATTTCATCGGCACCGGAATGACCGCGTCGTCTTCGATCTTGATCAGTTTCTTCTGCTCCAGATCGACAATCGCCACCAGCCCCTCGATCGGGTGTGCCCAATAGTTGCCATCACCGGTATTCAGATAGCTGACGATTTTCAACAGGCGCTTGTCCTGCGCCAGGCCGTCCTTGCCGTCGAAGTAACCGACCGTCAACGGCGTGGCCACCACCTTCTTCACATCGCTGATACCGCGTTTGGTCAGCGCCTGCGCATACTCGGGGCTCGCTTCAATCGCCGATTGCACCGTCGCGAAGTCATCCAGCAGGACCATGCCGTGGGCACCTTCGATCGGCTTCCACGATTTGAGCGTCTTGCTGTCGAGATCGACCAGGCCTTCAACCACATGCTTGCCGTCGAGCACCACAATGTTGGCCTGGCGCGGTTGGGCGACGTTTTGCCCGCTGTAGACGAAATTCCACACCTGATCCTTCGGCGGCTCGTTGACCGATACTTCGGTGAAGCGGAAACCGGGTTTGTAGTGCTCCGATTGCTTGATGATCTCGACAGCAGTCTTGATCTCATCCGCGCTCAGCGGGTTGAGCGGGTTAGGGCGCGTCTCGACGACAAAGGTCTTGTCCAGGCCGGACTGGAACACCTGATTGATGAAGTCCTTGGACATGAAAGCGGTCTTGCCCTTGAACACCACCGGCACGCTCAGCTCCATCCGTTTGCCGTTGAGCATGGCGACCTTGCTGCCCGGTTTGACCTTGAGATAAACGCCGTCCTTGGCAATCACGAACAGGTCGGCGTAGTCGTCCCATTTCACCGTGGCCCCAAACTCCTCAAGGCCCGCTTGCAGCGGCACCATCTCGGCGTGCCCGCCATGGGCCTGAGCGGTGCCCGCCCAGTAAGGCAGGCCAAGCGTGCCAAGGCTGATGGCCAGCGCGAGGCGGGCGAGGGGTTTTCTTTTCAGTGAGGCAAAGGAGGTGAACATGTCTGAATTCCTGGACGAACGCCGGTGACTGGCATGACTGCACTTTGCTACAGCTTGTGGCTGGCTTCTTTTGGATGCCTGCCAGAATCCTTTGGCTGTGTGCCTAAATCAACTTTTCTCGTTGACGAGTGGTGGCGAGTCGGCTGTCTGGAATCCATTGCTTCCGGTTAATAGGAAGCATTACTATTCACGCCCCGTCATCACAGCACACCGCAATGACCCCCAAGTTGCCCCGCAGACACGGCTTTTTCGAGCATTACGAAGAGTTGGTTGGCACCTGGACCCGTCGCCTGAGAAATCGTCAGCAGGCCGAGGATCTGGCCCACGACACCTTCGTGCGGGTGCTTGAGTCCGATTCGGCGGCGGTGCAGCAGCCCCGGGCGTATTTGCACCAGACTGCGCGCAACATCGCGGTGGATGGTTATCGGCGTGAGGATCGGCGGGGCGCCATGGAGTCGGAGGCGGTTGATCACAGTGTGTCGTCGTCCGGCGACCCGGAGCATTTCATGCATGCGATCCAGTTGGCTGATTCCATTGAACGGGCGCTCACCGAGTTGCCGGTCAACTGTCGCAAGGTTTTTGTTTGGCAGAAGATCGAAGGGCTGACCCAGGCTGAAATCGCCGAACGCCTGGGACTGTCCAAGAACATGGTGGAAAAGTATATGATCCGCACCCTGCGGCATCTGCGCGACCGCCTCGACGGTTTGCAACCATGATCGGCCGTGCACTCTCTTCCCCAGCCAAACAGGAACTTCCATGATGGATACTCGTGATTGCGCGTGCGGGCAAACGACGGTTCGCGATGAGGCGGCGCAGTGGTTTGTGCGTTTGCAGGAGCCGGCCATTGACGTCGAAGAGCGCCAGCGTTTCGAGCACTGGCTGAACGAGCACCCTCAGCACCGCGACGAATTTCAGTTGCTTCAGGGCCTGTGGACAGCCGCCGACCTTGTGCCGCGTGCACGACTGCAAGCCTTGTGCGAAACCCCGTCGGCGCGCAGCAAACGTCGGCCGCTGGTGCGTTATGCGGTGGCGGCCAGTGTGGTGGCCGTGGCGTTGGGGCTGGGCCTGTTCAGCGGTTTGAATCAACCGGCGCCATACACCGCCGAGTATTCGACGACGTTAGGCGAGCGTCGCCAGGTGGCGCTGCCGGACGGTTCGGTGATCGACCTGAACAGCCGCAGCCGTCTTCAGGTGCGCTTTGAAAAAGGTCAGCGCGGCATCGAATTGACGCAAGGCGAGGCGATGTTCAGCGTCGCCCATGACAGCGATCGGCCATTCGTGGTCCAAGCGGGCAGCGGCAAGGTCACGGTCACCGGCACGCGCTTCGATGTGCGTCGCGGCGTCAGTGACACCCGGGTCGTGGTGGAGCAGGGCACGGTCAGGGTTCAGGGGCACGGCGCGGCGGACAAGGAGTTCGTCAACCTTACCGCTGGCCTGGGAACGCGCATTGATGCCCAGGGCAAAGTGGCCGCGGCCTATGCGGTCAACCCTTCGGAATTGACGGCCTGGCGCAACGGCAAACTGGTGTTCAACAACGCCAGCCTGGCCGAAGTGGCCGAGGAAGTGTCGCGTTATCGGGACAAGCCACTCACCGTCGGCAACGACACAGTGGGCAATCTGCGCCTGACCAGCGTGTTCAAATCCGACAACACCGACGCGCTGCTCAAGGCCTTGCCGACCATCTTGCCGGTGGCTGTGCGCACCCTCGATGACGGCAGTCAGGAAATAATTTCAAAATAAATTCAGGTTTTTTTCGAGTTGATCGTCTTCCTGTCCAACTGCAACTGGTTTGCATTAACAGGCGCACACTCTTGCGATCCACAGGACTACGTTCGACGTGAAAAAAACCACCGCTAAAAACAACAACTCCCTTTGGTTGCCGCTGGCCCTTGCGCTGGCGGTCAACGCTGCGCTGCCCCAGGCCTTTGCCGCCGATGCCATTCACATCCCGGCGCAGCCCTTGGGTCAGGCGCTGAGCGAGCTCGGCCAGCAAACCTCGTTGCAGGTTTTTTTCAGTCCTGAACTGGTCGCCGGCAAACAGGCCCCGGCGGTGGATGGCAACCTTTCGCCGGAGCAGGCCTTGCGCCAATTGCTGCAGGGCAGCGGTCTCGAGTATCAGATCGACGAAGGTTCGGTGACCCTGACGCCGGCTCCATCGCCGACTTCAGCCGCCAATGGCCCGCTGGAACTGGGCGTGACTGACATCAAGGTCGTCGGTGACTGGCTCGGTGACGCCGATGCCGCCGTGGTGCAGAACCACCCTGGCGCTCGCACGGTGATTCGCCGCGAAGCCATGGTCGAGCAAGGCGCGATGAACGTCGGCGACGTGTTGAAGCGTGTGCCCGGTGTGCAAGTGCAAGAAGCCAACGGCACTGGCGGCAGCGATATCTCCCTGAACGTCGGCGTGCGCGGCCTGACTTCGCGCCTGTCGCCACGCTCCACCGTGCTGATCGACGGCGTACCGGCCGCATTCGCACCGTACGGCCAGCCGCAGCTGTCCATGGCTCCGATTTCCTCGGGTAACCTCGACAGCATCGACGTGGTGCGCGGTGCCGGTTCCGTGCGCTACGGGCCGCAGAACGTTGGCGGTGTGATCAACTTCGTGACCCGCGCAATCCCGGAAAAAGCCTCCGCCGAAATCGGCACCACCCTGGAAACTTCCAAGCACGGTGGCTGGAAGCACATCGACACGGCGTTTGCCGGCGGTACCGCGGACAACGGCATGGGCGTGGCGCTGTTGTACTCGGGCGTGAACGGCAACGGTTACCGTGAGCGCAACAACGGCAACGACATCGACGACGTGTTGCTCAAGACCCACTGGGCGCCGACCGATGTCGACGACTTCAGCCTCAACCTGCATTACTACGATGCCAGCGCCGACATGCCCGGCGGCCTGACTCAGGCGCAGTACGACGCCAATCCGTTTCAGTCCGACCGCAACAACGACAACTTCAGCGGGCGCCGCAAGGACGTCTCGTTCAAGTGGGCACGGCAGATCGATGACCGTACCCAGGCAGAAGTGCTGACGTACTACTCCGACAGCTTCCGTGGCAGCAACATCGCCGCCCGCGACCAGAAGACTATCGGCTCGTTCCCGCGTACCTATTACACCTTCGGCATCGAACCGCGGGTGTCCCATGTGTTCGACGTGGGCCCGACCACCCAGGAGGTCAGCGTCGGTTATCGCTACCTCAAGGAAGGCATGCACGAACAGGCGACCCGTCTGGAGCTGAACAAGAGCAACGAGCCCGTCGTGACCAAGGCCTCGGACGGCCATGTGTACCAGGACCGCACCGGCGGCACGGAAGCCAACTCCGTTTACCTCGACGACAAGATCGACGTCGGCAACTGGACGATTACCCCCGGCATCCGTTTCGAGCACATCAGCACCGACTGGCATGAGCGTCCCGGACGCGATGCCGATGGCAAGCGTGTGACAGAGAAGAATCGCAGCATCGAAAGCAACGAGCCGCTGCCGGCCTTGAGCGTGATGTATCACATTTCCGATGCCTGGAAACTGTTCGCCAACTACGAGACTTCGTTCGGCAGCCTGCAGTATTTCCAGCTCGGTCAGGGCGGTACGGGTGACAGCACCGCCAACGGTCTGGAGCCGGAAAAAGCCAAGACCTACGAGCTCGGCACGCGCTACAACGATGATGTGTGGGGCGGCGAAGTGACGCTGTTCTACATCGACTTCGATAAAGAGTTGCAGTACATCAGCAACGATGCGGGCTGGACCAACCTCGGCGCAACCACACACCAGGGCGTTGAAGCATCGGTGCATTACGACATGGCGGCACTGGACCCACGGCTTGACGGCCTGAGCGCCAACGCCGGTTTCACCTACACACGTGCCGTGTATGAAGGGGAGATTCCGGGCTTCAAGGGCCGTGACCTGCCGTTCTATTCGCGCCAGGTCGCAACTGCCGGCTTGCGATATGACATCGACCGCTGGACCTACAACGTCGATGCGTTTGCCCAGTCCAAACAACGTTCGCCGGGCGTTGCCGTGAATTCCAATGGCAGCTTCACCAACAACTACATCACCGAAGGCACTGCCGACGGTCAGTACGGCGACATTCCTGGTTACGTCACCTGGAACGTGCGGGGCGGTTATGACTTCGGCGCGCAGCTATCGAACCTGAAAGTCGGCGCCGGGGTGAAAAACATCTTCGACAAACAGTACTTCACCCGCTCCAGCGACAACAACTCGGGCATGTACGTCGGCGCACCGCGCACGTTCTTCGTGCAGGCCAGTGTCGGGTTCTGATAGACCGAGTCGCCTGCATCGCCGGCAAGCCAGCTCCTACAAGATCGCCGGCGTGCACAGAATCTGTGTTCGCTGGAGATCCCTGTAGGAGCGAGGCTTGCCCGCGAAGATGGCTGTCCAGTCGATAGAAATGGCGCCTGACCCACCGCTTTCGCGGGCAAGTCGGATCGCCGCACCGCTCGCTCCTACAGTTGTTTCGCACATAGATAGTGTGTGCACTGACGATCCTTGTAGGAGCTGGCTTGCCGGCGATGCTTTTCAGGCCTTCAACACCTTCCCGCCAATGGCAACCGCCACCAGCAACACCGCCATCAGCCCAAAGGCAAAACTCAAACTGCTGCCGTGGGCGATGAACCCGATCACCGCCGGCCCCGCCAGAATCCCCGCGTAACCCAGCGTCGTAATCGCCGGCACGGCAATGCTTTCAGGCATGACCGTCTGCTTGCCCACGGCGGTGTACAGCACCGGCACGATATTCGAGCAGCCCGCGCCCAGCAGCGCATAACCCACCAGCGCCATCTCCCAGCTCGGTGCGAACGTCGCCAGAAACAGGCCCCCGGCGGCCGTCAGCCCACCGAACACGATCACCCGTGTCGCGCCGAGGCGCCGGACGATCTTGTCACCGGTCAACCGCCCGGCCGTCATGGTCAGCGCAAACGCCGCATAACCCAATCCCGCATAGGCCGTGTCGATCCCGCGTTCCTGCGCCAGGAATACCGCGCTCCAGTCCAGCGCCGCGCCCTCGGCAAGGAATACGATGAAACACATCCCGCCGATAAACAGCACGATGCCGTGGGGAATGGCAAAGGCCGGCCCGGAACTTTCGCTGCCATATGGCAGCAAGTGCGGCGCGGCTTTGCACAGTGCGATCAGCAGCAGCACGATCACCACCAGCATCGCTCCTAACGGAGAAACCCCGAAGCCGAGCAGGGCACTGACGCCCGCTGCCCCGACAATCCCGCCGAGGCTGAACAGCCCGTGGAAACCCGACATCATGGTTTTGCCGCTGGCGCGCTCGACGATCACCGCTTGCAGGTTCACCGTCGAATCCACCGTGCCGAGGCCCGCGCCGAACATGAACAAGGCCGCAATCAGCGCCGGGACCGAGGACACCGTCGCCAACAGCGGCAGTGCCAGACAGATCAACAACGTACCGCCCGTCAGTACGCGTCGGCAGCCGAAACGCGTGGCCAGCAGCCCCGCCATCGGCATCGCCAGAATCGAGCCCACCCCCAGGCACAACAGCAGCAAACCGAGGGTGCCTTCATCCAGCCCGGCCCGGGCCTTGGCGTAAGGCACCAGCGGCGCCCACGCGGCAATCCCGAAACCGGCGATGAAAAAGGCAATGCGCGTGGACATCTGTTCCAGGCGTCCGGGCACGAAAGTGGTGGGTGTGTTGAGGTTGGTCATATCGATCCTTGGCAAAAAACGTCGCGTCCCCAAGGGACAGTGACTCACCCATGAGGTTCGATCAGCGTCCGGACGGTTTCGCGGTCAGGCAGGGTGACATCCTTGCACAGCCCGTCGCGGTTTCGCGATATGTTGCACGCCTGTGATGTTTACACGGGAGGCGCCATGACGCCGTTCTACGATGCTCGAGGCAATATCTACGCGGTAGTGGCGCCGGATGCAGTGCGCCGCGAAGGGATCGATTTACCCGAACAGGCCAGTCTGGCGGCGCAAACCCGCACGACCTGGGCATTGTCGGCCATTGAGGCGTTCTGTGCCTGGGCGCCGGGCACGCAACCGCCCGGCAGCAAGGACCATCGCTGCGACGGTCTGCTGGTCGGCCCGTTTCAAACATCGCCGCCGTTCGATCTGTTGATCGTCAACACCGACGGCACCCTGGCCGAGCGCAGTGGCAACGGGCTGACGATTTTCTCCCAGGCGCTCAGCGACCAAGGGCTGTTTCCGGAAAACGCGGCGTGTGTGCTCAGGGTTCATCACGACAAGGCCGACACGCCTTCGCCTGGTGAAACATTGGTGAAAAGTGCGCAGGTCGAGGGTGTGCAGGGTTTCTGGCTGGATCTGGGCAAACCGGCGTTCGGGCCCGAGGCGGTCAGTGCTCAAGGGGTGACCGATGTAGCATTCAACGGCCGTGGGCTCAGCCACGTTCAATCGTTGTCGGCGCTGGATCCCGCTTGGTCGCGCAGCCAGTTCGTGCGGGTCGGCAACCCGCATTGCGTAACGCTTGTGGACGATGCCGAGGCATTGCCGGCCAATGAGCAGATGCGCGAAGCGCGATTGTCCGAAGGGTTGACGCGCATTGCCTATGCCATGCCGACCGGGGCAGGGCGACCGTGCCCGGCGGGGGTTAATTTGCAATGGGCGATGCGCGAGTCAGCGGGGCGAATTGCTGCTCGGGTGTTTGAACGTGGGGAAGGGCCGACGGCGTCGTCCGGTACCAGTGCGAGCGCGGTGGCGTGTGCGGCTTGGCGGGTGGGTTGGGTGGTGGCGGGTGAGGTGAAGGTGGTGATGCCTGGTGGGACGGCGCCGATTTTGTTGGAGGAAACAGACGGGGAATTGAGTCGGGTCAGTTTGTTTGGTACGGCGCGGTTGATGGGGTGAATTTGAGATTGCCTTCGCGGGCAAGCCTCGCTCCTACAGGTTCGGCGATCCCTGTAGGAGCGAGGCTTGCCCGCGAAGGCGTCAGCTCAGCCAACACAAAACTCAGGGTTGCTCACCAAAAAACTCCACCACTGGCATCTGCCGCTTCATCAACACCTTCCCATCACGAACCGAATACAGCGGCAAGCCCTGACTGCGGATCACCTCGTAATCGCTGTCCGCCGAAAGAATCAGCAAATTCGCCGGCCGCCCGCGCTCGAGTCCATACCGATCCCCCAGGTTCATCGCCCTGGCGCTGTTGTCGGTGACCAGGTCCAGCGCGCTTTGCAGGTTGCGATACCCGAGCATGTGACAGATGTGCAGACCCGCTTCGAGCACCCGCAAAATGTTGCCGTTACCCAGCGGATACCACGGGTCGACGATCGAGTCCTGGCCGAAGCACACGTTCATCCCCGCTTCGAGCAATTCATTCACCCGAGTGACGCCACGACGTTTCGGAAAGTTGTCGTAGCGCCCTTGCAGGTGAATGCTCTCGGTGGGGCAGGAGACAAAACTGATCCCCGAATGCCCGAGCAGGCGAAACAGTTTGGCGCAGTACGCGTTGTCGTAAGAGCCCATGGCCGTGGTGTGGCTGGCCGTGACCCGCGAGCCCATGTCGCGGCTGCGGGCTTCTTCGGCGAGCACTTCGAGAAACCGCGAGTGCGGGTCATCGGTTTCATCGCAATGCACGTCCACCAGGCAACCGGTGCGTTCGGCGAGGTCCATCAGGAACTTCACTGAACTCACGCCCTGATCGCGGGTGTATTCGAAATGCGGAATCCCGCCGACCACGTCCGCGCCCATGCGGATCGCTTCTTCCATCAGTTCACGACCGTTGCGGTACGACTCGATGCCTTCCTGGGGGAATGCAACGATTTGCATGTCGATCAGGTGCCGGCTTTCCTCGCGCACTTCGAGCATCGCTCTCAGCGCCGTCAGCTGCGGGTCGGTGACATCGACATGGGTGCGCACATGCTGGATGCCGTGGGCGGCGAGGGCCTGGATGGTTTTCCTGGCGCGGGTCTTGGTGTCTTCCTCGGTGATCGTCACCTTGCGCTCGCCCCAGCATTCGATGCCTTCGAACAGCGTGCCGCTCATGTTCCAGCGCGGTTCGCCTGCGGTGAGCGTGGCGTCGAGGTGGATGTGCGGTTCGACGAAGGGCGGCACCACCAGGTTGCCGCCGGCGTCCAGATCATCGGGGCCCAGGGTCGGTGCTTCGGTCTGACGGGCAATATTGCTGATCAGGCCGTTTTCCAGGTGCAACTCATGCAGGCCTTCTTGGTTGCGCAGGCGGGCGTTGATGATGTGCATCAGGCGAATCCTTTTGGAGATCTTGTAGTAGTGCGTTGGCGCGTCAGTTATAGACATTAGCGCGGCAACGGAAATCGAGCATCGGTCAGATGCGAACTTTGACCACGGCAGCGAAAGAAAAATGCCCGCCATTGATCGGGACCACACCGCTTCCCTGTAGGAGCCGGCTTGCTGCGGGCGGCGTTCCGGCGATGGCGGTACAACAGGCAACATATGTGCCGACTGACACTCCGCCATCGCCAGCAAGCTGGCTCCTACAAAAAATCGGGTGTTTTCAGGGGGTTTTGGGGAGAAAACGCAGCAGCGCGGCAACGATCGCCTCCGGCGCATCTTCCTGAACCAGATGCCCGGCATTGGGGATTGGGTGAAACTGCGCCCCCGCAATCATCTGCTGCAGTGCGCGGCCACGTTCGATGGGGATCCACTGATCATCCTCGCCCCACAGAATCTGCACCGGGCAACGAACCGTCGGGTACAACCCCTCGACCTCACGGGTATAGCGCTGATCCATCTGCGCGATCTGCCGGTAAAACGCCGCTTGCCCCGGATCGCCCAGCCACGGTTGCACGTAGGGCGCGAGTTCATCGTCGGGTATGTCGCGCTTGATCGCCCCGCGAACATAGGCCGACACAATCGCCCGCTGAATGTAATCGGGCACGCCGCTGAACGCCGCTTCATGCTGACGCACCTGCTGCACGAACGGCGAGCCCCACGGCGTCAACGCCACCGGGTCGATCAGCGTCAGGCTGCGGTAGTCCTTGCCGTTCAGCAGATGCGCGCGCAGCACCGTCGCGCCGCCGAAATCGTGGGCCACCACATCCGGGCAATCCAGCCCCCAATGCTCCAGCAGTTGCGTCAACAGCTCGTTCTGCACGCCCAGCGACACATCGCCCTCGACCTTCTCGGACAGCCCATAACCCAGCAGGTCGAAGTAATGCACCCGGTGCGACGTGATGAAGTGCGGCGCAATCCGGTGCCACACATACGAAGAGAACGGCGTGCCATGCACGAACACCAACGGTGGGCCGTCGCCACGCACGGCGTAACGGACAGAGTGCCCGTTGAAGCGATAGGTTTGAGCCAGCGGCCAGTCAGTCATGGGTAAGTCCTCTTGGCGGGTGCAAGCCAAAAAGCATAGGCATAAAAAAACAGCCGATGAAGGCTGTTTTTTTAATCACTGACGAAACGCAGTTCCCCCTGTGGGAGCGGGCTTGCTCGCGAAAGCGGTGTATCAGTCGACATCTCTGTTGCCTGACACACCGCTTTCGCG
>NZ_JAHBDD010000063.1:0-14045 GCF_019956155.1 Pseudomonas sp. BF-RE-22 | reverse complement strand
CCTCACCGGCGATGCAAGTCTCAAGGCCGCCATCGCCAGCAAGCCGGCTCCTACAAGGTGTTTTACACCAGACAAACGCAGGTGCCCGCAGGTGCCGTAAAAACAAAATCAACCGTATTTCAGGTGATGCAATGATGAAGGTGAAGATCGAAAGGATCGTCGACGAAGCGCTGGATATCCGTTCCTTTCGCCTCGTGCGCAGTGACGGCCAGCCGCTCGACGCCTATGAACCGGGTGCCCACGTCGACCTGACCGGGCCGACCGGGGTGACCCGCCAATATTCGCTGTGCAGCCCGCCCCAGGACCGCCGCGCTTATCTGGTGGCGGTGAAGAAAGAGGCGCAGTCCCGTGGCGGTTCAGCGGCGCTGCACGAGGTGGAAGAGGGCATGGAGCTGGAAATGGGTGCGCCGCGCAACCTGTTCCGCCTCGACCCGACGGCCAGCGAACATGTGCTGTGCGCGGCCGGTATCGGCGTCACGCCGCTGCTGAGCATGGCTTATCGGCTGAGCGAAAACGGCCAGCCGTGGCACCTGCATTATTTCGCCCGTTCGCCGCAATACGCAGCGTTCGCCGAGCTGTTGGCGAGCACGTTCGCCGGGCATGTGCAGTTCCACTACGGCATCGAGCCGGGTGACATGGATGTCACGTTGAGTGAGTGCCTGAACCACGCGGGCAGTACCGCACACGTGTACACCTGCGGCCCGGCGCCTTTCATGAACAAAGTGGTGGAAGTGGCGGCGCGCAGCCGTTGCGACGATGCGATCCACCTTGAGCATTTCCAGGCCGATCCCGCAGCGAATGCCGGTCCGAGTGGCGGTTTTGAAGTGGAGCTGGCCAGTTCCGGCGTGGTGCTTCAGGTGCCGGCCAACGCGAGTCTGGTCGATGTGTTGCAGGCTCACGGTTGTGACATCGACACTGAATGCCGCGAAGGCATCTGCGGCACCTGCATCGTCGAGGTGCTGGACGGTGTGCCGGAGCACCGCGACAACTGTTTGTCGAACAAGGAAAAGGCGTCCAACAAACAGATTTGCGCCTGCGTTTCCCGCGCCGTTTCCGCCCGTCTGGTATTGGACATCTAACGCAAGGGAAGGCTGGCAAGCCAGCGCCGGAGCCTGTTGAATAGGGCCCGACGGCCGTCGAAGGAGGAGACAGCCAAGGTCAGTAACATTTGCCGAACCGCTCGACGAAGCGGTCGAAAAATAACAATAAAATGCGTGAGGCTTTGCAGTGATGATGACTTCTTCGGCGGTTCGCAACGAGGCGTTCGAAAGCTGGCTGAGCCAGGTCAACCAGGCCTGCGGGCGTTTCGATGCCCGGGCCCTGGATACGGATTTCTACGGTGAGCTGGCGGAATATCGCAGCGGCGCGATCAACCTCAGTGTCGTCGACATGGCGCACGTGCACCTGTATCGCACCAGCAAGGACGTCAGCGTCAGCAGCGACGGCCACTATTACGCGGTGTTCCAGATGCGTGGCAGTTCCCGGTTGGAGCAGGGCGACAACCGCGCTCAACTGGGCACGGGCGACATCGCCCTGATCGACGCCTGCCGCCCGAGTGACATGACCTACAACGAGGATTCCCGACAGTTGTCGCTGATCCTGCCGCGTCAGGTGGTCGAGCGCGGTTCGCATTTCAATGCGGTCAACTGCGCCACACGCATCGCGGCCAGTACACCTCTGGCGGCGATGGCCAACCGCTTGGTGCTGGATACCCGGCAGCAGGAAGGCCTGGACATGCAGGAAAGCGAAGCGGTACTGGATGCGTTGGTCAGCCTGTTGTTGCCCGGGATCAGTGCCCGCGAGAGCGGCGCAGATGCCCACGAGCGACAGTTTCGCAAGATCATCGCCTACATCGACGAACACATCGGCGCCGAAGACCTGTGCCCCGAGCTGATTGCCCGTGAGGTAGGGATTTCGGTGCGCGGGTTGTACCGGATGTTCTCCAAGCGCGGCCTGGTGGTGGCGCAATACATCAAGCACCGGCGCCTGGATTTCTGCGCGGAAAACCTGCGCCGCTCACCTGACGAGCAGAAGCTCTCGGCGCTGTGTTACGCCTGGGGTTTTTCCGATTCCAGCTACTTCTCCTCAGCGTTCAAATCCCGCTTCGGCGTCTCGCCGGGCGCTTATCGCAAGCGCTACAGCCACAACTGACCTCTCCTGCAGGAGCCGGCTTGCCGGCGATCACAGGGCATCAGACGCCATCAATGTTGAATGTGCCGGCCCCATCGCCGGCAAGCCGGCTCCTACAGTAGATCTTCGTCGTGCACATACCTTGAGCTCGCTGCAGACCCCTGTAGGAGCCGGCTTGCTGGCGATGGCGGAGTGTCAGGCGCCATTGATGTTGAATGTGCCGGCCTCATCGCCAGCAAGCCGGCTCCTACAGTAGATCTTTGCCGTGCACATACCTTGTGTTCGCTGCGGATCCCTGTAGGAGCCGGCTTGCTGGCGATGGCGGAGTATCAGGCACCATTGATGTTGAATGTGCCGGCGATGGCGGTCTCATGACCGCCGCAGATCCCTCAATGCCGAGACGGCTCATCCACCGGCAAATGCAGCACTTCGCGCACCAGCATGGCAATGCTGGTCACGCCCATCTTTTCCTTGATCTTGGTCCGGTGCACATCAACGGTTTTCACGCTGATGTTCAGCTCCCGGGCGATGACCTTGCTGGCCTTGCCATCGATCACCAGCATCAACACCTCCCGTTCACGGCTCGTCAGCAGGGCGAGTTTGCCTTGCAGGTGCTGGCGTTGCTGCTGATCGGCCTGGGCATGCACGGCGGTCTTCAGCGCCGCTTGTATGCGGTCGATCATCTGCTGCGGGTTGTAGGGTTTCTCGACGAAATCCAGCGCACCGTTCTTCATCGCCGTCACCGACATCGGAATGTCGCCATGGGCGGACACGAAGATCGTCGGCAGGGTGCTGCCACGCTGGTTGAGGATTTCCTGCAGCTGAAAGCCGCTGGTTTCCGGCATGCGCACGTCCAGCACCAGGCACGCCGGTTGCTTGGGGTCGTATTGGCTCAGGAACTCTTCAGCGCCGGCAAAGCATTGCGCCTGGACGCTGACCGACTCCAACAACCAGGCCAGCGAGGTGCGCAGGTCTTTGTCGTCATCAACGATATAAACAATCGGTTTGCGGGTTTCCATCAGGGGTTGCCACGAGATTTTCTAATTATTGTTTTCGCACGCGTGCACGCTGCGGCGGACGTCGACACCTATGTTGGCGCCTTTTAGCAGAATACCCACTGCGACGGGCCCTGACGATAAAGAAACCACCTAGTCGACTAGCGGAAAGCCTACCTCGGCATGGGGATCGTCAGAATGGTTGCGCGCCACGCCGGGCTTTAGTCTTGTTCCATCACCCACGGGCCGCGAACGCGCGGTCCTCCTGAAGGAAGGGGCACCGACATGGCCAACCTGAGCCAGCAGCAAATCGACTTTCGCAACGCCATGGCGCAACTGCCGGCGGCGGTGAACATCATCACCACCAACGGCCCCGGCGGTCGCTGCGGCATCACCGCCAGCGCCGTGTGCTCGGTGACGGATTCGCCACCGACCGTGCTGGTGTGCGTCAACCGCAACAGCGCCACCCACGATGTGTTCCGCACCAACGGCCGGCTGTGCGTCAACGTGCTGTGCGGCGAACAGGAAGAACTGGCCCGACACTTCGCCGGCATGACCCAGGTGCCGATGGCCGAGCGGTTTGCCTGGGACTTGTGGGACGGCGGCGACACGGGCGTGCCGGTGCTGCGTGATGCGCTGGTGCAGCTGGAAGGACGGATCAGCGAGTGCAAGGAAGTCGGGTCGCATTCGGTGATGTTTGTGGAATTGTCGAAGGTGGGTGTGCGCGGGGAGGGCGATAGCCTGGTGTATTTCAACCGGTTGTTTCATCGGATTGAGCATGCTGTGGCGGCTTGCTGAAACACCGCGTTATCGTTCATCGCGGGCAAGCCTCGCTCCTACAGGTGACCGGGGTGCCCGGACGGACGCGGTCACTGTAGGAGCAGCCGGGCGGCGTTCCGTTTGCTCGCGATAGCGGTAGATCAGGCACCGCTGCCTTCAGATGCGAAAACTCCCGACCAACTGATTCAGCCGCCCAGCCTCGCGCTCCAGCTCGGTACATGCCTGCAATGTCGATTGCAGGTTCTCCACTCCTTGCTGGTTCAGCGTGTTGATCTCGGTGATGTCCACGTTCAACGCCTCGACCACCGAGGTTTGTTCTTCAGTGGCTGCGGCGACCGATTGGTTGACGTTGTCGATCTCGCCAATGCGTTGCGTCACGCTGCCCAGTCGCGTGCCGGCGAGGTTGGCGATGCTGACGCTTTCCTCGCTGTGCTGCTGGCTCTCGGTCATGGTTGTCACCGACTCACGCGCACCGACTTGCAGTGCTTCAATCATCTGCTGAATCTCTGCCGCCGAGGTCTGTGTGCGTCCGGCCAGGCTGCGCACTTCGTCGGCGACCACGGCAAAGCCGCGGCCCGCTTCACCCGCCCGTGCTGCTTCGATGGCAGCGTTGAGGGCGAGGAGGTTGGTCTGCTGGGAGATGCCTTTGATCACTTCGAGGATTTGCCCGATGTTCACGGTTTTGCTGTTCAGCGCTTCGATGTTGACGCACGACGCGCTGATTTTTCCGGACAGTTCGTTCATCACCTCAATCGTGCGCTCGACCACCTGACGCCCGTCTTCGGCCTGTTGGCGCGCGGCGGAGGCTTGCTGCGAGGCATCGGAGGCATTGTTCGCAATTTCCTGGGCAGCGGCGCCCAGTTCGTTGATCGCAGCGGCGACGCTGTTGGTGCGGGTCGATTGTTCATCGAAATTGCTCAGCGATGCGTTGGACGCCAACAGCACACGCTTGGCGCCTTCGTTGACGCCGAGCGCCGCCGAAGACACCTCGCGAATGGAATGGTGAATACGTTCGACAAAGCGGTTGAACGCCGTCGCCAGTTGGCCGATTTCATCCCTTGATTGCACGGCCAGGCGTCGGGTCAGATCGCCTTCGCCCCGGGAAATATCCTCCATGACCCGCGTCAGCAGTTGCAGCGGCCGGGTGATGCGATACGCCGCGTACCAGATCAACACCAGGCCAAGCAGCGCCGAGCCGCCGCCCAGCAACAGCTCAAGCGCGGTGCTTCGCACGGCTTGCGCATCGAGTTCCTGTTGCAGCGTGGTGACCGGGGCGAGCAGCACGTTCTGCGGCACGCCGACCAATACGCCCCACGGCGCCGCTCCGGCAATCGGTGCCAGCGGCTCAAGCACTTTGATCTGCTGTTGATCGACGAACACTTTCGGCTGGCCCTGACGCAAGGTGTCCATCACCTCTACATTGTCCAGCGGTTGCCCGAGGCGACTGACGTCCTGGCTGTTGGCGGAAATCACCCCGCGCGGGCTGACGATGCTGATCTGCCCGTTGCCGTCGAACAGTTGGCGCGCGCTGGTTTCGCTGTTCTGTTGCAGGGCGGCGAGGTTGATGTCGAGGCCGACCACGGCGATGACCTTGTCATGGTCCAGCAGCGGGAACGCGATGCTGGTCACCAGTTTGCGGCTGCCGGAGGCCTCGTCGAAATATGGCTCCAACACGCAGGCTTTGCGGGTGTCACGGGCACAGGTGTAGAAGGCGTTGTAGGGCGCGCCGCTGGGGCCGGGCGAGGTGTTGGCGAGCAGCGCTTCGTCGCCGATCACCGCTTGCAGTTCGCCGGGTTTGCTTTGCACCCAATACAGCGAAAAGCGCCCGGTTTCGTTGCTGCCCATGGCCGCCTGATCGACGAAACCAGCGTCGGCGCCGTCCAGGGCATCGGGTTCGAAAATGACATAAAGCCCGAGCAGGTCGGGCTTGTCGATCAGGGCCTGGTGCAGCTGGGTGCTCAGCTCCTGGCGCAGTTGTGGACGGGTAAGGTTGCCCTGATGTTGCAACTGCCTCAGGTAGAGCAGATAGCGCGACAACCCTTGGCCATATTCGTGCGTCTGCATGAAGGTGCGTTGCACCTGCATCGCTTGCACTTTGCCCAGCGCCTGCATGTGTTCCTTGGCGGCGTTGGCGAGCATTTCGCTGCTGGCCTCGGCCACTTGCTGGCTGCTCCGATGGGTTTGATACAGCGACAAACCCATCAGCAAACCCACCACCAACAGCAGGCAGAGGCCGGCGAGCAGGGCGATCTTGCTCTGAATCGTCAGGAATTTTTTGTGCATTGGAAAGGCCTTTTTCCTTGAGGCATGACACGGTCCCCTGTAGGAGCGAGCCCGCTCGCGAAAGATGTCTGGACGACGCGTTCATTCAGGCAACACGCGTCATCGTTGACGTCCATCGCGAGCGGGCTCGCTCCTACAGGGATTGCGTGGGGGCTTAGAACGTAGTGGCGAAAATCACCTGGCTGTAGAGGTTCTTGTCGTTGCTACCCAGCTGCGTGCCACCCTCGTCGGCGCTCTTGTCCGGCTGATAGAGGCCGATCAGCGGCATCACCGTCAGGTGCTCGTTGACGTGCCATTCGGCATACAGATCGACTTCGTGGCCATCGGTATTGCCGAGGTTGCGGTCGATGGTGTCGAAGTTGAAATACATCGCACCGACCGTCAGGTTCTCCAGCGGCGAGACGGTGAACTTGACCTGCTGGATACGCGAGTTAGTGTTGAACGGGCCGGCGTAGTTGCCGGCGACCTCACCCTGGAACCAGGTGCCGAAGCCACGGCTGAAACCATAGAACAGCGTGTCATAACCTTCCGAGAAACGGCTGTAGCGGTAGCTGGCATTTGGCGTCCAGGCCACGTCGGCGAAGGTCCAGCCGGCTTCCAGGTACCAGGCGTCTTCGGTGCTGGTGTGGGGTTTGTCCTGCTTGGCGTATTCGCCGGAGAGGAACAGGTTTTGCACCCCGGCATTGCCGGCTGCGCGCAGGCTGTAGGTTTTCATGCCGTCGCGTTCAAGCTGCATCGGTGAGGCGAATTCTTCGTCGACATCGGTGGTGTCGATGTAGGTCAAGCCGACCGTGCCTGCTTCGGCGACATGCTCAAGCGTGCCGACGTACATTTCGGTTTTCGCTTGTGCGCGGTTATCGGATTTCAACCACATCAGGTCGCCACGCCAGCCTTCCTTGCCTCCCAGGCGCAGCACGGCAGTCTCGTCGAAGGCTTTGCGCGCCGCCAGCCAGTACGCACCTCCGCGGTTGAACTCACCGTCGGCCAGACCTTTGCCCAAGTTGAGCGCGTCGCCATTAATCAGGAAACCATCACCGACCACGATGTTCTGGCGACCGAAGGACAGGTCGACGCCGTCCTCGCCGAGCACGTCGAACAGCTTGCCCGAACGCCAGCCGAGGTAGGCGTCTTCGAATTTGGTGGTGCGTTCCGAACCGTCGCTGAAGCCTGCGGCATCGCCGTCGCCCCAGGTGCCGGAGCTGAGCAGGTTCGCCGCGCCGTACGCGGTGCCGACACCGGCCAGGCCCTTGTCGAAGCTCAGGCCATATTTGATGTAGCCCTCGCGCCACGACGAAGAACCCGGGTCGAGGCGGCCGGACAGCGCGTAGTTTTCCTGGCTGTGGAAGATGCCGAAGACCGCTTCCAGCGTGGCGTTCAGGTGACTGTCGTCATCGGCGTAGAGTTCGTACGCGCCGGCTTGGCCGGCGCTGATCATCAGGGCAAGTGTAGAGAGACGCAGCAAGGGGGACTTGAGCATGTGTGGCATCCGTTCTTGTTCTTGAGCGCAGGTTTGCGGTCTTTTTCGATACTAAGGCGCGGAACTTTTCCGGCCTTTTGTGTGGTTGCCAAAGAGTTGGCTGTGCTTGCCAAAATGCCCGGTTTGGCAGCCTCGCCAATACGACTGGCACGCAGGGCAAAACCTGCGCATCACTGACCATCGACAATCCCTCTCAACCCTGTCGATGCACCGCTGCGTCGGCGCTCCCGTGTTGCCGCTCAATGGATGAGCGCGGATTTTCAAGGTCGTTTTCCTATGTTCACCTCGCTGCGATTGCCCCTCATCGGTCTGCTCTCACTCACCCTCGCGCACACCGCGTTGGCCGCTGACTGCGCGCCCGACCAGGGGCATGGCGCCCAGGTCTTCGCCAATGAATGCGCGGTCTGCCATTCGGTGACGAAGGGCATGACGGGAATGATGGGGCCGAACCTGGCGGGTGTGGTCGGGCGCAAATCCGGCTCGCAGGAAGGCTTCAACTATTCCCAGGCCATGCGCAGCAAAGACATCAACTGGCAGGCCGAGAACATCGCGCAACTCATCACCCAACCCCAGGCCTTCGTGCCGGGGACCTACATGCCCTACATGGGCCTGGCTTCGGCCGACGATCGCCAGGCGGTCGTGTGTTTCCTCAAAGAACAACAGTAATCAGCCCGTTATCCGGCTGAACAACACGTCTGAACCAAAGGTGATTTATGAGCAACGTTGAAATCCTGCCGCAGGTTGCTGCATTCCTTGACCGCCGCCACGGCTGCTTTATCGATGGCCAATGGGTGTTCGCCGAAGGGCCGCGCATTGCCGTGGTCAACCCGGCCACCGGCAAAACCCTGTGCGAAACCCTCGACGCACCGCTGGAGGTTGTTGAACAGGCGGTGCAGTCGTCGCATAAAGCCTTCAAGTCCGGCGTGTGGTCGGGCCTGCGCCCGGCGGACCGCGAACGCATCCTGCTGAACTTCACTGCGCTGGTAGAAGCGCATGCCGAAGAGCTGGCGCAGCTGGAAACCCTGAGCCAGGGCAAGTCGATCAACATGGCGCGCGCACTGGACCTGAACGCCACCGTGGAGTTCATGCGCTACATGTCCGGCTGGGCGACCAAGATCGAAGGGCAGACCTTTGACGTGTCGATTCCGCTGCCGCCGGGGGCGAAATTCACCGCGTTCACCAAGCGTGAGCCGGTGGGCGTGGTGGTCGGGATCGTGCCGTGGAACTTCCCGCTGCTGATCGCGGCGTGGAAGCTGATGCCGGCGCTGGCCACCGGTTGCACGGTGATCATCAAACCGGCGATGGAAACGCCGCTGACCGCCATGCGCCTGGCTGAACTGGCGCTGGAAGCGGGCATTCCGGCGGGCGTGTTCAACGTCGTCACCGGTGGCGGTGCCAATGTCGGCGGTGTGCTGACGGCGCATCCACTGGTGAGCAAAGTGTCCTTCACCGGTTCCACGGCGGTGGGCAAAAGCGTCGGCGTGGCGTGCATGGAAAACATGACGCGGTTCTCGCTGGAGCTGGGCGGCAAAAACCCGATGATCGTGCTGGCCGATGCCGACATCGAAAAAGCCGTGCAGGGCGCAATTCTCGGCGGTCTGCTGAACAACGGTCAGGTGTGTGCGGCGGCTTCGCGCTTCTACGTGCATCGCTCGATCCACGATCAATTCGTTGAAGCACTCGCCGCCGCCGTATCGGCGATGCCCATCGGCGCAGGCATGAACGGCGAAGCGGCGATCAACCCGCTGGTCTCGCGCAAGCAGCAGCAAAGCGTGCTCAAGCACATCGAGCTGGCGCGTCGCGAAGGCGCACGAGTAGTGTCCGGGGGCGAGTTGGTGGAAGGCGAGGGCTTCTATGTGCAGCCAACCATTCTGGCCGACATCGACCACAGCATGGCGGTGGCCCGCGAAGAGGTGTTCGGCCCCGTGCTGGGGGTGATGCCGTTTGACGATGAAGACGCCGTGATCGCCCTGGCCAACGACAACCGCTACGGCCTGGCAGCGAGCCTGTGGACCAATGACCTCGGCAAAGCGATGAACCTGGTGCCGCGCATCGAGGCCGGCACCGTGTGGGTCAACGCCCACGTGCTGCTCGACCCGGCCATGCCGTTTGGTGGCGTCAAGCAGTCCGGCATGGGCCGCGAGTTCGGTCGTGCGGTGATCGAGGCCTACACCGAGCTGAAATCAGTGTGCATCGCCCACTGATTCACACCGTGGGTGCCGGCTTCGCCAGCTCGATACCGGCGTCACTCAGGCGCTTGAGGATTTCAAACAGCAGGTCGCTCTTGGTCACGCCGACGATTCTCGGGCTGCCGACATAGCCGGTGACCGTCAGCGTGATGCCCTCGGGGGTCAGTTTGCTGAAGCGCACCATCGGCGCCGGTTTGTCGAGAATGGTCTCGTGCTCGCGGTAGGTGTTGTAGAGCAGGTCTTTCACCTGTTCGGGGTCGATGTCCAGGGGGAAGGTCAGTTCAAGTGACGCCACCCCTTGGGCGCTGCCGCCCAGGGTTACGTTGCGCAGGTTTTGCGAGATCAGCTGCGAGTTGGGCACGATGACGATCGAGCGGTCACTGAGCTGGATTTCGGTGGCCCGCACGTTGATCCGGCGGATGTCGCCCTCGACCCCGCTGATGCTGATCAGGTCGCCGACTTTCACCGGGCGCTCGGTCAGCAGGATCAGGCCTGAGACGAAATTCTTGACGATCTCCTGCAAGCCAAAACCAATCCCCACCGACAACGCGCTGACGATCCAGGCCAGGTTCGTCCATTGCACGCCCAACGATGACAGCGTCAGCAGAATGACCAACGCATAGCCGATGTTGGCAAACAGCGTGGTCAGCGAAGCGCGCATGCCAGGGTCCATCTCGGTTTTCGGCAGGAGCTCCTTGTCCAGCCAGCGGCCCAGCGTGCGAATCAGGTAGATGCCGATCAGCAAGGCCAGTGCGGCATTGAGCAGGTGCCCGGGGATGATGTTCAGTTTGCGCAGCCCGGCGCCGCCGAGAATGGAAAAGACGTTGGTGAGCAGTTGCCCGAGCGTCGTGCCGACCCCGCCGACGAACAGGGTGACCAGCGCCAGCAGCAAGAGTCCGGCGCGCCCGACCCCTGAAAGAACGATCGAGATCTGCTCCAGGCGCCGGTCTTCAATGCCGAGCAACTGCTTGAGCGCCTTGCCGCTGGGGCTTTTGATTGAAAAAAAGTATTCGCAGGCATCTTTGAAGCACTGCATCAGCAAATAGAAACCGGAGAGGATGAGAAAGCCCCAGACCAGTTCATAGGTGACGAACCTTGCCAGGGACACGTAACCGGTCAGGAGGGAAACCAGGCAGATCACCATCGCAAGACTGGCGAGGGTGTAAAGCACGCCCGCGAACGTCCTGCCGGCTTCATAGGCTTCGCCAGACGCCACGACGGCTCTGCGGACTTTGCCGGTGCGCCACAATAAATCCACCAGAACGCACGTAACAACCAGTGCGACGACCCCTCGACCGGCGATTACGATGCCGCTGCTCATGCCGGTTGCGTTGGTAATCTGGATCATTGTCACCAGAACCAGCAGCACGCCCGCCAGAACCCGCGGATAAGGCTTGAGTGACAGCGCCACCTGATCGGCAAGCGCCGGCAGCCGCCACGACGGGTGTTTCGTGGACAACAGGGCGCGGCTCAACGCGGTGATCAGCACGCAGGTGTAGGCGACTTTTTCGAATTCCTGGGAAAACGTCGACAGTGTCGGCGTCAGCGGAGCCTGGCGTGTGAAGACATAAAACAGCAGTTGCAGGGACAGGCCGACCGTCAGCACCGTGGCCAATACGGAAGCCAGCGCGAGGGAGCTGCGGCGCAGGCGTCCTTCTGGCATCCGGTGTATGCAAAGCCACGTCAGCCCTCGTTCCGCGAGACGACGGCCCAGCGTCCAGATAAGCAGGGCCAGCAGCAACAGTACGCTGGTGTAGAGGCGTTGGCCCGGTTGCCAGGCCAGTTTGACGACCTCACTTGCCTGACCGAGGAACGATGCGAAGCGCTGTCGATCATCCATCGAAGGGCTCAGGATCGGTGACCAGAACTCTGGGTTCAGGACGCTTCGGGTGCTCAGGGTCAGTTCGCTTTCCAGCATGTTGCGACGGATGCCGGCAATCTGGGTGATGAGGTCGGTGGCACTCGTTTTCAGGGTGGCCAGGGTTTTCAGGGTGGCGTCGATTTTGTTTTTTTGCTCGGTGAGCGCGACCCTTTGCGCGGTGATATCGGGCTGCTCGGCCGCGGCGTCATCACGCGGGACAGGCCCCAGCACACCCAGTTGCGCACGCAGTTGAGTCTGCAGGGGAAGCAGCGAGGTCGAGAGGCGATCGACATCCAGCATGAACATCTGGACGAGGTCCTGCGGGGCCTCCAGCTGGCTGTAGTTATCAACCAGCGAGATCTGTTGTTTGAGGGCGTCCAGCCGAAGTTGCAACGCCTGGAGGTCGCTTGGGGAAACGCTGGGGGGCGCGGCAACCGCCCTGGGCATTGAAATGTCCGCAGGGTCTGCCGCCAACAGCATTCCGGGGACCGCCCCGAAAAGCGTGAAAGCGACGAAAATCATGGCTTTCAGTGCATGACGCATAGGAGTGCCTGACTCAGTTGTTAGTCATTCAGCCTATGAGGTTAGGTCATCAGTCAAACCTTCGAGCAATAGTTTGTTCGGCTGCCCCCGTTGAACGGGGGCAGGGTGGACGTATCAGACGCGTTCGAACAGCACGGCGATGCCCTGGCCGCCGCCGATGCACATGGTCGCCAGTGCATAACGGCCCTGGACGCGGTGCAGTTCGTGAATGGCCTTGGTCGCGATGATCGCGCCGGTGGCGCCCACCGGATGGCCCAGCGAGATGCCCGAACCGTTGGGGTTGACCTTCTCCGGGTCGAAGCCCAGTTCCTGCGCCACGGCACAGGCTTGCGCGGCGAAGGCCTCGTTCGACTCGATGACATCCAGGTCGGCGACGGTCAGGCCGGCACGCTTGAGCACCAGACGAGTGGCGGGAATCGGGCCCAGCCCCATCAGTTCCGGCTCGACACCGGCGTGGGCATAGCCGACCAGCCGGGCCATTGGTTTGAGGCCTTGGGCGCGCACCATCTCACCGGTGGCCATGATCAGCGCACCGGCGCCGTCATTCAGGCCCGAGGCGTTGCCGGCGGTGACGCTGCCGTCTTTTTTGAAGGCCGGTTTCATCTTGGCCAGTTGCTCGGCATTGACCTCGGCACGCACGTGTTCGTCGGTCGCAAAGGTCACGGTGCCTTTGCGCGATGCCACTTCGATTGGCACGATCTGACTGTTGAAGCGGCCTTCGGCGATTGCCCGCGCGGCGCGCTGCTGGCTGAGCATGGCCAGTTCATCCTGGGCCTGACGGGTGATGCCGTAGCGTTCGGCGATGTTTTCCGCGGTGATGCCCATGTGGAAACCGGCAAACGGGTCTTGCAGGACGCCGAGCATGTAGTCGATGGCCTGCATGTCGCCCATGCGTGCGCCCCAACGCGCTTGCGGCAACAGATACGCGCCACGGCTCATGGATTCGACGCCACCGGCCAGCGCCGCGCCCGCATCACCGAGCATCAGGCTTTGCGCGGCGCTGACGATTGCCTGCAAACCGGAACCGCAGAGGCGGTTGACGTTGAAGGCGGGTGTCTCTTTCGGCAGGCCGGCATTCATCGCCACCGCTCGGGAGATGTAGGCGTCGCGGGCTTCGGTCGGGATCACATGGCCCATCACCGCATGGCCGATGTGCTCAGGCGCCAGCCCCGAGCGTTCGATGGCGGCGCGGCAGACGTCGGTGGCCAGTTGAATCGGTGGCACGTCCTTGAGCGAGCCGCCGAAGCTGCCGATGGCGGAACGGACGGCGCTGATAACGAAAATGTCGGATGGGTTCATGTGGGTTTCCCTGGTTCGGTCTTGTGCGCGTTTGGCGCTGTTATTGGGGGCAAGAGTCTAGGGGCGGTGGTTTGGTTGGGATAGGTCGAAAGTGCTCAAGGGGGGTGGTGTTTTTTGCCATTTGCGGTGGGTGGGGGCATATCCGTTTCTTCGGTAACGCCGGCTATTGGTTTCGCCCTTACGGCGAGTCACTTTGGAAAAGCCCCAAAGTAACCAAAGGGCTCTTGCCCCTTTCGTTCGGTGCCTCGCCTAGGCTCGGCATTCCCTCGCTCCGGTCCTGCTCCGTGGGCCCGCCGCGATCGGCCATCCTTGGCCGTGCGCGGCTAACCCGGCATCCATGCCGGGTTGCCCACTGCGCAGAACCTGCGCTCGGCCTCTCGAGGGGGCGACTACCGCCACAGCCGCCGAGGCGGCCTGAAAGCCGACCTGGCTCTTTGGTGCACGCGTTCCCTCATTCCGGATATGTACACCTATCCCCTGTAGGAGCC
>NZ_JAHBDD010000062.1:0-15235 GCF_019956155.1 Pseudomonas sp. BF-RE-22 | reverse complement strand
CGGAGATGTTTATAAGAGACAGCGTCGTGTCAGTCAACATAGACGTTGAATGTCACGACGCTTTCGCGAGCAAGCCCGCTCCCACATTTGGGTTTGTGGTGGGTTCAGATTCCGGCCAGGGCCAGGTCCATCGCGAAGTAGGTGAAGATCAAATCCGCCCCCGCCCGTTTGATCGCACCGAGACTCTCGCGCACCACGCGGTCCTCATCGATGGCCCCGGCCTGTGCGCCGAACTTGATCATCGCGTACTCGCCGCTCACCTGGTACGCCGACAGCGGCAGGCGCGAAACCTCGCGAATGTCGCGGATGATGTCCAGGTACGCGCCGGCCGGCTTGACCATCAGCGCGTCGGCGCCTTCCTGCTCGTCCATCAACGACTCACGCACCGCTTCGCGGCGGTTCATCGGGTTCATTTGATAGCTTTTGCGGTCGCCCTTGAGTGCGCTGCCGCCGGCTTCGCGGAACGGGCCGTAGAGCGCCGAGGCGAATTTGGTCGAATAGGCCATGATCGCGGTCTGGGTGAAACCGGCGGCGTCCAGCGCCCGGCGAATCGCCTGGACCTGCCCGTCCATGGCCGCCGACGGCGCGATCACATCGGCACCGGCACGGGCTGCCGCGACGGCTTGTTTGCCGAGGTTGATCAGGGTCTGGTCGTTATCGACCTCGTGGTTGTGCAACACGCCGCAGTGACCGTGGTCGGTGTATTCGCAGAAGCAGGTGTCGGACATCACGATCATCTCCGGCACCGCGTCCTTGGCGATGCGCGCCATGCGCGAGACCAGGCCATTGTCGCTCCAGGTGTCGCTGCCGCTGCTGTCCAGATGATGGGACACGCCGAAGGTCATCACCGACTTGATCCCCGCACGGGCATAGCGCTCGATCTCGCCGGCCAGTTTCGACTCCGGAATCCGCATCACACCGGGCATGCTTTTGATCGGCACGAAGTCGTCGATTTCTTCCTCGACGAAAATCGGCAGCACCAGATCGTTCAAGCTGAATTCGGTTTCCTGGAACAGGCTGCGCAGGCTCGCATTGCGGCGCAGACGGCGTGGACGTGCTTCGGGGAACTGACTGGACATGGGGTTTCCTGAAAAATCGGGGGACGAGACGAAAGTCGTAAGGGGGCGAAAGCTTATGCCCAGTTCGCCGCCGGGCACAAACCTCAGCGGAGTAAAAACCGTTACAGCCACAGCAACAATCACCGGAATCCAGCACAAAACCCTGTGGGAGCGAGACCGGCTTGCCGGCGATGGTGTATCAGCTACATTGATGGTGACTGACACTCCATCGCGAGCAGGCTCGCTCCCACAGGTTTACAGCGTCAGGGTTCCGGAGATACAGGTCACCACGGAACCACCAATCCAGATCTCATCGCCCACCTGATCGACCTGAATGCGCCCGGCCCGTCCCATGGTCAGGCCCTGGCTCACCACATAAGACTCCGGCGCCAGCCCTTCGCTGAGCAGCCATTGGGCGATGCCGGCATTCAGGCTGCCGGTGGCGGGATCTTCCGGCATGCCGTCGCCGGAAATGAACGCCCGCACTTCGAACTGTGCGTCATCGCCGTCACGCTCTGGATGCCACGGCGCAATCACACCGACCGCGAGGCCAAGCATCTGCGAATGGTCCGGCTGCAGGTCCAGCACCTGCTGGCGATCCTCGACCATCACCGCCAGCCAACCCGCGCCGTTATCGACCCACTGCGCCCGCACGATGGCGCCCGGTTCCAGTCGGAGCCCGCGTCGCACGCGCTCCACCAGATCCACCTGCACCGGCCCGGTCTTGAGCAGTGGCGGTGCGAGAAAGGCCAGTTCCGCGCCTTGTCGGCGCACCCGCACCAGGCCCACGCCGCATTCCTGAATGATCTCCTCGCCCTTGGGCACGCCACCGGCTTCGAGCCAGGCATGGCAGGTGCCCAGGGTCGGGTGACCGGCGAACGGCAATTCGTTCAGGGTGGTGAAAATCCGCACCCGGTAATCGGCCCGAGGGTCCTGCGGGGCGAGGATGAACGTGGTTTCACTGAGATTCGTCCAGGTGGCGAACGCCGCCATGCGCTCATCGCTGAGCTCATCGGCGCCGAACACCACGGCCAACGGATTGCCCTTGAGCGCAACGCGGCTGAAGACATCTACTTGCTTGAAATCGAATGCGTGCATGGCCTGCCTTGGTCTTGGTGGATTCGAAAGGTCTTACTTGGGAATTTCCAGCCCGCGCATCACCGCCGGCCGCGCCAGGAAGCGCTCCAACACCCGCGTCACGTTCGGGAAATCCTTGATGCCCACCAGATCGCCCGCCTCATAGAAGCCGATCAGGTTGCGCACCCACGGGAATGTCGCGATGTCGGCGATGGTGTAGCGCTCGCCCATGATCCAGTCACGCCCCTGCAGACGTCCATCAAGCACTTTTAACAAACGTTTACTTTCCTCGACATAACGATCCCGAGGGCGTTTGTCTTCGTAGTCCTTGCCGGCGAATTTGTTGAAAAAACCGAGCTGGCCGAACATCGGCCCGATACCACCCATCTGAAACATCAACCACTGGATCGTCTCGTAACGCGCAGCCGATTCCTGGGCCAGCAACTGCCCGCTCTTGTCGGCGAGGTAAATCAGAATCGCCCCGGACTCGAACAACGGCAGCGGCAGGTCGTCCGGCCCGTGGGGGTCGAGGATCGCCGGGATCTTGTTGTTGGGGTTCAGCGACAGAAACTCGGGCGACAGCTGGTCGCTGGTGTCGAAGCCCACGCGATGCGGCTCGTAGGGCAGGCCGATCTCTTCGAGCATGATCGACACCTTGACGCCGTTGGGGGTCGGCAACGAATAGAGCTGAATCCACTCAGGGTATTGGGCTGGCCATTTTTGAGTGATAGGGAAAGCAGACAGATCGGTCATCGCATGGATCCACGAAGAGATTGAGAGGCACGATCATAGTGTGAGTGGCCGCAGGCTGCGACGTACGGCGTATCGATATTGATGATTACCAAGATCAATGGATTGCAGTCTTCTCCTGCGACCGCGCCGTGTACTGTGTCCATAAATCCGCAACATCCTGTCGATAACCTCTGCTCCAACCCGTTCATGGTTATCGGTACATTGCTGCGCATGCCGCCGGAATCGAACCAAACGGGCCTCAGTGGACTCTGAGTGCTGCCCTTTCGGAAACGGACCGGATCATCGACATGGAAAACACCCGACGCTGGGAGCGCGTGGTGTAAAGGTTTGTCAGCCTTAACCGAATGCGCTGAAGAACCCTTATTCCATGATGAACCTTATGAAATTGGTCCAACGCTTCAAACATCGCGCTTATATTGTGCTGCCCTCCCTGTTGGCAATCAGTGCGCTGTTCCTGTCGCTGGAAGTCCGTGAAAGCCGCGCCCAGCCGGCTGACGGTACCCAGACGCTGGTCTTCCTGCGCCACGCGGAAAAACCCGCCGGCGGCCTCGGCCAGCTCAATTGCCAGGGCCTGAACCGCGCCATCGACCTGGCCACCCTGCTCCCGGAAAAATTCGGCAAGGCCAACTACGTGTTTGCAGCCAACCCGACGCGCAACGTCGAGGAAGGCGAGCTGGATAATTCCTACAGCTACATTCGCCCCCTGATGACCATCAGCCCCAGCGCCATCAAGCTCGGCTTGCCGGTGAACATCAACTTCTCGGCCAATGACACCAGTGACCTGGCCGACGAACTGCTGCATGACAAGTACCACAACTCGGTGATCTACACCGCGTGGTCCCACGGCTACCTGCCCGAGCTGATCAACAAGGTCGCCGGCGAAGCGGTCGGCAAGAAACAGAACATCACCGATGACTGGGAGTCCAGCGACTACGACTCGCTGTATGTACTCACCCTGACCTGGCACAACGGCAAGGCCAGTCTGCAGAGCCACAGCTACAAGCAAGGCCTGGATAACGGCCGGGAAACCTGCCCGACATAAGGGCTGGTCGCGCTGTTCGACCCGCGCACGACCTGTAGGAGCCGGCTTGCTGGCGATTCAGGCAACTCGGTGCAACAGGAAGACCGAGGTGTCTGCATCGCCAGCAAGCCGGCTCCTACAGGGATGGGTTACGGCAACAAAATTACTTTGTCGCCACTGCCCTGATTCACTTCGGCATAACGTTCCAGCCCTTCGGCCAGTGGCGATTCGAACAACCCTTGTGGCAACGGCAACAGGTCCTGGTCGAAGAACCGGCCGAACTGATCGAGCATCGCCGCGCACGCTTGCACGCCGTATAGCAACGAGTTGATCCCCACCACCGAACCGCCCTTGCGATACAGCGCCAGGGCCGGCAATTGCACCTGGCCATCCACCGGCGCGGCGATGATCGCGATGCGACCGAACGCGGCCAGCGCGGGGACGGAGGCCGGTAGCCAGAACCCGGTGGTGTCAAAAATCACGTCGGCGCCGCCGGTGTAGACCGCATTCACCTGCGCGCCCAAGTCCTCGGGTTTATCCAGCTGCAACGTCTGATACCCCTGAGCCTGCAAGTCCTTGACCTGCTCCGGCCGACGCGCCGCCGCCAGCACCTGGGCGCCACGCACCTTGGCCAGCGCCAGCGCAGCACTGCCGACCGCCCCGCCACCGATCACCAATAACCGCGTTTGTGCGTTCACCAGACTGCGCTCCAGCGCATCCCACGCCGTGGTGTAAGGCACGCCGAGGCTGGCGGCCTGGGCAAAACTCAGGTGCGTCGGTTTGCGCGCCACGCCATTGGCCGGCAGCTTGACGAATTGCGCATGGGAGCCGTCGGCGAAAAAGCCCAGTTCACGGCCGGTGCCCCACACTTCCTGACCGATCAGCGCCTGCGGGCCTTCGACGACTACACCCGCAAAATCACGCCCGGGAATGCGCGGCAACGTGGTGTAGGGAAAACGCCCCAGCACATTCTTCACATCACTGGGATTGAGGCCGGCGGCCTTGATTTGCACCAGCACTTCATCGGCGCCGGGCACGGGGGTCGGAACCTCGACATAGCGCAGGGCCGAAAGGTCGCCGGTTTTGTCGAACTGCAATGCTTTCATGGGAGTGTCCATCCAACAGGGGAAAGGGAATTCAGGAGATCCAGCCAGTGACCAGTTGCCGCCCCATGGGCCACAACTTTTCACCGGCGAGCATGCCCAGCAGGCCCACCAGCGCGATGGCCGGTGGTGCGGGGGAACGAAAATCCAGCGCGCCGTAAAGCAAACCGACGCCCAGACCGATGACCAGCGAGATGAGGTAGCTCATGGCAGACTCCGTGGGCAATTGAGGGATGCCCAAAGTCTAAAGGCCGGCATCCGCGAGCATCGGCCAAGTGCTTCTGAATTCCGGCCAAACCACCCGCAATAACCTGTAGGCGCCAGCTTGCTGGCGATGGACTCATGAACGACGCGTTTATTCAGACAACACACGTTATCGTTAACGTCCATCGCGAGCAGGCTCGCTCCTACAGGAAAACTGCGAGGGTGCGACACCCAGTTCCCGACGGAACATGTCACTGAAGCTGCTCGGCGAGTAGCCCAGCTCCCGGGCAATCGCACTGACCGGCGCCCCCTGGATCAGCTCCGCGACCGCAGTCGCCAGTTGCACTTGTCGCCGCCACTCGGCGAAGCCCATGCCCAAACCGTCCTTGAACAGCCGCGCCAGGGTGCGCACGCTGGCCCCGGCGTTTTGCGCGTGTTGTTCGAAGGAAACGTCCAGCGATGGCGCGGCCATGACGGCCTGACACAGGTTCATCAGGCGCCGGTCGGAATCATCCGGCATCGGGATTTTCAGCAGCGAACGCCTGGCTCGCCGCAGTTCCAGCAGTGCCAGCCCGACCAGCGCTTCGTAATACTCCGGCGCGCCGTCGTCGCCCTGCTCCACCAGCCCGACGATGAGTTCACGCAGCAACCCGCCCACTTCGATCACCTGGACCGTGTCGTCCAGCGTCGCCGCCAATGCCGGACGCAGGTAGATGTTGCGCATCTGCAGGTCCGAGACCACGCGAATGCCATGAGGCACGCCCGGCGGCAACCACACCGCCCGTTGCGGCGGCACCACCAGCGCCTCATGCGGCGTTTCGACCCACATCACCCCGCTCATCGCATACAACAACTGGCCCCAGACATGCTCGTGGGGCTCGATGAACAGCCCGCGCGGATAGGTGCGCGCCAGCGGTTGCACGGGCACATCGGTGTCGCTCAGGTCGGGGGGCGCGGCAAGGGCCATGGTCAGCATTCATCGGGGGTTTTCAGAAAATCCATGGTAACCAGCCGCAGGCCTCGTCGCCACTGGCCGCAGCCGTCTGACAATCCGAATGAATTTTCCGTACCGCCGACGATCCTTCTATTACTACAGGGAGGAATACGGGCTTTATGAATAACGCAAAACTTTTCGTCATTGAATACACCCTTCATGGCGTCCCAAAGTCTTTCATCATTCGCCTGGACAAAATGGACAATGCGCAGGCTTGGCATTGGGCGAGTTGCGACGCCGGCGTGGGCCGGATCCCGCGCTTTGGAAGGGAGAAAGTGCAAAAGACCAGCAAGCCGATGGCGGAAAAATTCGGCGTGGAAAATGTCACTTGGCGGCCAGCAAGCTGACGACGCTTTTCTGTAGGAGCAAGCTTGCTCGCGATGAACGATAACGCGGTCAGCATGAAGAACCTCGGCGCCTGCATCGCCAGCAAGCTTGCTCCTACACAGTCAGTGCTGGGCGCACTTGCAGTCTTTGTGCACGCATTCTTCACCGTGTTCATGGTGTTTGGCGCAGGCTTCGCAGCAGTAGTGCTTGCCGTGACGTGCGATCGGATGCTGGCCCAGTTTGCAGTTGCAATTCTTGCAGTCGCATTTACTTTCGCTATCGATCATGAGTCTGACTCCTGAGGTGGTGGTCGTCGGGGCTACAACCCGTCTCACCAGTGTAGAAGTTGCCACAGACGACGCAGCCCAAACCTGTAGGAGCGAGGCTTGCCCGCGAAGAACGATAACGCGATGCAACTGTTTAGATCGCGGCATCTGCTTCGCGGGCAAGCCTCGCTCCTACAGGAAAGCGAAAGCGGTCAGGCCTGACGGGTATTGCTGCGATACATGAACACCAGCGCCAACCCGAGCAACACCATCGCCAGTATCCGACTGCCGGACAGCTCGATCTGCGGGTTGCCCAGCCAGCCGAAGTTATCGATCAGCATCCCCATGCCCAGCTGCCCGACGATCACCGCGACCGTCGCCACCGCCGTACCCACCCGTGGAACCGCCCCCACCATCACCATCATGTACACCACGCCGAACAACGCGCCGCTGAGCTGCCATTTCGGCACATCCAGCAGGCTCATGGCCTGGGCCGGCTCGAAAAACAGGATCAGCAACCCGGTGCTCACCGCCCCCACCACGAACGTCAACAAACTGCTGCGCAGCACACCAACCGTTTCGCCCAGACGCCCATTGATGGCGGCCTGAACACTCAACACCGCACCGGCAGCCACGACCACCGCCAACAAAATAATCAGATTCATCATTAACCCCGCGCAATCAGAACAAGTGCCGCCACAATCAGCAGCAAGGCCAGCCAACGTTCACCGTTGACCTTTTTACGAGTGGCGCCGAACCAGCCGAAGTGGTCGATCAGCACGCTTTTACCGACCTGCCCGGACAGGATCGCGATCATCGTCATCGCAATGCCGATGTGCGGCGTGGCCAGGGTCAGCACCACCACGTAGATCGGCCCGAGAAAACCGCCGATCAACTGCCAGCGCGGCAAGTCGCTGAAGGCCGGTCCCTTTTGCGGGCCGCTGAGCAACAGCAGGAAAAACAGGATCGCCGAGCCGACGCCGAAGATGCTCAACGTCGCCCACAAGTGACCGACCTGAACCCCCAGCGGCCCGAGCAGACCGGCCTCCACGGACAGGCCCATACCGGCCAGGATCACCAAAGGCAGCAGCAAAAGCCGCAACCCCGGTTGAGTTGCTGGTGTGACAGCGATATCGATTGAAGAAGATTGCATAACAGAGACCTACCCATTTTCAAATGAACTACACGGTCGCCTGTAGGAGCGAAGCTTGCTCGCGAAGGCGGCGTGTCAGTCGCCGAAGATGACGACTGACACGCCGCCTTCGCGAGCAAGCTTCGCTCCTACAAGGTCTGCGTGCAGGAAGTGAGCGCATTATCGGCTGGCGCTGCTGTGCGATAAATGGGAGCATCCTGACAACACTTTTGCGTAACTCGCACAGCAGGACTCTTCATGCACGGCCTCAACGAATTGGGTTTCAAGGCACTTCGGCTGTTTGTCGCGGTACTCGACCACGGCAGCTTCTCTGAAGTCGCCCGCCGCGAAGGCCTGGCGCCGTCGTCGATTTCCCGGCAGATCCAGTTGATGGAACAGGCGCTGAGCCAGCAATTGCTTTACCGCCACACCCGCGCGGTCACGCCGACAGAGGCCGGACGCTTGCTCGGCGAGCATGCGCGATTGGTGCTGGTGCAGTTGGAGGAAGCCGAACAGGCGTTGCAGGAACAACAAAGCGAGCCGAGCGGACTGGTGCGGATCAACGCGCCGGTGGTGTTTGGCCAGCGGCACCTGACGCCCTGGCTGGGGCAACTGTGCGAGCGTTACCCGAAATTGCAGCTGGATATCCAGCAGACCGACAGCTACGTCGCACCGTTACAGGAAGGTGCCGACCTGCTGTTTCGCATCGGCCCGCTGCACGATTCGAGCATGCAGGCGCGGATTCTGGCGCCGCAACGCTTTCAAGTGGCAGCGAGCCCGGCGTACTTGAAACGCCATGGCACACCGTTGCATCCCGAAGACCTCGCGGCGCATCAATGCCTGGCCTACAAAGGCGTGGCCGGCCAGCAACGCTGGTTTTTCCGCCAGGGTCAGCAGGACTGGAAGCCCTACTCGGTGAAGGGGCCGATCACCGGCAACCACGCCGACACCCTCACACAGGCCGCCGAACAAGGCCTGGGCCTGGTGATGTTTCCGTCGTGGCTGATTGGTGAAGCGGTACGCAACGGCACGCTGGTGCCGGTGCTGGGGGAATATCAGGTGTCCAACAGCCTTGAGCCGCAACAGATCGCCGTGCTCTGGCCCGGGAGCCGGCGGTTGTCGGTGAAGGTAAGGACGGTGATTGATTTCTATGTCGAATGCTTTGGGGCTGTGCCGTATTGGGACAGACCCTGACATAGACAGCACAACCTGTAGGAGCCGGCTTGCCGGCGATGGCGGCGCGTCAGTCAACATTGATGGCGCCTGACACACCGCTATCGCCGGCAAGCCGGCTCCTACAAAGGGGTGTTGTGTCAGTCGACTTCAATGTTGACTGACATACCGCTATCGCCAGCAAGCCGGCTCCTACAAGGGGGTGTTGTGTCAGTCGACTTCAATGTTGACTGACATACCGCTATCGCCAGCAAGCCGGCTCCTACAAGGGGGTGTTGTGTCAGTCGACTTCAATGTTGACTGACGCGCAGCCATCGCCGGCAAGCCGGCTCCTACAAGGTGGGGGTCAGATGCGGAACTGGCCGACCAGAGTGCCGAGGCGCTGGCCAAGATCAGCCAGGCTGCGGGACGTCTGGGCGCCGAGTTGGGTTTCGCCGGCCACGTTGTCCACGGCCACCGCGATCTGATGCACGCTGCGGTTGATCTCTTCGGCCACGGCGGTCTGCTCCTCGGCGGCGCTGGCGATCTGCGCGTTCATCGAGTTGATGGTGCCGATCAGTTGGGCCATGGCGTCCAGCGAGGCCCCGGCTTCGTTGGCCTGCGCGGACGTACCGTCGCCGGCCTCGCTGGAGCGGCGCATCGCTTCCACCGCCGACTGAGTGCCGGCCTGCAAGCGGTCGATCATGCCCTGGATTTCCTGGGTGCTGATTTGCGTGCGGCTGGCCAGCGCACGGACTTCGTCGGCCACCACCGCAAAACCGCGACCGGCCTCACCGGCACGGGCCGCTTCAATGGCGGCGTTGAGCGCCAACAGGTTGGTCTGCTCGGCAATCGAACGGATCACCCCGAGCACACTGACAATCGATGACACGTCCTTTTGCAGGCTGTCGAGGGACACGCCGCTGCTGCGAATATCGTCGACCAACGCATGAATCTTGACGATGCTGCCGGCCACCACACGCTTGGCCGTCTGACCTTCTTCGTCGGTCTGCTGCGCCGCCACCGCGGCGTTTTGTGCACTTTTCGCCACTTCTTGCGCGGCGGCCGACATTTCGTTGATCGCAGTGGCCACCTGATCGGTCTCGTGACGTTGACGCTCCATCGCCTGATCCGAACGCTGGGCCTGATCGGAGACCTGATTCACCAGCCCGGTCAATTGCGAGGTCATTTCGGTAATCTGACGCACCAGGCCGTGGATCTTGTCGACGAACCGGTTGAACGAGCCGGCGAGTTGGCCGAGTTCATCCTGGCTGGTGATGGTCAGGCGCCGGGTCAGGTCGCCCTCGCCCGCCGCGATGTCGTCGAGGTTGGCTTTCATCAGGTTCAGCGGACGCAGAATGGTGTTGGCCAGCAGCATGCCGGCGGCGGCAATCAGCAGCAGCACGACGGCGGCGATGCCGATGATGCTCAGCAACACGCCTTCCATCCGGTCTTGAACCTTGGCTTCGACCACGGCCACTTGCGCCTCGATACCGTCGAGGTTGACCGAGGTGCCGACCGCCATGTCCCACTTCGGCAGGTATTCGGTGTAGCCGAGTTTTGGTACCAGCACCTGAGTGTTGCCAGGCAATGGCGAGCTGTATTGCAGGTAGTGAGTGCCGTCTTTGGCGACTTTCACCAGATCGCGGTTGACGTAGACGCCGTTCGGGTCGCGGTTGTCCTTGAAGCTCTGGCCCACGCCTTCGGGGCTGTTGGCCTTGAACAGGCGCACGGTGTTGGAGTCGTAGCCGAAGAAGTAGCCGTCCTTGCCGTAGCTGATGCTCGACAGCAATTTGATCACCTGGGCCCGCGCCGCGTCATCGCCAGGGGCGGCGGCCTCGTAGAGCGGTTTGATCGCGGTCATGGCCACGGCGACGTAACTTTGCAGGGTGGCCTTGGCGTCGCTGAGCAGGCGCTGACGCGTCTCCTCGACTTCCTTGCGGGCCTGTTCCTGCAGAACGAACAACGTGGTCAGGCTGATGACCAGCGCAAAGAGCAACACCGGGAGGACGGCAAGGGACAGGACTTTAGCCTTCAGGCTCATGCGCATGACGGTTCACTCTTTTGGTTTTATTGGCGTGGTTAAAGGCTTTAACGGCACGCGCAACCAAAAGTTGAATCAGTGGCCAATGCAATCCCCTCTGTGGGAGCGAGCCTGCTCGCGATGGAGTGTCAGTCGCCATCAATCTGGCTGACAGATCATCGCGAGCAGGCTCGCTCCCACAGGGGATCTTCGTTCAGAGAACCATCGCGGCCACCCAGCCGAACGCCAGCAGCGGCAGGTTGTAATGCAGGAAGGTCGGGACCACGGTGTCCCAGATGTGGTGGTGCTGACCGTCGATGTTCAGGCCGGAGGTCGGGCCGAGCGTCGAGTCGGAAGCAGGCGAACCGGCGTCGCCCAGCGCGCCGGCGGTGCCGACGATGCAGACGATGGCGATCGGGCTGAACCCCAGTTGCACGCACAGCGGCACGAAAATCGCTGCCAGAATCGGCACGGTGGAAAACGACGAACCGATGCCCATGGTCACCAGCAGACCGACCAGCAACATCAGCAACGCACCGATGCCTTTACTGTGGCCGATCCACGACGCCGACGCTTCAACCAGCGTCTGCACCTGACCGGTGGCTTTCATCACTTCGGCAAACCCCGAGGCGGCGATCATGATGAAACCGATCATCGCCATCATCTTCATGCCTTCGGTGAACAGGTCATCGGTGTCGCGCCACTTCACGATGCCCGACACCGAGAAGATCAGAAAGCCTGCCAGTGCACCGATAATCATCGAGTCCAGCAACAACTGAATAATGAACGCCGCCGCGATGGCCACACCCGCAACCATCAGGCTCAGCGGGTTGTACTGCACCGCGACCTGCTCGACCTGTTCGATCTTTTCCAGGTCGTAGACGCGCTTCTTGCGATAGCTGATAAAGGCTGCCGCAAGCCCCACCACCATGCCCAGCGCCGGAATGCCCATGGCATGGGTGACGTTGATGCCGCTGATATCGACGCCGCTGCGGGCCACGTTGGCCAGCAGGATTTCATTGAGGAAGATGTTGCCGAAGCCCACTGGCAGGAACATGTACGGGGTGATCAGGCCGAAGGTCATGACGCAGGCGATCAACCGCCGATCCAGTTGCAGCTTGGTCAGCACATACAGCAGCGGCGGCACCAGCAACGGAATAAAAGCGATATGTATCGGCAGAATATTCTGTGAAGCGATGGCCACCACCCACAGCAGGCCGATCAGCAGCCACTTCACAGAACCGCCACCGTTGGCGTGCTGGCGGTCAACCATGGCCAGGGCTTTGTCGGCCAGCGCATGGGCCAGGCCGGACTTGGCAATCGCCACCGCAAAGGCGCCGAGCAAGGCATAAGACAAGGCCACCGTCGCCCCGCCGCCGAGGCCGCTGTTGAAGGCTTTCAAGGTGGCGTCGATGCCCAGGCCACCGGTCAAACCACCCACCAGCGCGCCGATAATCAGCGCGATCACCACGTGCACGCGGGACAGGCTGAGAATCAGCATGATGCCGACCGCGGCAATTACAGCATTAATCATCGTTACCTCAAGGCAAGCGAAATGAGCCCGGCCGGCAGTCTGCGAAGAGCCGCCAGCGGGATAAGGAATGGGTTTTATTAGAGGGCGCGCACTGTGCCGGACCATCACCGCCTTGTCAAAGCCAGCGACCCGAACGCACGAGCGACGCCGCCCCTGTCGGAACCACACCGCGACCTTTCCGAAACGACATCGCCCCCTGTAGGAGCCGGCTTGCTGGCGATGGCGTCCGTCCAGTCAATAACGGATTGGCTGACCCACCGCTATCGCCAGCAAGCCGGCTCCTACAAGGGTTGTGCGGGTGATTCGATTTCCGTCGGACGGCATAAAGAAAGCGGATTTTCGGCCGTTACAGTGCAAAGTCTCAGATATTTATCGAATAAGGACGTCTCCATGTCGCTCAGACAACTTTCCATTCAATGGAAAATCACCCTGCTGGCCGGGCTTTGCCTCGCCGGTATCGTGACCTTGCTGGTAGGTCTTTCGCTGTATCGCATGGAGCACAGTTCCGAGCTGGTGAAAGCCTCGAGCATGGAGATGCTCACTGAAGCCGCCCAGGCCCGGATCGAGTCCCAGGGCGAAAACCAGGCGCTGAACATTCGCCAGCAGTTCATGGATGCCTATCAATATGGCCACGGCTTCTCGCGTCAGGTGTTGTTCCTGCGCGATCAGGCCGAAAAGCGCTTTCTCGATGCCTTCGACCTGCGTGAAGACCTGACCCGCCAGGTCAAGTCTGCGTTGCAAGCCAACCCGGAATTGCTCGGCCTGTCGCTGGTGTTCGAAGCCAATGCGCTGGACGGCAAAGATGAACTGTTTGCCGGCCAGGCTGAGCTGGGCAGCAACGACAAGGGCCGTTTCGCGCTGTACTGGTCGCAACCGACCCCCGGCAAGGTGACGTCGATGGCGCTGCCCGAAAGCGACATGGCCGACACCAGCACCGGCCCCAGCGGTGAACCCGCCAACGCCTGGTTCACCTGCCCGCGCACCTCGCTCAAGCCCTGCGTGATCGAACCCTACTTCTATGTGATCGACGGCCAGAACGTGCTGATGACCAGCATCGTGTTCCCGCTGATGGTCAACGGCAAAGTCATCGCCTCGCTGTCGGTGGACATCAACCTCAACAGCCTGCAAGCCGTCAGCCAGGGCGCGAGCAAGAAGCTTTATGACGGCCAGACCAACGTCAGCATCATCAGCCCGGCCGGTTTGCTCGCCGGCTACAGCCCGGACGCCAGCAAACTCGCCCAGCGCCTGGACGCTGTGGATAAAACCAACGGCACCGAACTGATCCGCCTGCTCGCCGCCAGCAGCAAAACCGCAAGCCTGCACAGCAACCAGCAGTTGAAAGTGCTGTCGCCGTTCCAGCCGATCCCCGACGGCAAATCGTGGGGCGTGTTGCTCGACGTGCCGGAAAAAGTCCTGGTCGGCCCCGCCGAAACCCTGAAAAAACAACTCGATGAAAGCAATACCGCCGGCACACTGGTCGAACTCGGCCTCGGCGTGCTGGCCGCGTTGATCGGCCTGTTGCTGGTGTGGCTGATGGCGCGCAGCGTGACCAAACCGATTCTGGGTGTGGCGCACATGCTCGAAGACATCGCCAGCGGCGAAGGCGACCTGACCCGGCGTCTGGCCTACGACAAAAAGGATGAACTGGGCCAGTTGGCCGGCTGGTTCAACCGTTTCCTCGACAAATTGCAGCCGATCATCGCCGAGGTAAAACGCTCGGTACAGGACGCGCGCAGCACGGCGGACCAGTCTTCTGCCATCGCCACGCAGACCAGCGCCGGCATGGAACAGCAATACCGTCAGGTCGATCAGGTGGCGACCGCTTCCCACGAAATGAGCGCCACCGCCCAGGACGTTGCCCGCAGCGCGGCACAAGCGGCACAAGCAGCGCGCGATGCCGATCACGCCACCCGCCGTGGCTTGACCGTGATCGACCAGACCACCACCAGCATCGACAACCTCGCCGCCGACATGAGCGCAGCGATGGTGCAGGTCGAAGGTTTGGCGGCCAACAGCGAGAAAATCGGTTCGGTACTGGAAGTGATCCGCGCCATCGCCGAGCAGACCAACCTGCTGGCCCTCAACGCCGCCATCGAAGCGGCCCGTGCCGGTGAGGCCGGACGCGGTTTTGCCGTGGTCGCCGACGAAGTGCGCAACCTGGCGCGACGTACGCAGGAGTCGGTTGAAGAAACCCGTCTGGTGATCGAGCAGTTGCAGAACGGCACGCAGGATGTGGTGGGGTCGATGAACAACAGCCATCGCCAGGCTCAGGGCAGTGTCGAACAGGTCAGCCAGGCCGTCACGGCGTTGCGCCAGATCGGCGACGCAGTGACGGTGATCAGCGACATGAACCTGCAGATTGCCTCTGCGGCGGAAGAGCAAAGCGCGGTGGCGGAAGAGATCAACAACAACGTGGCGACGATCCGGGACGTGACCGAGTCGCTGTCGGGGCAGGCCAATGAGTCGGCGCGGGTGAGCCAGTCGCTCAACAGCCTGGCGAATCAGCAGCAGAGCCTGATGGATCAATTCCGCGTCTGACTGACAACACACCCCTTGTAGGAGCCGGCTTGCCGGCGATGGCGATTTTGAAG
>NZ_JAHBDD010000061.1:0-15349 GCF_019956155.1 Pseudomonas sp. BF-RE-22 | reverse complement strand
CCCCCTCGAGAGGCCGAGTGGAGGTTCTGCGCAGTGGGCAACCCGGCAAGGATGCCGGGTTAGCCGCCCCCGGCCATGGATGGCCGATGGCGGCGGGCCCACGGAGCAGGACCGGAGCGAGGGCATGCCGAGCCTAGGCGAGGCACCGAACGAAAGGGGCAAGAGCGCTTGGTTACTTGGCGCTTCTCCAAGTGACTCGCCGTAAGGGCGAAACCGCCAGCCGCCATCACCAAATAATGGATATAAACGCAGTCAAAACCCGCGGTTAGCGCCCGAGCCTGTTACCAGCGGCCATAACCATGGGGAGGCCCGTAATACCCGCGTGGCGGGCCGTAATAACCACGGGGAGGACCGTAGTAGACCGGCGGCGGGCCGTAATAACCCGGTTGTTGCACATAAACCGGTGCCGGCTGGTAATAAACCGGTGGCGGTTGCTGCACGTAAACCGGCTGTGGCTGCACGTAAACCGGTTGCTGCACATAAACCGGCCGGCCGCTATTGATGATGGCCGAACCGACGATGGCCGAGCCAACGATCGCGCCAAATACCGCTGGACCTTGCCACCCGCCACCGCCATGCGCTTCTGCCTGCCCTGCGATAGCAAGAGCACCGATCAGCAAGGCAACTGTGGGGATTTTACGGATCATGATAGTTCCTCGGTTCATCGACCCGGCGCTTGCGTCTGCAATAGACCCAAGGATTGTCGCGGGGATACTTCTAAGACAGCGTATTTCTGAAAATCAGCACAGCCGTTGGGTAAATTTTGTGTAAGGTCTGTACCGGCTTCCTTACCAACTTCGCTGCCACGAGCAGGTACGCGGATATGATCGATCAGAACGCGATGGCATGGCTAATCCCGTCCATCTGAAAGTGCAATTGAAGGAGATTTTTCATGCAGATGAACCCCAACAAAGACACCCAGCTGTGCATGTCCCTGTCGGGCCGCCCCGGGAACTTTGGCCTGCGATTTCACAATCATCTGTACGAACAACTTGGCCTGAATTTCTACTACAAGGCGTTCCGCAGCCAGGACCTGACCGGTGCCGTCGCAGGCATCCGCGCCCTGGGGATTCGCGGCTGCGGCGTGTCGATGCCATTCAAGGAAGCCTGCATTGCGCTGGTCGATGAACTGGACGCATCGGCTGCCGCGATTCAATCGATCAACACCATCGTCAATACGGACGGCCACCTCAAGGCTTACAACACCGATTACATCGCCATCGCTCAGTTGCTGGAAACCCACCAGGTGCCCAAGGCGTCGACTTTTGCCCTGCGCGGCAGCGGCGGCATGGCCAAGGCTGTGGCCAGTGCACTGCGCGATGGTGGCTACCAGAACGGCCTGATTGTGGCGCGCAACGAGCACGCCGGACGTGCCCTGGCTGAATCGCTGGGCTATGAATGGCAAGCCGAACTGGGCAGCCAGCGCCCGCAAATGTTGATCAACGTGACACCGATCGGCATGACCGGCGGGCCTGAGGCCGATCACCTGGCGTTCGATGCGCAAACGATCGCAGCAGCGCAGACTATCTTCGATGTGGTGGCGATCCCCTCGGAAACACCGCTGATCGTGCAGGGACGTGCCGAAGGCAAGCGGGTGATCACCGGACTGGAAGTGATCGCGATCCAGGCGCTGGAGCAGTTCGTGTTGTACACCGGCGTGCGTCCGACGCAGGAGCAGTTTCAGAAGGCGGTGGAATTCGCCCGCAGTTGAGGCCTTCCGCTATTTGTTGGCAGTACTGGCCTCATCGCGAGCGGGCTCGCTCCCACATTCGACCGAGTGCTTCCAGTAGAAATGCGATCAAATGTGGGAGCGAGCCCGCTCGCGATGGCTGCGACTCGGTATCCAGTCAGTCGCAGCAAATTTCCTATACTGCTCCCCAGCAAAACAAGACTTGCCACCCCATCAAACCGTGCCCGAGGTTTCCCATGCATCCCCCCATCCTCAACCTGCATCAGGTCGAACTCGAACCGCTGCCCGAAGCCCTCGCGCCCACCGGTGAAACCGCCGGCCGTTATCAACAGCGGATGGCTCGCGTCGGTCAGCAACTGGGTGCGCAAAAGCTCGGTTATCGCTTGTACGTGCTGGAACCGGGCATGCGCGGCAGCCCGTTTCACAGTCATCGGGTCAACGAGGAGATGTTCTACGTCGTCGCGGGGGAAGGGGAGATTCGTCTTGGCGCCGAGCGTTTTCCGATCCGCGCCGGTGACGTGATCGCCTGCCCGCCGGGCGGTCCGGAAGCGGCGCACCAGATCATCAACACCAGCAAGGCTGAACTGCGCTATTTGGCGGTCAGCACCCAGCAATCGCCGGAAATCTGCGAATACCCGGACTCCGGCAAGTACGCGGTGATGGACGACTTCAAGGTCGATGCCGAAGGCAATGCCTCGGGCTTCGTTGCCATCGCCAGACAGGCCGATGGCGTGGATTACTGGGACGGCGAGTAGCACTTCCTTTGTGGGAGCGAGCGATGCGGCGATCCGACTTGCCCGCGAAAGCAATTCAACGTCCAACATTGTGTCGAATTGGAAATCGCCTTCGCGGGCAAGCCTCGCTCCTACAGGAGATCGTGGCGGTTACTCGAGGCGTGCCAGGCGCTCTTCCAGCGCTGCAATCCGCGCTTCGAGCTCTTCGATGCGTTCTACCGACACGCCGCTGCCGCCACCACGCTCCACCGGATTCTGTCGCGCCGCGAGGATCGCTTCGATGTCCGCCGGATCACCCAGCGCATGCATGTAGCGGTCTTCACGCTGCCCCGCCTGGCGCGGAATCAGTAGCGCCAGACCGCGCGCAATCAGCCGTTCAAGCTGATGCACAACCTGCTCGGCATCTTCGAACTCATGCATGCGGCCGCTGCGGGTCAGCAGTTCGTTGACCGTCTGCGGACCACGCAAAAACAGCAGTCCCGTCAGAATCACCTGCGCCGGCACCAGTTCCAGTGCCTTGTCGACCTTGTGCTCCCAGCGGTCGGCACGACTGCCCATCACCAGTTTGGCGAAGCCGCGACCTTCGAGGGCGCGCAGGCTCTGGCCGACCTGGCCCTGGGTGAGGTTCATCACCGGTTCGCGGCTGGTTTTCTGGTTGCAGGCAATCACCAGGGCATTGAGGGTCAGCGGATAGGTTTCCGGGCTGGTGGCCTGTTTCTCGATCAGCGAACCCAGAATGCGGATTTCTGTGCTGTTGAGCCGTGGCTCGTCGAAGGTTGTTTCTTGCTCAATGCTCATGATGCTGCGTCCTTACCTGATTCATATTCTTCTTCAGCTGGCATGCACTTTAGATGGGCGGGCGCCAATGGCAACTGAATTCGTCGCGTCCCCCGGCAATGGTCATAAAAGCTACATCAATCCATAACGCGATTTTTACAATTCGACGGGCACCGTATGCATGGCCGCGCGATGACGGTCGCGCCTGAGGGGCGCGGCGTCAGAGCGTATCGACGACGTCACTGGCCTTACTGACTGCAACCGGGAGCAAGGCATGACGCTGACGTTGGAATCGACTGGCAATAATGCGCTGATCGGCGCGCACCTGCCATGACCGTACTGGTCACCGGCGCCGCGGGTTTCATCGGTTTTCACACGGTCAAGCGCCTGTGTGAGCAAGGCCTTGAAGTGGTCGGCATTGATAACCTCAACGACTACTACAGCGTGGCGCTCAAACACGCTCGGCTCAAGGAGCTGCGAGCCTTGTCGGGCTTTCGTTTCCAGACGCTGGATATCGTCGACAAACCTGCCTTGATGGCGTTGTTCAAGGATCAGCGCTTCACAGATGTCATCCATCTGGCGGCCCAGGCGGGTGTTCGCTACTCGCTGGACAACCCGGACGTGTACGCGCAATCGAACCTGACAGGGTTTTTGAATGTGCTGGAGGCCTGCCGGCACCATCGCCCGGACCATCTGATTTATGCCTCGAGCAGTTCGGTGTACGGCACCAACAGCAAGTTGCCATTCAGCGTCGAAGACGCCGTCGATCACCCGGTTTCGCTGTACGCGGCGAGCAAGCGCGCCAATGAGCTGATGGCCCACAGCTACTGCCATCTCTACGGGCTCCGGGCCAGCGGCCTGCGGTTTTTTACCGTGTACGGACCTTGGGGCCGCCCAGACATGGCGCTGTTCAAGTTCACCGACGCGATCCTCAACGATCGCCCCATCGACCTCTACAACCAGGGCTTGATGTCGCGGGATTTCACCTACATCGACGACATCGTCGAAAGCATCGTCCGCCTGCGTCCACGCCCGCCGTTGCCGGAGAACGCCGGGGAGGGCGTCAACCGGATTTTCAACATCGGGCGCGGCACGCCGGTGGCGCTGCTGGATTTCGTCGAATGCCTGGAGGCCGCGCTGGGCCGGCCTGCCCGGCGCAACTTGATGCCGATGCAGGCGGGCGATGTGCACAGGACCTGGGCGGATGTGTCGGCATTGGCGCAGTGGGTCGATTTTCGTCCGCACGTGACGGTCGAGGCCGGCGTCGGGCAATTCGTGAAGTGGTATCGCCACTTTTATCAGCGCTGAAGCGTTGATCTTCGAACATAAAAATTCAGGAAAACAGGGGCCTCCATGAGCCAGGACTTATTTGTATCCGTGCTGATTCCGGCAAAGAACGAAGCGAGCAATCTCACCGCGCTGCTGGAAGAAATCCGCGTCGCGCTGGCGGATGAAGCGTATGAAGTCATCGTCGTCGACGATGGCAGCACTGACACCACGTTGCAGGCGTTGCGGCAGACCCGGCAAAACGGGCTGAACACGCTGCGCATCCTGCAACATGAACGTTCGTTGGGGCAGAGCACGTCGCTCTATCACGCCGCGCTCGCCGCTCGTGGCCAATGGCTGGCAACCCTCGATGGTGACGGGCAAAACGACCCTGCGGACATCCCCGGCATGCTGGCGCTGGTGCGCCGTGAGCCGGCAGCCGCCGACCTGCAATTGGTCGCCGGGCACCGGGTCAACCGTCGCGACACTGCCAGCAAGCGCTGGGCTTCGCGGTTTGCCAACGGGTTGCGCCGACGCATGCTCAAGGATCAGACGCCGGACACCGGCTGCGGGTTGAAACTGATCCAGCGTGCGGCGTTCCTGCGTTTGCCGTACTTCGACCATATGCACCGCTTCATCCCCGCGCTGATCCAGCGCCACAACGGCCGCATGCTCACCCACCCGGTCAATCATCGACCGCGCACGGCCGGTGTCTCCAAATACGGCAACATCGACCGCGCGCTGGTGGGGATTCTCGACCTGATCGGTGTCTGGTGGCTGATCCGGCGCACACGTCTGAACACCCGGCCGCAGGAGATCGAAGGATGAATCTGTCCCGCGAAACCCTGTGGCTGGTGGTCGGATTCAGCGGCCAGATCGCCTTCACCGGACGCTTTGTCCTGCAGTGGCTGTACAGCGAATACAAAAAACGCAGCGTGATACCGGTGAGCTTCTGGTACCTGAGCATCATCGGCAGCGCACTGTTGTTCGCGTACGCCATCTATCGACAGGACCCGGTGTTCATCATCGGCCAGGCGTTCGGTTCCATCGTCTATTTGCGCAACCTGCAATTGATTGCCCGCAGCAAAACCTTGAAGGACTGACCCATGCGCCGAACCCTTTCACCCGGCATCGAATGCCTGGGGCTGATGCTGCTTGCTCTGTTGCTGGTCGGCGCGGGGCTCGGGTTGCGCCAGCCGCAGAATGTGGACGAGGAGCGGTTCCTCGGCGTGGCGCTGGAAATGCTGCACAACGGGTCGTGGTTGATTCCCCATCGCGCCGCCGAGATTTACGGCGATAAACCACCGATATTCATGTGGACCGTGGCGTTTTTCACCTGGATCACCGGGATGCCCGCCATTGCCCTTTACGTGCCGGGGCTGCTGTCTGCCACCTCGGTCACGGCGATGCTCTACGACTTGGGTCGCAAGCTTTGGAACCAACGAGCCGGTCGGACGGCCGCGCTGCTGTACCTGGCGACCTATCAGACCTACAGCATTCTGCGCACCGGCCAGATCGACAGTTTTCTGATCCTGTTCACCTCGCTGGGCCTGTACGGTCTGGCCCGACACCTGCTGCTGGGGCCGGCCTGGCGCTGGTTTTACGTGGGCTGCGCGGCGATGGGGATCGGCGTGATCACCAAAGGGGTCGGCTTTGTGCCGGCGTTGATGCTGATCCCGTATGCCTACGCGGTGCGCAAAGGTTGGTCCGGCGTGGTGGCGATGCCGGGCGAAGCGCGCAAATGGTGCCTGGGTGTTGTGGTGCTGCTCGGTGCCGTGGGCATCTGGCTGCTGCCCTTGGCGCTGTCGATCGTGCTCAATGGCGGTGCTGAGGAAATTGCCTACGTGCGGGAAATCCTGCTGCGCCAGACGGCGGGGCGTTATGCGGCTGCCTGGGATCACCGGGAGCCGTTCTGGTACTTCTTCGTCAGCGTCATTCCGCAATATTGGTTGCCGCTGGTGCTCGCGCTGCCGTGGCTGATCCCCGCCTGGCGCCGGCAATTACGCAAGCGCGATGGTCGCGTGTTGGTGCTGCTGGGTTGGGTGGTGCTGGTGGTGCTGTTTTTCTGCCTGAGCAGCGGCAAGCGCAAGTTGTACATTTATCCGGCACTGCCGGGATTGGTGCTGGTCGCCGCGCCGCTGATTCCGTGGCTGTTCAAGCGCTGGTTCCGTCAACGCCAGCTGGGGTGGCGGATTTTTCAGGGGGTGGCGGTGCTCTGGTTCACGCTGTGGTTTGCCCGAGGGTTCATCGAGCCGGTCAAGGACGGCGCCAATCCCCACGAGGCGTTGATGGCGCAGGCGGCGACCATGACTCGGGGCGCAGACCTGGTGTTGGTCCACTGGCGCGAGGGCCATTGGTTGTTCGCAAGGCAGCCGATCGTGCATTTCGGCATGATCGGTTCAACGGTCGAGCAGGCGGCGCAGTGGTTGCGTGAACATCCTCAGGCGTACGCGTTGGTGCCGGATGATCAGCTCGGTCAGTGCTTCAATCCGCAGGCTGCCCGCGAGTTGGGCGAAACCTCCCGGGCGCAATGGTCGATCGTCGGTGCCGACGCCGACAACGGCAATTGCCATCCTGGTCCGCCGGCCCATATCTATCGCTTCACCTGGGACCGTGCATCGCTATAATCGACCCCACGTTTTACTCCTGTCACCACACGAGACTGCCATGACCATTTCCCTGTACGACGCTTCCGTCCCTGTTTTCAAACAAATGCTCAACGCCCTGAGCGACGTTCTGAACAAGGCTGAAGCCCACGCCACCGCCAAGAACATTGATCCGAACGCTTTCCTGCAAGCCCGTCTGTACCCGGACATGTTCCCGCTGGTGCGTCAGGTGCAGATCGCCGTTGATTTCGCCAAGGGTGTTTCTTCGCGTCTGGCCGAGATCGAAGTGCCGAAGTACGACGACACTGAAACCACCTTCGCCGAGCTGCAAGCGCTGCTGACCAAGGTTCTGGCCTACATCGGCGAGATCAAGCCTGAGCAGATCAATGGCAAGGAAGGCATCGAGATCATCACCCGTCAGGGCACGCCGAAAGAGAAGCGCTTCAGCGGCCAGGCTTACTTGCTGAGCTACGGTCTGCCGCAGTTCTTCTTCCACGTCACTACCGCTTACGCATTGCTGCGTCATAACGGTGTGGAAGTGGGCAAGCGCGATTACATGGGCGCGTTCTAAACCGCCCGGGTACAAAAAAGCCCGCCAAGGTTTGCGCCTTGGCGGGCTTTTTATTGTTCTTGTGGGAGTGGGCTTTTGGTTTTTTGTCTGGGGACATATCCGTTTTTTCGGTTGCGGCGGCTATTGGTTTCGCCCTTACGGCGAGTCACTTTGGAAAAGCCCCAAAGTAACCAAAGGGCTCTTGCCCCTTTCGTTCGGTGCCTCGCTAATGCTCGGCATGCCCTCGCTCCGGTCCTGCTCCGTGGGCCCGCCGCCATCGGCCATCCATGCCGGGTTGCCCACTGCGCAGAACCTCCACTCGGCCTCTCGAGGGGGCGACTACCGCCACCGCAGCCGAGGCGGCCTGAAAGCCGACCTGGCTCTTTGGTGCGCGCGTTCCCTCATTCCGGATATGTACACCTATCCCCTGTAGGAGCCGGCTTGCTGGCGATGGCGTCCGTCCAGCCAATACATACGTTGACTGACCCACCGCTATCGCCAGCAAGCCGGCTCCTACAGGGGATCGTATTTATCCAGACACCTACGCATTTCCCTTGTAGGAGCCAGCTTGCTGGCGATGGACGTCAACGATAACGCGGGCTGTCTGAATGAACGCGTTGTCCGGTCGTTTTTCGCGGGCAAGCCTCGCTCCTACAGGGAATCGCGTTTGCTTTTGATTTCCACCACTCATCAGGCCGAGCGTTAGCTCGCCTTCCGCTTTTGATCTGAGCGCCCCCTCGAGAGGCCGAGTGGAGGTTCTGCGCAGTGGGCAACCCGGCATGGATGCCGGGTTAGCCGCCCCCGGCCATGGATGGCCGATGGCGGCGGGCCCACGGAGCAGGACCGGAGCGAGGGTATGCCGAGCATTAGCGAGGCACCGAACGAAAGGGGCAAGAGCCCTTTGGTTACTTTGGGGCTTTTCCAAAGTGACTCGCTGTAAAAGCGAAACCAATAGCCGCCGTTACCGAAGAAACGGATATGCCCCCAAACCAAACCACCAAACCACGCGTCACGCCAAACGCTGAGCCTTCTCGTCCTCACCCAAACAAGCCGCCGCCGTAAACAACACATCAGTCGAAGAATTCAGCGCAGTCTCCGCCGAATCCTGCAACACACCAATAATGAAACCAACCGCCACCACCTGCATCGCGATCTCGCTCGGAATGCCGAACAGACTGCACGCCAGTGGAATCAGCAACAACGAACCGCCCGCCACACCCGAAGCGCCACAGGCACAAATCGCCGCAACGACACTCAGCAAGATGGCCGTCGGAATGTCCACGGCAATACCCAGCGTATGCACAGCCGCCAGGGTCAGTACGGTAATGGTGATCGCAGCCCCCGCCATGTTGATCGTCGCACCCAGCGGAATCGAAACCGAATAAGTGTCCTCATGCAGACCCAGGCGCTTGCTCAGTTCCAGATTGACCGGAATATTCGCCGCCGAGCTGCGGGTGAAAAACGCCGTAATGCCACTTTCACGCAAACACATGATCACCAGCGGATACGGGTTGCGACGCAGCTTCCAGAACACGATCACCGGGTTCATCACCAGCGCCACAAACAGCATGCAACCCAGCAACACCGCCAGCAGATGCGCGTAGCCGATCAAGGCACCGAAACCGGAAGTGGCGAGGGTCGACGCCACCAGGCCGAAAATCCCCAGCGGCGCAAAACGGATCACCAGGCGCACGATCAGGGTCACGCCGTTGGACAAGTCGCCGAGCACTTCACGCGTGGTGTCACCGGCGTGGCGAATGGCGACGCCCATGCCGATGGCCCACGCCAGAATGCCGATGAAATTGGCATTCATCAGCGCGCTGACCGGGTTATCCACCACGCTCAGCAGCAGACTTTGCAGCACTTCGCCGATACCGCCCGGCGCCGTCACCGCGACGTCGTGGGTGGACAGCACCAGGCTCGACGGGAACATCATGCTGGCCACGACCGCGACCACGGCCGCCGCAAACGTGCCCAGCAAGTACAGAAACAGAATTGGGCGAATGTGGGTTTCCTGGCCGTGCTTGTGGTTGGCGATCGACGCCATGACCAGCACGAACACCAGAATCGGCGCGACGGCTTTCAGCGCCGAGACGAACACTTTGCCGATGAACGCAGTGGACTTCGCCACGTCCGGCGCAACCAGCGCCAGGGCAATCCCGGCGAGCAGGCCGATGATGATTTGCGTAACCAGGCTCAAGCGTTTCAAGCGTTGCAATAGCGAAGGGGATGAAGCAGTCATAAAACGGCATCTCTGATTTTATTAGGTGCGGGGTGTCGCGACATCGCGGCCATTAAAGGGCGGATGAACAGGGTGTACGAATCGCAGGGCGCGGACTTTATCACAGCGTCGTCCGCATCCCTCAGACCTGTGACGATCTGCCACCCGCCTGCTAAACGCGATGTGCAGGTTCGTGCAACCGCCTTTGGAAACACTCTGTTAAGATTGCGCATCCTCATTTTCATGTCTGCCAGTGAGCCTTCGGGCTATCGCTGGTGTTGTCGTTTTCTGGAGTTCTGCATGCTGTTGCCCATCCTTCTGTTGTCCGCCGCCGGTTTCACGGTGCTGACCACGGAATTCATCATCGTCGGCCTGTTGCCGGCAATCGCCCGGGATCTTGAAGTGACCATCCCCCAGGCCGGTTTGCTGGTGACGTTGTTCGCCTTCACTGTCGCCGCGTTCGGGCCGTTCCTGACCGCGTACTTCGCCCGGTTCGAACGGCGCAAGCTGTTCATCTCGGTGTTGATCATGTTCGGTCTGGCCAACACCCTCGCGGCGTTTGCGCCGAACATCTGGGTAATGGCCGTTGCGCGGTTGATCCCCGCGCTCGGGCTGCCGGTGTTCTGGGCCCTGGCCAGTGAGACGGCGGTGGACATCGTCGGGCCGGATTACGCCGGACGCGCCATTGCCAAGATCGGTTTCGGCATCGTTTGCGCAACGGTGTTCGGTATTCCGGTGGGTACGTTGATTTCCGATGCGTTCGGCTGGCGCAGCGCCTTCGGCATTCTGGCGGTGATCGCGTTTGCCAAGGCGTTGCTGCTGTTTATCTACCTGCCGAAAACCAGTCTGCACCAGCATCAGGTGAGCTTCCGTTCGCAGTTCAAGATCCTGCGCAGCCCGTTGATGATCGGGCACGTGTTGCTGTCGATCCTGGTGTTCAGCGGCATGTTTACCGCTTACACCTATCTGGCTGACATTCTTGAGCGGCTGGCCGGTTTCAACGGCACCGTGGTGGGTTGGTGCCTGATGGGCTTCGGCGCGGTGGGCCTGATCGGCAACTCGCTGGGCGGTCGCGCGGTGGATCGTCATCCGCTGATCGCTTCCGTGACGTTCTGCGCGTTCATGATCGCCGGCATGGTGACGCTGGTTCCGAACATCCATTCGCCGCTGGGTCTGGCGGCGGCAATGGGCATTTGGGGCGTGACACAAGCGGCGTTGTTCCTGGTCAGCCATGTGCGTTTGATGAAAGCCGCACCTGAAGCACCGGCGTTTGCCGCGTCGCTGAACATCGCCGGCGCCAACCTCGGCATCGGTCTGGGCGCGATGGTCGGCGGTCGGGTGATCGACAGCGTTGGCCTGGGTGGGCTTGGCTTTGCGGCGGCCGGTTTTATTCTGATCTCGATCCTGTTGGCCATGGCGCTGATGACCTTCAAACCCCGCGAAGTCTGCGCCTGACCCTCATATCTCGGTGAACAGCTCGCGTCGGGCACCTTCGGTAATCGCAACGATGCCGGGGTGCTTGACCTTGCGCTCCACCGAAATGGCGTAGAACGACTCGGTCACGGCGTCGGTCTGGCCAATCAATTCCACGCCGCACTGACGCTTCACTTCATCGGCAATCACGCTCGGGCCGATGAAAATTCCGCTGCCGGACTGACCGAAGGCCTGCATCAACGCGCTGTCGTCGAACTCGCCGACGATGCGCGGCTGAATCTGCTGCTCGGCAAACCAGCGTTGCAAACGACTGCGCACCACGGTTTCCGGCCCCGGAATCAGCAGCGGTGCGCCGTGCAGGCTGCGCGGGAAATCCTGGCCGTACTGCGCCGCCAGTTCGGCGGTGGCGAAGAAACTGATTCCGCATTCCCCGAGTTTCTGGCTGTAGCCCTTGATGTCGAGGTGCGACGGCATCGGGCTGTCGGAAATCACCAGGTCCAGGCGTTGAATCGCCAGGTCGGCGAGCAAGCGTTCGAGTTTGTCTTCGCGGCAGGTAATGCGCAGCGGTTCGCTCAGCTCCATGGTCGGCGCGATCAGGCGATAGACGATGGATTTGGGCACCACATCAGCCACGCCAACCCGAAACAGAATCTGTTGCTCATTGGGTTGCGCCCGCAGCATCAGCTCCAATTCACCACCGAGCTGAAACATCTGCTCGGCGTAGGGCAGGGTCTGGCGTCCAGCTTCGGTGAGTTCCAGCTGTCGGCCGACCCGACGAAACAACTCGATGCCATACGTTTGTTCGAGCAAGGAAATCTGCCCGCTGATGGTTTGCGGCGTCAGGTTCAGCTGTTCGCAGGCGCGCACGATGCTGCCGGTCTTGGCCACGACCCAGAAGTAATGCAGTTGTCGATAGTTGAGCATGGCGACCTACAGTTCGTGAAAACCGAAGTATAACCGCTAAAAATACGAATTTTCCTGAAGTGTTTGCCTCCCTAGAATGCCTCGCTATCAACGGGCCATCGTTTCGGCCCGTTTTGTTCTATCGAGGAAAGCATCATGAAGCTTAAAACCACGGCACTGTTGATTGCGTCTTTACTGGTGCTGGCCGGTTGCGACCAGGCCGAAAAAAGCGCTCAGCAACTGATGGGCAAGGCTGCCGAATCCGCCAAGCAAGCGATTGACGACACCCACAAAGCCGCCGAGCAAGCGCTCAGCGATGCCACCAGCGGGTTGATCAGCAAGAAAGAATCATCGGGCGACGACAAAGAGAAAACCGAATCGTCGTCCCAGGAAATCTAAACCGTCTTAAAACGAGTCAGGACTGACCCATGGAATACCTTTTAGAACTTGCTGCAAGCCCCACCGCCTGGGTCGCCCTGGCCACGCTGGTGGTGATGGAAATCGTGCTCGGCATCGATAACCTGATCTTCATCTCGATCCTGACCAACAAACTGCCGGAACAGCATCGGCAGAAGGCGCGGCGCATCGGTATCGGCATGGCGCTGATCCTGCGACTGGCACTGCTGAGCACCATCGCGTTCATCGTCCAGTTGACTGAGCCGGTGATCGAGATCCTCGGCCACGCGTTCTCCTGGAAGGACATGATCCTGATCGCCGGCGGCCTGTTCCTGTTGTGGAAGGCGACCACCGAGATCCATCACAGCATGGACCCGGCGCCGGAAGATCCGAAGTCGGCGACCTCGACCGTGACCCTGGGCTTTGCTGCCGCGATCGGTCAGATCCTGATGCTGGACATGGTGTTCTCCATCGACAGCATCATTACCGCTGTCGGCATGACCGAGCATTTGCCGATCATGATCATCGCGGTGGTGGTGTCGGTGCTGGTGATGTTGTTGGCGGCTGACCCATTGGCCAAGTTCATCAACGACAACCCGACGGTGGTGATGCTGGCGCTGGGCTTCCTGATCATGATCGGCATGACGCTGATCGCCGAAGGCTTCGGCGCCCACGTACCGAAAGGCTACGTCTACGCAGCCATGGCGTTCTCGGCAACGATTGAAGGCTTGAACATGATGTCGCGACGGGCCAAGCAGAAGCGAATTGCCGCTGAAGCGTAACCTGGGCTGAAACGAAAACGGCCGCCTGCACTCGCAAGAGTCCAGGCGGCCGTTTGTATTCGGGGTAGTAAAAAGTGCCCGTCAGTGCGCGGTGGCGTGACGTGCACCTGGTTTATCGGTTTTCGTTACCCGAGCCGGCTGGGCGGGGTGGTGATGGTGTCGGCGGGCAATTCGCAGGACTCCCCACAACATGGCGGCGGCAACAGCCAGCCAACTGAAAATCAACATCACAATGGTCATTGTCAGGCTCATCAGTGCCTCCTCTTCGCCCTGCTTCGGGCACACACGCTTTGCAAGTGACAGTCTAGTCGCTGCCATGTTGCAGGCTATTGACCAAAGGTCGGTGCCGACCAATCAGTTCGCTCTATCGAACGCAATCAACTGCCGGTTAAGGCTATACCGCTGTCGCGCGGCGTCCTATGATCAACGGCCAAGCCGGGAGCACGGACACCTGGCGTCTGAACAAGAGAGTGATGATGGTGCGGGTATTTTCGCGAATTCGAACGGCAGCCCTGATTGCTGGCTGTGTTGCAGGTCTGGCTGGCTGCGCGGGCAGTGTGGCGCCGGAGGTCAAGCGTCTGCCGGAACGCGTGGAACTCAGCGGGACGTTCTACCGTGGGCAAAGCTTTCAAAGCGGGCCCCAGGTGCTGGCCAGTCTGTTGGCCCAGCAGGGCATCGTGATTACCCCGGGGTTGCTCGAAAAGCCTTTGCACCTGCCGGGCGCCGAAGCGCAATTGCAGCAGAACATGCAGAACCTCGCCCGCGAGTACGGGATGGTCGTTTACCCACTCGACAGCCATTTGCCTGCGCTGCTGACCCAGGTTGCGGCGGGTTACCCGGTGATGGTGCGCTTCACTGAAGGCTCGGCGTTCTGGGCTGAACCGCGTTACGCCATTCTTGCCGGGTACAACCGTCAGAAGCGGACTGTGCTGCTGCGCTCGGGAATGAATCGTCGGGAGTTGATGAGCTTCAGCTCGTTTGAGTCGTCGTTCAAGGATGCGGGTGGTTGGGCGGTGCTGATCCAGAAACCGGAGCAGATTCCGGCCAACGTTGATCAGTCGCGTTGGTTGAAAGCGGCGAATGATCTGGCTCAGGCCGGCCAGGAGCAGGCCGCTGCACGTGCGAAGAAGGCGCTGACTTCGCCGTAAGCTTCCCGTTCGTCATCTGCCCGGCACTGCCACTTGCGATTGGCCTTTAAAGGATAAGGGCCCGGATGTTTCCGGGTCCGTTCCAAGGAGGCGCCCATGACACATCCCACTTCACCCTCCGGCCCGCACTCGTCCGAGCATTCTTCAGGCAATGAGTTGGGTTTCGATCCGGATTCACCGGACCTTGCCGACCCTCAGGTCGACCCCATCGGACCTGCCAGGGCGCCCAGGGACGTTAAACCGGGCGAGGCGGGCAAGGCTCCCGCCAAACCTTACGACCCGCTCGCGAATTTGAAACCCTGACATTCAGTGTGAGGTGCGTATGTCTACTGATTCGAGTTTTGACGACAAGCGTCCGGACAGTGTTCCAACCACTGTGGAGGATGATATTGATCCTGTGATGGATCCGGACAGTCCGATGCGTGATCCGTTGGTCAGGCCGGTGGTGAGGCCGGTGGTGAGGCCAAGGGATCCGAGTGCGGGGGATGGTATTCCGGATGATGATCAGATGCCGTTGCCGAATGATTGAGGTTTTCGGTTTGGCGTTCAGTGGGTTGGGGGTATATCCGTTATTGCGGTAACGGCGGCTATTGGTTTCGCCCTTACGGCGAGTCACTTTCGAAAAGCGCGAAAGTAACCAAAGCGCTTCTGCCCCTTTCGTTCGGTGCCTCGCTCCGGTCCTGCTCCGTGGGCCCGCCGCCATCGGCCATCCATGGCCGGGGGCGGCTAACCCGGCATCCATGCCGGGTTGCCCACTACGCAGAACCTCCACTCGGCCTCTCGAGGGGGCGACTACCGCCACAGCCGCCGAGGCGGCCTGAAAGCCGACCTGGCTCTTCAGT
>NZ_JAHBDD010000060.1:0-15384 GCF_019956155.1 Pseudomonas sp. BF-RE-22 | reverse complement strand
CGGTGGTGGTTCCGGTAGTGGAGGCTCCGGAGGCAGTGGTCACGGTGGCAGCGGCCATGGAGATGGTGGTGGTCATGGTGCATCAGGCCATGACGGTGACGGTCATGGTGGTGTTGCCGGGAACAGAGGCTCAGGCAACGCGCATGACAACGATGCCGCAGATGCAGCCAGGGACGCTGCCAGAAACGATGCAAATGCAGCCAGAGATGCTGCCAGAGCTGATGCAGATGCAGCCCGGGATGCTGCAAGGGCTACTGCAAATGCAGCCAGAGATGCCGCCAGAGCTGAGGCGGATGCAGCCAGGGATGCTGCAAAAGCTGCTGGCATACCGGGCGCAGATGCAGCCAGAGATGCTGCCCGGGCCGCTGCCGACGCAGCCAGGGACGCCGCCAAAGCAGAAGCCGATGCAGCCAGAGATGCCGCCCGTGCTGCTGCAGATGCGGCGAGGGACGCTGCGAAGGTAGAGGCAAACGCAGCCAGAGAGGCTGCCAAAGTCGAGGCGAGGGAAGCCAGAGAGGATGTGGCTGACGCCCCGGACGCCCCAGACGCGCCGGATATCGACGCGGTTGAGGTACAAAACTAGGCCTGCACGTTCTGCAATGAACACGGCAGGCATTCCCGTAGCAAACGTCCGAGAGTTTGAAGGACGTATTGGCCGTTAGTCGCAAGCCCTGAAGCGTCACGGGGCTTGTGACTTCTTTTGGCCGATTTCTGCCGGCCTTCACCGGCAGCATTGGGCCGAAAACTACTCTCTGGCTCTCATGCCTGAGTGGGCGCCCGTACCTTATAAATAACCGTCAGCGACAAAGAGTATCTGCCAATCCTCTGGCCTGCTGAGTCGCAGCCTCACGCGCATCAAGATCCACGTCTTCCCCCAGGATGGTCTTCTCCACAATCACCGAATGCACATCGGTCACGCCGATGAATTGCAGCCAGGCTTCCACATAGGGCTTCTGGAAGTCGAAGCGTTCCGCCGGCGTGATCGACTGCGCCGAAAAATCCAGGCCTCGGGCGTACGCCACTACGGCGATTTTGTTGTGCAGCATGCCTTCCAGACCGCGTTCCGGATCGAAGCTGAACAGGATGTCTTTCTGCGATACCAGGTCGATGAAATGCTTGAGCTTGTACGGGATGCTGAAATTCCAAAGCGGTACGGACATCACGAGTACATCCGCGCGATGCAGGTGCGCAGCCAGGTCCTTCAAGGTGTTCCAGGCCTCTTGTTGCGCCGGGGTCAAGGCAGTGCCGCTGAGTCCTGCGTATTTGGCTTCCATTGCCAGGTCATCGAATTCCGGCAACGCCATGTTCCAGAGGTCGAGGGTGATGATGTCGGTGTCCGGAGTGTTTTCTCGATAACGCGCAATGAAGCTGCGGGCGACTTCAAGGGACGCCGAGCGCTGCTTGCGTGGAGAGCATTCAATATGGAGCAGAGTAGTCATGGCATGCCTCAAGTGCTGGGGTAGGGAGGCATTGCAACATAGTTGTATTTGAAATATAAATCGTAAATTACTAGTCGATTAATCACGCAGAAAACTATGTTCGATTCGCTGCTACTCAAAACATTTGTCGCTGTGGTCGACGAAGAAGGCTTCAGCCGTGCAGCGCAAAAGCTGCACCTGACTCAGTCTGCGGTCAGCGGCCATGTACGGCGATTGGAAGAACAGATTGGTAAACCCCTGTTGACGCGTACCACCCGCTCCCAGCAACTGACGCCCGATGGCGAGCGCTTGCTCTCTTATGCGCGCACGATCCTTGTGCTGAACCGTGATGCCTGGGCGGAACTGACGCGTACGCCATTTCACGGGCGGCTGCGGATCGGAGTGTCCGAGGATTTTGTCGAGCCCCGACTGCTACGCGCTTTTCAGGAATTCGCGGCGCAGTACCCAGGGATGGAGATCGACGTGCAGGTGAGCATTCCCGGTACGTTGCTGGCGCTGATGAAGCAAGGGCATCTGGAGTTGGTCATCGGCTCACTGTGCGAAACCAGCGAAGCGGGGAAATTGTTGTGGCAAGAGCCGCTGGTGTGGGCCTGGTCGGCGCAACCCGTCACCCGGTTACCGACGCCGTTGCCGCTGGCCCTGTTCCCCGAGCCGTGCCCTTATCGCGAGGTTGCGTTGAAGCGACTGGCTCAGGCGGGGATCGCCCAACGCACGGCGATGTTATGCAGCAGCACCGCCGGGTTACGGGCGGCGGCGCTTGCAGGCTTCGCGGTTGCGCCCATGACACTCAGTCAGTTGGGGCAAGGGCTGGTGGTTCTTGGGGCTGAACAAGGGTTACCGGAGTTGCCGGATGCAGAGTTTCGGCTGTTTACCTCGCCTGAAGCGGATCAGGCGATGGCGGCGGCGGTTACTCAACTCATTGTGGAGTATTGCTCCACGCGCAGGGCTTAACGGTTATTTCAGAGGCCAGGTGTTGAGTGCGCTCGGTCGATAGTCCTCATTGACTAACCAGCGTAATCTTTTGGACTTTCCGCCTGGTGAGGTTAACGACAGATGACGGGGCAACTTTGTGTTGTGTTCATTCCGGCACTTTCGGTGGTACTGCAAGGCGCCGAGGCGAACAAAGGATCACCGCTGACAGAGGCTGAAGTACTCAGGATCCGTGACCAGGCGACGAGTGTTGCAGTTCCATTCGACGTCGCATTGGATATGGAGAATGACCGTGGTTACCGGGATTTAATTGCAGAGGACTGCTGGAATGAATGGCAGCGATTGGGGCTTTCGATGAAAAAATGATTCCCCACGCCAGTTCCGATACTCGCTTTCTGTCGCTGTATTGAAAGCCTTTAACTGGCCGATTGTTGCCTGTCGCGAAGGGCAGCAGTGGGCCAGAAGCGGACCTTCACTTCAGACGCATGCATTCGCCAATAGTGGCCTGTAGTAGGATGCGGGTTTAAAAAAAAGAAGCTTCATTATGGATGCTCACGCACTTGAAGAAAGCAGTGTCTTATCGATCACAGTGGACCAAGCCCATCGCTATTTTGAGATGGTTGTCAGACTGGATGACGGAACCAGAAAAAAGCTGATGGCATGGAACGCGGACGGCACTGAGCTAACTATCAAGCTAGGCGCTCTTAACGTTCAAAATTCCAGCGAGCTCGGAGAGCTTGAAGGGATAAATATCGTTGATAATGTTCTATTCCTTGAAGGTGATTTTGGAGATATAACGATTAAAGCCACCTCGATTTCGATTGAAAAACTTATGTGACTACCGTGCGGGAGGCTACTTCGAGCTGAAAGCTACCCGTCACGGATGTCTGCTTCTGGCCGCTAGCTGCATATCGCCAACGTCAGCTTTGGGTCGGCTACCGCACTTCACCTAAAGCCCTAAGCGACCAAAAGCAGCCACTCAAAAAGTGCAGTAGTCTGCTTGAAAGATGTGAAAAAAAGAGCAATGACAATGGCATTGGAAACGTAAGGATAGGTACCAATGGATTTGATTGAGGAAATTGAAAAAGCGTGGAGCTGGGCTGGGATCAAACCCGTAGAGGTGGTTGGTGATAATGATTTTGGCAACCTCATTATCAAAGATGCCGGAAGTAGCTATTGGCGGCTGTGTCCTGAAGAACTGTATTGCAATAGCGTCGCAAATGATCGCGTGGAACTGGATGCCCTCTCTCAAAGCCAGGATTTTTTGCACGATTGGTACATGGAAGAATTGGTCAAACAAGCAAGAGATAAACTCGGCCTGCTTCGTCCTGGGTATAAGTACTGCCTGAAAATCCCTGCCGTGTTGGGTGGGCAGTATGAAGAGAGCAACTTGGCGACGATTTCACTTTACGAACAGGTGGCAATTTCAGGACGCCTGGCCAAGGAGCTCGGCGAGTTACCAGATGGTGCACAAATCCGTCTTGATATCTCAAAGTAGAGGCTCTTCCGAAGCACTCCATCCACATTCCCTCCCAAGACATACCGGTGCGCAGGAAATTGACCGTTTGCTATGGGTCGAATTCTGCCGTTGCTCACCGGCAGCTATGGGTCGATTTTAACCCTTATCGACAGGCTGAAATCGGCCAGGAGCAGACATTCGAACCGCTGACCAATACACTGCCGCGATAATCGTACTCAAAAATTTTTGTGCAAATGTTCCCGCAGAAAGAAGGGTTTCAAATGAGTCTTGATCTGTACCTGGAAGCGGATAATGCACTCACAGCCCCAACACTGGGGAAAGCCTTAAACAATGCTGGTGCCCGGGTAATCAACGTAGTTGGCGACAGTTTGGAAGCTACCTTTATCTCGGGACTAACGTTGAGTACCGATGGCGTAACCACGGACTCTACGATTTATGCCGAGGATACGAAGGGTATCGACTTCGGTGTTGCTATGCGTTGTACCATCAGAATCAAAGGCCCCGAGCCGGAGGGGCAGTCTGCTATGGACGATCTGGACAAAGTAGCCCAATCCATTGCTCAAACGTGCTCGTCCCTCTTCCTGATAAGCTTCCAGCTCGAAGAAACATTGTACTGGCGGGACGCGGCGGGGCTGCATCGTCCTGGATGCCAGAGCCTCCAAAAACAATGACGAATCTACCTGAACGCACTCTTGCTGCACATCTCGACGAAATGGCGATTGGCTGCTTTTCGCGAAGGGCCACTTTGGATCGGTTTCGGTCTGTCTCGACTGCAATAAAACGGCAAAAAAGCAGATGTTCGATTATGAAGCAGTTAAATCCAGAATATTTACTAAAAGAGCATGTACATGAAGAAGCTAAGTAATGATTTCAGTGGAGCACTTCGAACGTTTGCGTACTTCATGGCAAGTGGAAGCCACTACATGCTTGAAAACGTGGAGTATCTCGAAATTTATGGCTCTGAGCCGAGTGCAATTGAGATGGTCTTCGCAATATTCGCGAACGTAATAGAGATGGACAGTGAAGGCAACGTGCTCAACTTTACCTATGCCCAAAGGAGAGCGACTGATTACTTAAAGTCGTACTGCGACCCATCTTTCATAGTAACGCCGCCCCTTGAAGACTGGGAAACTGAGCTCTATGGGCCGCCCTCACTCGGACGCTAAGAAATGTCTTTAGCTCGCAGGCACGAGGGACCGTAAACTACAACCTGGTGGGCGAGCATCGCCCGTGTTACAGGCAGATTGATCCCCTGACGTTCGCACTAGCGACGATAGTAGCGGTCATCGTCCTCATAGCGGTGCCGCATGGCCCGATCCTGGTGACGCTCCCAATAACGATGGCGTTCGGCTTCTTCCCGGCGGGCTTGCTCTCTACGCCACTTTTCTCTACGCCAGTCGTCTCGGCGCCAATTGTCTCTACGATCATGCCAACGGTCGTCATGCCCGTATCGGTCATCATGGGCAAGCAACGACCCTGGCTGGTTGCCGGCCATACTGGCCACGGTCGGCCAAGGGCTGCCGGCAGCCTGGGCCGGCGCCTGAACGGCCGCCACTTCAGTTGCGAAAACAGGGGTTGAGGTCTTCATCTGTGTTGCTGATGCCGAGCCCACTGCCGCGAACGCGAACAGGCCGAAGAGCACCATCCGTAGGTCATGGAATTTCATGAGCGAAGACAACCTCTGAATTGACATGTTGATGTGTAGCCATCTGGCTGCGGGAAGCCTGCGGGTTAGCGCTTACCGAGCGAATGTGCCTGTCCACATAGACCTGTAAACAGGGAAAAGTTCTAGGGCGCCGCTGTTTAAATAGCCGACGGCCTGAGTGTTCGGCCCCTTTGAGGTTTGCCTGTGCCCACGTTCGTTATCAGTACAGAGCGTATCCATTACAATTTTTTGAGTGTATTGGTTGTTTGGTTTTACGATGGACCACAAGATTTCTCTGGTTTGAGGCTCAAATGCATATCGCAATCCTTACCTTTGAAGGCTTCAACGAACTTGATTCACTCATCTCGTTCGGCATCCTCAACCGGGTTCAACAGCCTGGTTGGCGAGTGTCTATCGCCAGCCCCACAGACAAGGTGCTGTCGATGAACGGCCTGATGATCGAGGCGCAGATGTCGTTGGAGGACGCATGTGGTGCGGACGCCGTGCTGGTGGGCAGTGGGAGAATGACCCGGGACGTCGTCGCGAATACTGTGCTGATGTCTCGCCTGAAGCTTGATCCTGCGCGCCAGCTCTTGGGCGCCCAGTGCTCGGGCACGCTCATACTTGCAAAGCTGGGCCTGCTGGACGACGTTCCGGCCTGCACGGATCTGATCACAAAGCCATGGGTTGAAGAGGCCGGTGTGGCGGTACTCAATCAACCGTTCGTGGCCAAGGGCAATGTCGCAACTGCTGGCGGGTGCTTGTCGTCGCAGTATCTTGCCGCTTGGTTCATCTCACGTCTTGCAGGTGTAGAGGCCGCACGCAGTGCACTTCATTATGTTGCCCCAGTGGGGGAGAAGGACATTTACATAACGCGTGCGATGGCGAATATTTCGCAGTTTCTTTAAGGCGGGCAATGGCCACTAATGGCGATAGCAACCAGTCGTTCGTAGCCGTAGGTTCTCTCTCATAACCCTCTGCCGGGCATACACGGATCAACTCCCGGGATAGCGAAAGTCCCCCTCCCTTTATTCAAGGCAGACTCCCGACGCTATAGGCAAGCTATCGAGAAAGGCGCGAATCTGCCGGGAACCGCGCAAGTGCACCACAGGAATGCCCGGTCGAGCTTCTCTGTACAACCTACTGCAAGGTCAGCGCGAGGGTGGATTTGCCGCTACCGGCATTGCCCAGAATGACAATCCGTTGCATGGGGGAGACTTCCTGTCGCGAAAAAAGCCGACAAGTGTGCAGGTTTTGGTTGGCGCAGTAAAAGGCGGCCTCGGCGAGTGACAACTATTGAGCGATATCGATGCGACTGCTTCAGGCTGTCCGGTTCAGCACCAGCAAACGTACTGCCAGCGCTGTCATTACGACAGCGAAGCCATAAGCGCCCAGGCGGCTGGAGATTTTGCCTCCACGCAGACGCCCATGTAGCTGTCCGGCACAGACGCTGAGCAGGGAATGAAAGATCAAGGCGATCAGTGCAAGCAACACACCTAACACCATCAGTTGCACCGTGACGCTGCTGGTTCCCAGGGTGACGAATTGCGGCAGGAATACCATGAAGAACAACAGCGCCTTGGGATTCAACAGGCTGTTGAGGGTCGCCCGGATGAAGATCTTGCGCCGCGATGCCAATGCAGGTTGAGCATCAGCGTCCGCTGGTGGAGTACTCAATGCCTTCCACGCCAGCCACATCAGATAGCAAGCCCCGGCCCACCGCAGCAAATCAAATGCCGGCGCCCAACTCATCACCAACGCACCGAGCCCCGCGCTGACCATGGCGGTCATCAGCACGTCGGCCAGGGTTATTCCCAATGCGGCGGCGAAACCGGCACGCCAGCCATGGGCAACGGCATGGCTGGTGACGAAGGCCATGTTCGGGCCAGGCACGATCAGCAACAGCAGGGCGGCGACAGTGAACAGGTAAAGGTTGGTGGCGTCCGGCATAGCGCAAATTTCCCTGGATGAGAAACAAGGCTAACCGTAGTCATTGGGTTGAAGCAGATACAGTGGAGGTGGATTTGATAGCAACAGTCAGGTGTATGGCGCCCGGTTGGCTTGAGCCGCAAGCGGGTGCATCGAGCGCCCTGTGCTACATCAGTCTCGTCAGTCGGTTTTAGTGCTCGCTAAAAAGTACGCAACCAACGCGTTGGCATGGCCATGGCCCATGCCGTGTTCAGTTTTGAGCAACGCAACCATCTCCATATGCTTCTTGCCGCTGACTGTCTTGAGCAGGGTTAGCCAGTGGGTGATTGGCTGCCCATACTTTTTTTCAATAGAGGGAAAGTACGACGCTGGTCCTTTTACTTTTGGATCGTCGGTCATGACGCAAACTCCTTTTTTGCTTGAGAACTATCGGGAGACATTACCCAGAGAGAACCACGACTACGATGACGGCAAATCCTGCGTCTTTCCGGATTCGACAGCAGTATAGAAAGTCATTCGATGGATGCCGATCCGCCGGTCGAGGCGTGCGGCGCTAAAGCCACGTGTTCACCACCCGCCGATCCAGTTCCTCCCAGTCCGCCATGCCCAGCACCCGCGTGGTGTTCAACCCGCGCAAATAACCGCGCAACTGATTGGCAGTGGCCCGCACAAGTTCCGGGTCGGGCGCGTGTTCGCCCAACAATACGGTTTCGTACTGAGTCAGGTACTCGGCCACCCTGTCGCGGAAATCGGGCAAAACGGCATCGCGGATCAGGTCAAAAGTTCTCAAGGATAGGTCCTCATCAATTTTTTTTAGTGGTGATTCAGAGTGTGTACCCATCTGCGCGGCGCGCAACTATTGCTAGAGGTAATAGTGACCATTACGAAACACAAGTTCTGCTTTGTTGGCTATAGGCGGAAAATCACCTCCAACGAACACGCACCGTGACGCAGTCCCGCTGCTGGATGAACCGAAGCTTTTATTTTCTGGATAAGACCGATGCGCTCTTTATTTGTACTCGCCATGGCGATTGGCTCTTTGTTGCTCGCCGGTTGCGCCTCCGCGCCGAACGACCCGACCCTGACCTTGCAGACCAGCAAGACCCCAGCCCAATACGCCGATTGCGTCGTACCGAAATTGCAGAGCCATGCGTTGAACCCGACCGTCTCGCAAACCCAGCGCAGCTACCGGATCGTGGTGCCGAGCAAAGTCTCGGCCGACAACGTGCTGGAAGCCTACAAGGCCGGGAATGGCGGCAAGGTGTTTATCTACGAGCGGCACTTGCTGGCTTCGAACCTGCTGCCTTCAAGTTTTGAACGCGCCGCACAGGACTGCATCTGACCCCAGCCCGTAACGCTTTCTACAGAGCTCCTTTGGTTGGCCGCAACCAACCAATTTTTTACCCCGCAGCCCATTTGGTTGCGGGGCTTTTTTTGTTCTACACGAAATCCCGGGGACAGAAACAAGAACGGCGAAATACTAGCTCCCGCAAATTCGACGTCGTTTAGCTGAACTGGATATGGGATAAGCGCAAAACCTGTAGGAGCCGGCTTGCTGGCGATAGTCGTTAACGATAACGCGTAAGAGCCGGTTAAACGCGGGGTACTTGAGTCCATCGCCAGCAAGCCGGCTCCTACAGGGGAACGCATACACCCTCAAACAACTAGGTCGAGCGTTAGTTCGCCTCGCGGCCTGAATCTTGAGACGTTTCCGGGACTCTTATTGACCCTTCATTCACTCGTCTGAATCGAAAGGCCAAACCGATACTTCTGGTTTGCCCCTGCTTGCAGAGATGTCTGTTCAATCACGAAGCCGCAGCGTTCGAGCACTTTTGCCGAGCCGATATTGTCGACGTAAACGTTGGCAACCAGTTGATTAAGATCCCAGCGCAACTGCGCTTGTTCGATCAAATGCCTCACCGCCCGCGTTGCCAGTCCTTTTGCGCAAGCACTTTGAGCAATCCGATAGCCGACTTCTGCCGACCGCGCGGACGTGTCGATGTCTTTGAGGTTCGCCCGGCCCACTATTTCCCCCCCAGCGTTTACGATGACAAAGGGGTGCCAGGTGCCGGCGGCATAATCAGATAAATAGGCTGCAATGTGCTCGGTGACCCCCTGCACCGAATAGAAAGCAGCACCGCGTGCCTCAATGTGGCGCTCGAACCACTCGCGATTGTCCCTTTCAAACGTCAGCAATGCCTCAGCATCAGTGTTTTGCAGGGTACGAATTGTGACGGTCTCCATAAGGACGCTCCTTTTCCTGGTGGAACTACTTGGATAAGGGTGCAGAGGCACACTTGTCAGTCGTTTGCCGAGTTGGCGCCCGTAAAGAATGACCTGTTGAGCAAGCAACTCACAATTCGAAAAAACCTATTGAATAAAAACTCTATAAACGGGAAGCTCACTGGCGCATTGCTAGTAACCAGTAAGTGAGTGTTGCCAGTTTCTGGCTCAGGGAGCGTTGATGAGTTTTCGTCCTTTGACCGACTTCCCGCGGCAATCGAACGATTGCGATATTGTCGCCTCTGAGCTTAAAGGGAATTCGGATACTGTCGGCATGACCTGCGCTGGCAACGAGGATACGATCGAACACTTACTGAACTCGGCGCGCAACTGGACGCACACCACCGCGTGGGTCGTTTACCGTGCCGGTGAACAGATGCATTTGGTCGGGCAGGGCGACCCTCAGGCGCAGTGGCCGTCAAGTGTTGCGAATGAACAGTTCGATGCCTTTTGCCAGACCCGGCACTTGCACCGCTGGCCGACCGGCAGCGGCGAAAGTGTGCTGGGTTGGCTGCTTGCGCCAATCGCCGAGGCCGAAGAACCGGCGCTCGCCGGTTTTGCCCAGCGCCTGGGCATTGAGGTGCAGACCAATACCCTGGCCCGCGCGCAGATTACTCAACGTGTGCTGTATGAAATTACCTACCTGGCCAGTTCGACCCGCGACCGGTCAGTGTTCCTGGTGGGGGTTCACCAGTTGCTGGCGAGCCTGATCGACGCCGAGAACTTCTATCTCGCGCTGTATGACCCGCACAGCGGCAAGATCGACTACCCGTATTACGTCGACATCATTGACGTTGATGCCGTGGAGTCCTCGCATTACGAATACCTTGACCCTTCGCATCTTTCGTTGACCGGCCAGGTATTGACCAGCGGCCAGCCGTTGCTGATCGACGCCGCCGGCATTCTCGCGGCTCAGGCCGAAGGCCGTTTTTACTGCGTGGGAGATCGTCCCGAATTCTGGATGGGCGCACCGTTGAAAAATGCCTCGGACGAGGTGTTTGGCATGCTGGCGATGCAGGTCTACGACGTTTCTCGTACCTACAGCGCCGAGGACCGCGCGCTGTTTCTGGTGGTGGCCCGCCACGTGGCCATGGCGCTGGACCGGATTCTGCACCGCGAGGATCTGGAAGCGACGGTGATGCGTCGTACCCTGGAGCTCTCAGCGCTCAACGACGCCTTGAGGCAGGAGGTGGCAGAGCGAGAGCGCGCCGAACATCTGCAGAGCGCGCTGTTCCAGATCGCTGAACTTTCCAGTCGGCCTGGCGACATGGCTGAATTGTTTCAAACCTTGCATGGCATCGTCGGTGATCTGCTGTTCGCGCGGAACTTCTATATTGCGCTGTTCGACGACGCGACCACTGAAGTGACCTTTCCGTATTATGTCGATGAGCGGCAGACGGCCTGCCCGGTGGCACGGCGAGGGCGCCGGGGCTTGACCGAGTACGTTATCCGTCAGCGTCGACCTTGCCTGATTGACGCCGACGAAGCTGAGCGATTGTCTGCGCACGGCGACATCGAACTGGCCGAAGCGTACTTCCGATCCTACTCCTGGCTGGGCATTCCATTGTTCGATGGTGATGTGGTGCGTGGCGTACTCGCGGTGCAAAGCTATACCTCGCAAGTGCGCTATACCCTGCGCGACCAGGAACTGCTGACGTTCGTCTCCCGGCACATCGACACGGCGTTGTCGCGCCGCACGGCCGCCGAAGCGATCCATGCCGCCAACCTCAAGCTGGAAGCCCGGGTGCAGAACCGTACCCGCGAGCTCGATCACGCCAATGCCAAGTTGCAACACGAAAACTCCCACGATGCGCTGACCGGGCTACCGAATCGTACCTACCTGCAACAGCGCCTCAATCTGGCCTGGTCGCAGTTCGGCAGCGAAGGCGGGCACCTGGCAGTGATGTTCATCGACCTCGACCGTTTCAAGATGGTCAACGACAGCCTCGGCCACCATTTTGGCGACCTGCTGTTGATGCAGGCCGCCCACCGTTTGCGCGGTTGTCTGCGCGACAGCGACATGCTCGCGCGCCTGGGGGGCGATGAGTTTTCCGTGCTGGCTCCCGAGGCGCCGCTGGAGGTGGTAATCGACATCGCCGAACGGATTCTGGTGGCGTTCGACTTGCCGTTCCTGATCAATGGCTATGAAGTGTTTTCGTCCTGCAGTATCGGTATTGTCAGCGCCGACAGTCAGTTCCATCAGGAACCCGCCGACTTGCTGCGCGATGCCGATGCGGCGATGTACCGGGTCAAGAGCGCCGGGCGCGACAGCTACGCAGTGTTCAATCAGGAAGTGCGCCGTGAAGTCTCGGACCAGGTTGAGCGGGAAGGGGCCTTGCGCAACGCGCTCAAACGTACTGACGAACTGTTGCCGTATTTCCAGCCGATAGTCAGTGTCGAAAGCGGCGAACTGTTGGCCCTTGAAGCACTGATCCGCTGGCATCAGCCGGGCGGCCGGGTGATCGCGCCGGGCGAGTTTCTGCCGGATGTCGAGGGTCTACGCCTGATTGGCCGACTGGACCTGTACATGCTGACCAGCATCGCCGCGATCCTCGCCCAACCCGAGCACGCCAATTGGCCGGCGGTGCACGTCAATTGCTCCAGCTACAGCATGACGCGCCCGGACTTTGCCAATGATGTGCTTGCGCTGTTGGCGCGATACGGGGTCGAGCCCTCGCGGATCTGCCTGGAGTTGACCGAGGGTGCACTGGTGGCGGAGCCGGCGATTGCCCGGCTGACCATGCAGCAATTGGCCGACAACGGCATGTCGGTGGTGCTCGATGACTTCGGTGCCGGGTTTTCATCCCTGAGCTACGTGCATCAGTACCGCTTCAGCGGTTTGAAGATCGACAAATCGTTCATCCTCGAACTGACCACCAGCCCTCGCAGTCGCGCGATCGTCCGGGCGATTGTGCGGATGGCCGAATCGCTGGACCTCAGCGTTGTGGCCGAAGGTGTCGAGGATGAAGCGACGCTGGTCTTGCTACGCGAAATGGGCGCAGGGCAGGCTCAGGGTTATTACTTTGCGAAGCCGATGGGGTTGGAGGCGTTGTTGGCGAGTTCGTTGATGGTTCGTTAGGGGCTGGATCAGCCCTCAGAGGGCGTGATTGCGTCTTGAGCGGATTCAGCGGATTCAGCGGCCAGTTTCAATCGGTCAGCTTTGCTGATGTATTTAGACTTGTTTTGCGGTGCCAGTTTGGCACTGGCCTTTTTGGCGTGAGCCTTTAATAGCTGCTTTATTTTTTTCTGACGATTCATGTATTTCTACTCGGCATTGTGAATGCCTGAATGATGGCAGAGGTTTGCGTAAGAAGCCTAGGGGTGAGGCACGGGCTTGCACCGCAATCAAACCCGATCTGATGGTTTGCGGACGATCACATTTGCGCCAGGCAAGCATGCAAAACCTGCGACAGCGACGGTGTCGCGAGATCAATCGCAAGGGCGCGTTATTTGATCTGCACGATGACCGGACCTTCCGTTACGATCGGCGGGGACGCGTGGATACTTGATGCATTTTTCTTGATCCACTCGCTTGCGACTTTCAAGCTCGCATCGCTGCCGGCCTTGTCCGTGCAAACCGTTACCGACGTACCACCATCACCCGTATTCAGCAGCGTGTAGCTTACGAGGCCCGGCACTGTCCGCAGGGTCGCTTCAACGTCGGTCTTGCGCTCTTCCAAAAGCTCGAAAAGCTGCTTTGCTCCAGTACCCAAGTAGGTTCTTATCACCGCATACATAGTCGTCTCCTATGGGGCGCCGTCTTGATGCCTGTCCAGATTCGCTGATGGCCGCTATCTCTCAGGTTTCAATTCACCCCGATTAATTAAGCTTAGCCACACGCCGGCGACTGGCGAAGTGCAACGACCACCGGCCGCTTCTGGCTGATTGCTGCGCCGCGGTCAGGATATTTCCGTGAAACTCAATCGAGTCAATTGGCAGGTGCCCATGGTCACAGGGCGCTGGCATCGTTTTCGTGTTCGTCTGCAAATGTCATGAGCACCTCCAGATCGAGCACATCCAGTTTTATCTGGGCAATAAAAGCGGAGAAGGCCAGGTTGGCGGCGAGCAGACGTAAATCGCAGGCCCAGGCCGGTAGATGGGTGGGGCCCTGGAGCCAGCCAGATTCAAATAGAGGCGCCAGGCGTACGGTATCGGCCAGACTGAGGCGTCCGGCAAACAAATGCCCCACCAATTCCGGTCGATTGTCGCGGATCGCGATGCGCAACAGGGTATGGACGCCCAGCAAACCCGTCAGGTAGGCGGCATCTTTGGTAAACGCCGAGCCGCCACGCAGGTCGGCGCCACGGAAGACCCGCTGGGTTGAGCGGAAGGACTCCTCTTGTGACTGGCCTGCAGCGAGAAACCCCTCGAATACCTGTATGAAATCGGCGCCGTCCAGCGCCTGCTGGACCGCGAGCACGCGCAGGGCCAGGCGGCGCAGGCGGTTGATGTCCATGCTGCCAGTGAACAGTTCTGCCAGGGTGGCAATGCCTTCCTGGGTTTGGGTCGTGCGTGGAGCCCCCAAACCCAGACTTTTGAGGTTGGGCTGGAGCGCGCCATTTTGTGCGGTAGCAACATGCACGAAGGCCTCATGCTGCAATAACTGATTCTTGTCCAGTTCAGAGAACAGGGCACCGGTACGCAGGCGTATACGGCTTGCCCCGGCGATTGCCTTGGCAGCCAGCGTCGGGTCGAGCACGACCGTGACCCGGCCCTCACCGAAGAAACGGTCCAGCTCCGGCTGCATCCAGGCGGCGAAGACCTCGGCCGGGATCTCAGCCTGAGTCGGTGGAATCCGGGCGCCACCCAATAGGGCGTCGGTGGTGGTGAGAAAAAAATTGGCCGCGTCCAGCATGCTGAGTTTCTGGCTCGGATAATAGAAATCCGGGCGTCGGTACAACGCGGATGAGTATTGAGTGAAGGCGGGAGTGCCAATCGCCCCCAGCATGCGTCCGGCCGTGGCATAACTGCGCGCTGTCATGGCGAGATAGTGCCCGGCTGGGTGCCCCTGATCGCAGCGTCCTATAAAGGCTTCCAGAGCGGCGATGTCGGCACTGTGATCGCGGGGGCGCAATTCGACTCTGGGCAATTCGGCTTTCCCGTTACGCCAATGCGCCAGGAAAACGTCCTCGACGCCATCCGGCCAGGACAGGGCATTCAGTACGCGGATCTTGCGAGCCAGACCGGGTAGAGCGGCATCGAGTTCAGACAGGGGGGCGCTGCTCATGGAGTCACCCTTGAAAGACGAGGATCATTCGAAAAAGCTTAGTCGTTCCGATGCGGTGCGTTGTAACCGATCAGGAGGCCCCCTGTTGTTCACGGGCGACGGAACCTTCCTGCTTCTATATAAGACGATTATCGGGCCAGGGCTGACGGTGGCAGCCAGGGATCTTTGGTGTGGAAAAAGAATTTTCGCTCGGGGGTTGACCACGTATTTTAATACTGTACTATTCGCCTCCCGCTAACGAGCAGTTCGCTGCTGGTTCTGGTTTAAGTTGTTGATTTAGTTAAGAAAAATCATCAACTTTTAAGGTTGCAGTTTGATGAAAGGCGCTGTAGAATGCGCGCCTCGGTTGAGACGAAAGATCTTAACCAACCGCTCTTTAACAACTGAATCAAGCAATTCGTGTGGGTGCTTGTGGAGTCAGACTGATAGTCAACAAGATTATCAGCATCAC
>NZ_JAHBDD010000059.1:0-17170 GCF_019956155.1 Pseudomonas sp. BF-RE-22 | reverse complement strand
ATGGTGTGTCAGTCAACCCAATGTGACTGACACACCATCGCGAGCAGGCTCGCTCCTACAGGTTCTTGCGTTCGTGAAATAACGTGTGTATTTTTTCATGAAATTTAAATAATAAAATTTCATGAGGCTCGCATGTTCCAGCAATCCACCCGCCATGTCGCCAGTTACTACGCTCACACTTGCGCAGATCGCTTGGTGGAACGTGCGGCGTTGGAGGGCGAGCACGACGCCGACGTGTTGATCATCGGCGCCGGCTTCAGTGGTTTGCACACGGCATTGCGCCTGGCCCTGGCGGGCAAGCGCGTGACGCTGCTGGAAGCCAGTCGAGTGGCCTGGGCGGCGTCGGGGCGCAATGGCGGCCAGGCCATTCTCGGTTGGTCGTGCGATATGCCGCCGCTGGAGGCCGCGCTGGGTTATGAGCGTGCGCGGCGCTTGTGGGACGGCATGCGCTGGGCCGCGCAGGAATTGCGCGCGCTGCCCGCCCGGCATGAATTCGATTGTGATTATCGGCCCGGCCACCTCTGGACATCGGTGATGCCGCGACGGGTGAGCCTGCTGACCGAGTGGCAACACGAGGCGAGCCACAAATGGGGCCACGATGGATTGCAATTCATTCCCCGTGAGCAGTTGCCGCAATGGGTCGCCAGCGAGCGCTACCAGGCGGGTCTGTTCGATCCTGAAGGCGGACACCTGAACCCGTTGAAACTGGCGCTCGGCCTGGCGGCTGCCATCGAGCGCGCCGGTGGTCGTATTCATGAACAAAGCAAGGCGCTGAATTACCGCGAGGAGGGTGGCCGGTACGTGGTCACCACTGAGCGCGGGCGCATCCGGGCTGATGTGCTGGTGCTGGCGTGCAACGCCTATCTGGACCGGCTCGATCCGCAGCTATCAAGTTGTGTGTTACCGGTCGGCACCTATCAGGTGGCCACCGCGCCGCTCTCGCAAGCACAGGCGACCGCGCTCCTGCCGAGCAATGTCTGCGTCACCGACAATCAGTTCGTTCTCGATTATTTCCGTCGTACACCGGATAACCGCTTGCTGTTCGGCGGCGGTTGCACCTACCTGGGCGGCATGCCGAAGGACATCGCTGCCGCGACCCGGCCGTTCCTGCAACGGGTATTTCCTCAGCTCCAGGGCGTCGAACTGGAATTCGCCTGGGGCGGGCATATCGACCTCACGCTCAAACGCACACCTGACATTGGCCGACGCGGCGATCTCTATTGGCTGCAGGGTTATTCGGGCCACGGTGTGCTGCCGACCCTGGCCGGGGCTCGCGCCGTGTCCGACGCGATACTCGGTCAGGCAGATGAGCTGGGCTTGTATCAGGGCCTGGTCAACGGCAGCTTCCCCGGCGGCAAATACATGGCCGCGCCCCTGGAAGCCATCGGCAAGGCCTGGTATCGGTTGCGCGACAGCCTTTGAAACGCACATTTTCTGGAAGCTTTCAGATGGACATGCAAGAAGAGATTTCGGCGCTGGCGATCCTGATTCAGGACCTGCGCAAACACAAGAAATACACGCTCAAGGAACTGGCGGACAAGATCGGTCGTTCCGTCGGTTTTCTTTCGCAAGTCGAGCGTGGATTGTCACGTCCGACCGTGGCGGACTTGACCGCGATCAGCGAAACCCTCGGCGTGCCGACCACCTATTTCTACAGCCTGCCCAAACCCATGGCCTTGCCGTGGGTGACCCGGCCGGACGAGCGCCGCACGCTGTATTACGCCGACGGCATCACCGACATCCTGGTCTCGCCGAAAATGCGCGCCACGTTCTCGATGCTCGAAAGCCGTCTCGAACCTGGCGCCAGCAGTGGTGACCGGCACATGGATGACAGCTCGGAGCAGGGCGGTTACGTGCTCGAAGGGCAACTGACACTTTGGCTGGATGACAATCAACCGGTCACCCTGGGGGCCGGGGACAGCTTTCAACTCGCCAGCCATACCCATTGCCGCTACGGCAATCTCACCGATCAGCTCACCCGGGTGCTCTGGGTTTACACCTGATAAAAACAACAAGGAACAACATGATGGATGCTGTCTGCTCTGATCTGGTTGCTGAAGTGCGCGCATTTCGGCAGCGCTTTCCGGATGTGCGCTACGTCGACCTGATTTCCCTGGACATCCCGGGGCATTTCTACGGCAAGCGCTATCCGATCGAGATGCTCGAAAAGGTCGCCGCCGGCAGCGCGCTCAAGCTGCCGCAGAATTGTGTATTGCTCGGCACTCAAGGCGGGCTGTTCAAAATCGGCGACTACTGTTTCAACGACGGCGACCCGGATGCGCCCCGTCGGTTGGTGCCGGGTACGCTGAAAATCGTCGACTGGGAAAAACAGCCGCTGGGGCAGATGTTGATCACCTCCAGCGGCACTGAAAAACCGATCGTCTTCGAGCCACGGGAAGTGCTGGCGCAAGTGCTGGAGCGCCTGGCTGGCAAAGGGATTTTCCCGGTGGTGGCTTTCGAACTGGAGTTCTACCTGTTCGATCGCCAGTTGCGTGACGGCTTGCCGCAGTTTGCGCGCGATCCGCTGACCGACGATGCGGACGATCAGCCGAACATGCACATCGAGCGGCTGTCGCGGTTTGCGCCGGTGCTCGATGAAATGGTCGAGACGGCGCGGGCGCAAGGCATCGACACCACGGTGATTACTGCCGAGCTGGGCCCGGGTCAGTTCGAGATCAACTTCGGTCACCTGGATGACGGCCTGCGGGCTGCCGACTGGGCGGCGCTGTTTTGCCGCAGCACCCGTGGCGTGGCGCTCAAGCACAACTACCGCGCCAGTTTCATGGCCAAGCCTTACTTGCAACACCCCGGCAGCGGCATGCATGTTCATGTGAGCCTGTACGACGAGGCGGGCAATAACCTTTTAGCGGCCAATGACCAACAGCCGCTGCGCCATGCCGTGGCCGGTTGCCTAGAACTGTTGCCGCATTGCATGCCGATCTTCGCGCCGAACCACAATGCGCTGCGTCGCTTGAGCGGCACCGTAAATGTCGCGACGCGTGCCAGTTGGGGCTTCGAAGATCGGGACGCCTGCCTGCGGGTTCCTGAGTCGGACGCGAAGAATCTGCGCATCGAACATCGCCTCGCCGGTGCCGATGCCAACCCGTATCTGGTGTTGGCGGCGATTCTGGTCGGGTTGGAACAAGGACTTGAAACCGGTCGTCAACCGATTGCACCGTTGAATGAAGATCGCAGCAGTGGCATCAACTTCCCGCTGGAGATGCTGGAGGCTGTTCAATCCATGCAACACAACGCGCAGTTGCGTGAGGGATTGGGTGCGGAGTTTGTAAATGTCTACTGCGAAAACAAGCGTCAGGACCATTTGGCATTTATGCAGGACATCAATGCGCGTGAATATCGCTGGTACTTGTAGTTGACTGCTTTTCGTCACTCGACCTTAAAAAAAGTGTGGATATTTAAGGACTTGGAAAGATTAGTAACCAGGTGGTGAGTCAAAATATCTTGTTACACGGTGAAATATTCCGTAATATCCGCACCGCGTTCACCACCACGGTTTATGCATTTTTAAATCCCAGGCGTCCATCAGCTGCCTGGGATTTTTTTTTGCCTGAAATAAGCTGTGCTTCAAAAATTATTCGTTCAGTTAGAACGATTATTTCTTTCGGTTATTTAAATAGACCTCTTCTGCATATCCATAACCGTGAAATCCGCGTTGTGGATCGGGTTGTGTCTGCAATCAAATCCGAATGGCGGTCATGGCAGAAATAGACGTTCCATCCACCTCGTTAAAGCTGCCCCAGCATCAAATTCCGCTGTTCGATGGTCATCTTGTTGCCCCCGGTCCAATCCTTAGAATCGGCGCCATCAGCTTCGTCCAACTATTCAAACCTTTGGGGTACAACACCATGATGAACGCCATGCAGATGCAAATGCCGATGAACGCCAACATGCCGATGATGCCGATGATGGGCATGCCGATGATGATGGCGACCATGACGTGCGAAATGATGGACGACGGCATGATGTGCAAAATGATGCCGGCCGCTGGCATGGACATGGCGATGTTCAAGAACAGCGCAGAAATGATGCAGATGATGATGAACTGCGGCATGCCGATGATGATGCACTGCGGCAACATGAGCATGATGTGCATGTCCCAGGCGGCCATGGCCATGCCGATGATGAACATGATGATGCCAATGCCGATGATGGGCATGCCGATGCCGTCGATGAAGTGCGTGATGGAATGCACCATGATGGCTGACGGCATGATGTGCAAAATCATGCCGATGGCGGGCATGAACATGGACATGATGAAAAGCTGCTGCACCCTGATGATGAAAATGATGAACGATTGCAGCATGCCGATGATGATGAGCTGCAATGGCATGCCGATGATGTGCTGCACCTGCTGATCCTGAGCGACAGCCATTAAAAAGCCCGGCCAATGCAGATTGGCCGGGCTTTTTGATGTCCTGTTTTTGTAGGCGCCAGGCTTGCTGGCGAAGGCGTACTTGAGGACGCCATCGCCGGCAAGCCGGCTCCTACAATGTCTGCGTCGTTCGATGAGTTGGAGTTGACCACCCACCCTGTAGGAGCCAGGCTTGCCGGCGAAGGCGTATTTGAGATCGCCATCGCCAGCAAGCCGGCTCCTACAATGTCTGCGTCGTTCGATGAGTTGGAGTTGACCACCCACCCTGTAGGAGCCAGCTTGCTGGCGATGGCGTCAGCAAAGCCACCATCACCCGCAAGCCGGTTTTGTCAGTCAAGGCGCTCCGGGTAAGTCACCACCAGATACGCCACCGCTTCACTGTCCGCCGGGTTGCGATAGCGGTGGGGCTGGTCGGCGTAAAACAGGATCGAATCGCCGGTGGAAAGCAGGTAGCGTTCGTCGTTGACGCTGATTTCCAGTACGCCCTGCGAAACCACCAGGTTCTCCTGGACGCCGGGGCCATGGCCCTCGGAGACGTCCTCTCCCAATGGGCTCAGGCGCAGTTCGTAAAACTCCGATTGGCGCGCCACGTCAAACGGGAACAGCGCTCGGCTGACAAAGGCGCCGCTGGCGCTGACCAGGCGTTTGCTCTGGCTCGCCGATAACACGGCCACCCCTTCAAAGGCCCGATGTTCAAGAAATGCGGCCACCGAAACCTTCAAGCCTTTGGCGATCTTGCACAGCACTTTGATCGACGGCACGCTGCGTCCGGATTCGATCTGCGCGAGCATCGCCCGGCTCACACCGCATTGTCGCGCAAGGGCGTCGAGGGATAGGTGACGCTTGCCCCGCAGGCGTTGCAGGTTTTGCGCGACCCGCTCGCAGATCGGGTCTTCTTCCAGTGATTCGAGGTTGTTCAGGTCCAGCACGGGTTCGTCAGCGCTCGCCAGAAAGCGCGAGGGGTTTTGTGTATTCACGCCTGACGAGTCTCGGTCGAACGCGAGGCCTGAACCCACTGAAAGGCCTGCAGGCCAGCATTGCGTGCATACATTTCCCACATGGCCCGTGCCCGTTGCTGCGCTTGTTTGCGTTTGCGGTAGTTGGCGAAGTCGATGATGTTGGCGGTCGGATTCATAGGGCTCTTCACTGTCGTGGTGAATGACGGGATGGTCTGAGACTACGCGGATATTGTTATAACGATAAATACTGTTTATGTATTTATTAATTCCTTTTGGTTCTTTTAAAAACCAGCTGCCAGAAGGGCTCTGGATGCCCCCTGACCCTGTAGGAGCCGGCTTGCTGGCGATCGGATCGACGCGGTGTGTCAGATGCACCGCGTCGCTTCAATCGCCAGCAAGCCGGCTCCTACAGGTCCAGCGTTTAATGCCCCACCAGTTCCTCCAGCAATTGTTCCTTGTACCCCTGCAAAACCGTTGAAGCCCGGTCCCGTGGATGGGGCAGGTCGACCTTGATTTCGTGCTTGATCCGGCCCGGGTGGGCGTCCATCACGATGACCCGATCGCCCAGGTACAGCGCTTCTTCGATGTCGTGGGTGACCATGATCACCGTGCAGCGCTGTTGCACCCAGATCCGTTGCAACTCATGTTGCAGGCGCACCCGGGTCAAGGCGTCGAGGGCGCCGAGGGGTTCGTCGAGCAGCAGCACTTTCGGTTGGTTGATCAGTGCGCGGGCGATGGCCGCGCGCTGCGCCATGCCGCCGGACAACTGGTGGGGGTAGGCGTTTTCAAAACCTTCGAGGTTGACCAGCGCAATGTGCTCGGCCACCAAGCGGTCCTTTTCAACCTTGGACAACGGATGGTTTTTCAGCGCCAGGGCAATGTTCTGGCTCAGGGTCATCCACGGAAACAGCCGATGGTCCTGAAACACGATCCCGCGTTCCAGGCTGGTGCCGACCACCCGTTTGCCATCCAGCAGAATGTCGCCTTCATAGTCGTCTTCCAGCCCGACGACCAGCCGCAGCAGCGTCGACTTGCCGCAACCGCTGGCACCGACGATGCTGACGAATTCACCGGGACGAACGTCGAGATTGATCTGCTGCAGCACCGGCAAAGGCTGGCCTTCGATCCGGTAGGCCTTGCTGAGGCCGCGAATCTGCAGCGCACCGGTGTGTAATGAGGTGCTGTGTGGCACAGCGTGTTGGGCAATTGCGTTCATGGTTATCGGCCTTTCAGCGAATGTTGCGCCAGCGCAGCAGATGGCGGCTAAGAAGAGTGAACAGCAGGGTCATCAGGTAACCGCAGAGGCCGATGCACAGCACGCTGAGGACGATGACTTCCATGCGTGAGCCGGCTTCGGCGTTCATCATAAGGTTGCCCAGGCCCGCGCCCGAAGACAGGAACAGTTCGCTGCCCACCGCGGTGACCCAGGCAAACGCCAGCGCATGCAGCACGCCGGTGGCAATGCTCGGCAGCGCCGCCGGCAGCAGCACATGACGAAAGCGTTGCCATCGGCTCAGCACCAGCACCTGGCCGACCTCGCGATAGCGCTTCTCGACATGGCTGAAACCCTGGTACGTGTTGAGGACCATCGGATAGAACGCCGCGAGACTGACGATCAACACTTTGGAAAACTCGCCATTGCCAAACCACATGGCGATCAACGGAATCCAGCCGAGCATCGGCACCTGGCGGATCGAATGAAACAGCGGCCCGACCAGCCGATTGGCCACCGCCGACAGCGCCATCAGCACTCCCAGCAGCACGCCGAAGACAATTCCCAGTGCCAGGCCGGTGCTGGTGCGGGCCAGGCTGGCCAGCAGGTTCACCAGCAACTCGCCGTTGGCCAACAGTTCGAGCAACGCCGCGCCGATCGCCGACAACGGCACAAAGGCGTACGCGCCAGCGGCACCCTGGCGTGACAGGTATTCCCAGCCGCCGATCAACAGCAGCGGCAACAGCAGGCCGCGGGATTTGGCAAGCAATCGAATCATCATCGGCTCCTAGCGGGTCTGCCAGCGGAACAGCCGCTGTTCCAGTTGGCGAAAGGTGAAGTCCAGGGCGAAACCGATAACGCCGGTCACCACAATCCCGACCATCACCACATCAATGCGCAACATCTGCCGGCTCATTTCGATCATCTGCCCCAGACCGCTGTCGGCGGCCAGCAACTCGGTGGCCACCAACACCACCCAGGCGCGGGTCAGGCTGATGCGAAAACCGGTGATGATCGGCGGCGCGGCAGCGGGCAGGGCGATGGCGCGAACAAACGTCGGCCAGCGCAGGCGATACACATCGGCGACTTCGAAGTAGCTGCGCGGAATGGCCTTGACCCCTTCACTGGCGGCCAGCGCCACCGGGAAGAACGCGGTCTTGGCGACGATGATGATCTTGAAGGTTTCATCGATGCCGAACAGCAGCACAAACATCGGGATCAGCGCGATGCTGGGGATCTGGCGCAGGGTGTGGAACAGCGGCGAGCAGTAGATCTCGACGTTCTTCGACAACGCCATCAGCACCCCGAACGCCAAGCCCAGCAGCGAGCCGATGCCGAAACCCAGCCCCAGTCGTGACAGGCTGTTGAGCAAGTGGTCGAGCAGCTCACCGCTGGCCGACAGTTCCTCGAAGGTCTGCCACACCTGAGCGGGCGGGACGAGCAGGTTGCGCGGGAAAATCCCGGCCTCGGCCACCACCGCCCAGAGCAACAGCAGGGCGGCAGGGGAGATGAGCCAGGTCAGGGAAAACAACAGACGTCGGGTACGCATGGCGGGTCTTATTTCGGCGAAGTACCGCAGGGGTATCGCAAGAGGTGTGCCATCGCACAGAGAGTGGTTGATCGCACTGACGCCTTCGCGGGCAAGCCTCGCTCCTACAGGGACAATGCGTAACCTGTAGGAGCGAGGCTTGCCCGCGAAGGCGTCAGCCTATGCACCGCACATTGATGCCATGCCAACACCCATTGCTGCCCCAGCAACACCCCATCAGCACCCGCGTCAGAACTCGTAACTGACGCTGGTGTAATAGAACGCACCCTGCGCACCTTCAGGGCTGGTGATCGAGTATTTCGGTACGCCGTACAACTGCGCGCCTTCCGCCTTGTCCGGGTGCGTGTCGAACAGGTTGATCGCGCCCACCGACAGCTTCAGCGCCTTGTTGAAGGTGTACGACACATCCAGGTCCGTGACCCATTGCGGGCTGTAGGTCTGGTCCAGGGTCGGGTTGGTGGCGTTGAGGCTTTTCCATTCACCGTAACGACGCTGAGCCACGGTCACACCCCATTCATCAAACAGCCAGTTGGCGCTAAGCACCAGTTTGGTTTCCGGTGTGCCGTCCTCGATCAGGCCCTGGGTGGTACGGCCGACAATCTGCGAACCCTTGATATTGCCGACATCGCGCAACGCGGTGATTTTCGTGTTGTTCTGGCTGATGCCGCTGCTCAGGTTCAGGCGTCCCCATTGCTGCAGGTCCAGTTGATAGTTACCCATCAGCTCGATCCCGTCGGTGCGGGTGTCGGCAACGTTGGTGTAGAAGGCCGCGCTCTGGATATTCGCGTAGGGCGTGCCGGCGAAAATCGGCGACACCACCGCCGCCGGCAACTGATCGGAGAGGGTGATGCGGTTGTCGATGTCGATCCGGTAGGCGTCCAGCGTCACCGACGCATTGGCCAACGGACGCCAGACCAGGCCCAGGGAATAACTGGTGGACTCTTCCGGTTTCAGCGACTTGCCGCCCAGCAGCGCCGCTTCCGGGCTGTCGGCGCGCAATGTGCGTTGCTGCACTTCGACGAAGTTGCCGCTGCCGGGCGGTTGCTCGACCACCTGCACGCTGAACGAAGACAAGCCGCTCTGCACCAGCGACGGCGCGCGATAACCCGTGCTGGCCGTGGCACGTGCGGCGATCTGCGGGGTGAAGTCATAACGCAGCGACAGTTTGCCGTTGGTGGTGTCGCCGAAGTCCGAATAGTGCTCGGTGCGCACCGCGACGCCGGCCTGGAATTTCTCGGTGATCTGCCCTTCGACGTCGATGTAGGCACCCAGCACGTTGCGGTCCAGTGAAGCCGCATCGACCTGGGTAATGCCCGAGTAGTAACCCGGGATGCGCCGTCCGGTGACCGGGTCGACGGTGTTGAACAACGGGCCGTTCTGCCAGCCTGCCGCTTCGCCGGCGCTCAGCTCGTAATTCTCCTGACGCCAGGCCAGGCCGGCCGAGAGCGTCAGCGGCTTGAACAGCAGGTCGGTGGGGAAATCCCGCACCCAGTCCAGCGTGACGTTGGTCTGATCGGCCTCCCGTTCGCCGGTGAAGATTTTTTCCGGGCTGGTGGCGCCCCAGCTGGGGTTGATCGCGTTGCGGTCGGTGGACTTCAGGGTGTTGTTGCCATGGTTCACGGCGAAGTCGAATTTACCCAGAAGATCGTCTTCGTAACGCAGGCCGCCGGTCAGCGCATAGTCTTCCAGCGAATAGCGCGTGATCGGCAGGCGCCCGTCCGGGAAGCGCTGCAACGCGGTGCTGCTGTAGTTGTTGCGCAGGGTGGTGGGCGGGTCGAAGAAGCCTTCGGCGTCGGTGTTTTTGTGCGAGTAGGTGGCGAAACCGTAGGCCGTCAGACCGTCGCCGATGCCGACTTCGCTGTTGGCGGCGAAGTTGTACTGGTCCGAGACATTGCCCGAGCCCCAGCGCCAGGTGCGGTAGCGGTTGTTCTGCTCGCGCGGCGTGTTGATGCTGGTGGAGCCGGGGTAGAAGATCCGGTTGTCAGGGTTGGTGTCGCTGGCCGGGTCCTGGCTGCCGGCGTCGAAACTCAGGGTCAGGAAGCCGTCGTTGGGCAGGGCGAAACCTTTCCAGCCGCTGAGCTTGCGCTGGATGCCGTCACCCTTGTCGTAGCCGCCGAAGCGGTAACCGAGGTTGCCGCCGTCGTCCTTTTCCTTGAGCACGATGTTGATCACCCCGGCGATGGCGTCGGAGCCGTATTGAGCGGCGGCGCCGTCGCGCAGGATTTCGACGCGCTGGATCGAGCTCAAGGGAATCAGGCTCAGGTCGACCGCGGCGGCGCCACGGCCATTGACCAGGCTTTGCCGCGTGACGTTGGCGCTGGTGTGGCGGCGCTTGCCGTTGACCAGCACCAGCACCTGGTCGGAAGCGAGGCCTCGCAACGAAGCGCCCTGAGCGATGGAACCGGCGAACGCGCCCTGGGGCGATTGCGGATAGCTGAACGAGGGCGACAGGGCCGTGAGCGCACCGGACAGGTCGCTGGCACCGGTCTGCTGCAATTGCTCGCCGGTCAAGACGTCTACCGGCGCGGCGCTTTCCAGTGCGGTGACATCACTGCGCCGGGTACCGAGCACCACGACAGTGTCCAGGTGATCGCCGCTGGCGGTGGGTTGGGTTTCGGCAGCCGAAACAGGCACGGCAAGGCTGCCAATGACCAGCGCAATAGCGCCGGCCAACGGAGTGCGATGGAACATAAAAGAGTCCTTCCAAAAGTGCGCGGACCTTGTAGGAGCCGGCTTGCTGGCGATGGCGTCCTAACCGGCGATGCGCGCCTTCAGGGCCCCATCGCTGGCAAGCCAGCTCCTACAGGTTGAGCGGTGTTACATAAATTGCGGACGACACGACCCTTGTAGGAGCCGGCTTGCCGGCGATAGCGTCCTAACCGGCGATGCAAGGCTCACGGGCCCCATCGCCAGCAAGCCGGCTCCTACAGGAGAGGTGTGTGAACCGGGATCAGAAGCGGCTGGTCACGCTCAGGCCGACGGTGCGTGGGTCGCCGTAGGTGATGACGTACTGACCGAGGGTGCCGTTGGGCCGGCCATGGACCTGGTAGCGACGGTCGGTGAGGTTGTTGACGAAACCGGTGACGCTGAGTTTTTCATCCGGGCTGAACCAGGTCAGGCGGGTGTTGGCCAAGGTGTAATGGGGTTGGCTGAGCGTCTTGTCGACGCTGCTCTGGCGATCGGCGAGGAAGTATTCCTTGTCGCGAAAACTCACGTCACCACCGGCCACCAGCTTGCCGCCGATTTCCAGCGGGAAGGTGTAATCGGCGCCGAGCGACACCACGTTGCGTGGCGAACGCACGAAGCTGTTGCCGCTGTAGTCACCGGTGACGGCGCCTGTGTTCGGGTTGGTGTTTTTGAAATCGGTGTACTCGGTGTCGAGGAACGACACCGCCGCCCGCAAGTGCAGGTAGTCAGTCGGCTGGCCTTCGAGCTCCAGCTCGGCGCCCTTGACCGTACCCTTGGCGCCGTTGGTCAGCGCGGTGGTCAACACCCCGTTGTTGACCGTCAGCAGGTTCACCTGAATGTCCGAATAGTCGTAGTAGAAGATGTTGGCGTTGGCCGTCAGGCGATGGTCGAACCACTCGGACTTGAGGCCGATTTCGTAGGCATCGAGTTGTTCCGGGTCAACCGTGGTCAGCTGCGCAAGGCTGGTCGACAGCCCGGTGTTGAAGCCGCCGGAACGGAAACCGTGGGCATAACGGAAGAACACGCGCACGTTGTCGTTGATCCGGTATTCCGGCGTCAGGTCGTACGTCCAGGCTTCCCAGGTCTTGTCTTCCTGACGATTGCCGTTGGTGCCTGCGCCGCCCAGTGGTACCAGCGGGCCGTTGGCGGTGGTGCGGGTCAGTTGGGTCAGGTTGAGGTCGATGTCTTTCTTTTCCTGGGTCCAGCGCAGGCCACCGGTGACGCTGAAATCGTCGGTGAAGTCGTAGGTCAGGTTGCCGAACAACGCATAGCTGTCGGTGGTGTGGTCGAAGTTGAGGTCACGAAAATCGGTGGCGCCGCCGGTCTGGTTCGAGCCGGTGCCGTTGGGCGTCGGGCCGGGCGTGATGATGCGCTGGGCCGAGCTGTCGAGGTCTTCGTGGAAGTAATGCGCACCGGCAAGCCAGCGCAGGGTTTCCTGCTGCGGCGAGGCCAGGCGGATTTCTTGCGAGTACTGGGTGTATTTGTTATCGGAAATCGCTGCGCCGTTCACCTCAAAAGGCGTGTAGTCGGCGTCGCTGGTGGACTGGCCACGGATGTAGTCATAAGCGCTGATCGACGTCAGGGTGTAATCACCCAAATTCCAGTTCAGGGTCAGCGACGTGCCGTCGTGATCAAGCTTGGAATCCTCGTTGACGTTCAGCGCGGTGTCGCGCCCGTTGGGTCGCTGATAACCGACGTTGTAGTAACGCCCGACGGCCAGCGAGCCGTTGCTGCCATCGCCTTTGAATTCGCGGCTGTGGATCTTCAGCAGGGCATCCAGGTCAGGGTTCAACTGCGCGAGGAATTGCAGGCGTACGGCTTTCTTGTTGACGTCGCCGTAGGTGTTGTCGTCGACGAGGTTCTTCTGGAAACCGTCGCGCTCTTCGGAATACAGCGCCACCCGTGCGGCGAGTTTTTCATCCACCAACGCGCCGCCGAGGGCACCGCTGACGATGCGTTCGTTTTTGCTGCCGAAGCCGATGGTGCCGAAACCGTCAGTGTCGAAAGTCGGCTTTTTGGAAATGATGTTCACCGCGCCGGCAGTGGTGTTCTTGCCGTACAGCGTGCCTTGCGGACCGCGCAGAATCTCCACGCGTTCCAGGTCGAACAACGGCCCGCCACCGGCAATCGGCGCGTTCAGGTACACGTCATCGGCGTAGATCCCCACCGGGAACACCGTGGCCGCGCCCGTATCACCGGTGCCGAGGCCACGAATGTACCAACGCGGCCGGCCATCACCGTCGGGGTTCTTCGCCGCTACGTTGGGAACGAATGTGGTGATGTCGCCGATATTGCGCACGCCATCGGCTATCAGGCTGGTGCCCTGTACCGCCGACACGGCCACCGGAACCTCTTGCAGGGTTTCTTCCCGGTGTTGAGCGGTGACGGTGACCGTCTTGAGTGAAGGCTCCGTGGTGGTCTTGTCGCTGTCTGCGTCCTTGGATTGCGCCGCCAGCAGCCCCTCGCTGACAGTCCCCCCGGACAGCAGCAAGGTTAACCAGATACTCTTGGTGATTGGATTAAGTTTATGCATGTGAATCTCCCCCGTTAAAGTTTCGCTAATAGGGGTAGAGCAGAGATCGTGCCAGATTATTTTTTAGGGGGTTTAGTTTTGTTAAATCATTGAATTAAAAGGATTAAATAGTTTTTTTAAGTTGCTGTTAAAGGCGATTTTTAATAAGTGAGTTAGTTGGATCCAGTTTGGCACTAAGTGCCTGTCGGGGATTCAGCAGAAAGTTGCTTGGCGGGTGTTGCTGGAGCAGCAGGAGTGGGGCAGGGGTGTGTTGCTGGGCGAGCAGTGTGTGTGGCTTGGGGACGGCTTCGCGGGCAAGCCTCGCTCCTACAGGGGTTGTGTGTCGGCCACAATAAATTTGAACGACACACAACCCCTGTAGGAGCGAGGCTTGCCCGCGAAGGCGCCCTCACAAACGACAAAAAACCTCAAACCGCCAATCGTGACGTCGAACCAATCACCTTTTCCAGCACGCTGAAATCAATCCACTCACGCACATCGAACCGGCGTGGAATGAAATCCCAGCGATGCAGGAAATCGGTGAAATCCTGCAACGCTTCAATCGAGCGCGCATCCAGGGTCGTACGCAAACGCCGATGCGCATCTTCACCATACGCAGCGGCCACCCAGTACTCGCTGGTATTGAGTTCCCGCGCCAAAAAGCGTCGGGTTTCTTCCGGATTGGCCCACGCCCATTGCTCGGTGCGCAGCACGGTGTCGACGATTTTCACACTGGCATCGAAATGCTCGTGCAGCAGGTGCGTGTCCACGGTCAGGGTCCGTGGCGTACCGTTGTTCGAGCGGATCAACGGGTCAGGGTGCGAGCCGGTATCGACCACCACCTGCAAGCCGAATTCGTTCGCCAGGTGCACGGCGTGCGCACCCTTGAGGAAAATCGCGTCGATGTCGCCGCGCAGCAGTCCGATCAGTTCGTTGTTGCGCTTGCTGAAGCGCGTGACACCAAGGCTGACTTCCGAGCCGAAGACATGCTGTTTTTGATCGTCGCTGTAAGTACCGCCGTAGGGGTAATCCACCAGCTCGACGTCGGACACCTCCAGGCCCTCAAGCTTGAGGGCGTTTTCCAGTCCGCGCAGGGCCTGGGCGCGAGTGAAATCGATCTGCACGTTGGCCCATTTCGGCAGGCCGAAGCGGCGGTTCTTCAGGTCGCGAATACTCTTCACACCGCTTTCCGCCGTGGTCAGGATCAACTGCACCTCGTCGCTCCAGGACAACCCCAGTACGCGGGTTTGCACGCCGCTGGCGTAGGCCCAGATCGCTGGAATATTGCCGCCGTGACGCACCGAATTTTTCAGGTGATGGTCGTAATGAGCTTCGCGAACTTCCCGTTCACTGGACTCGCGCAAGGACTGGATATTGGTGCCGAACGGCAGAAAGGCTTCCGCCAGGCGTCCGGACTGCACGGCGATGCCAAGCCCGGTGGGCACCGGGCTGTGGGTGTACCAAAGGGTATCGAGTGGTTTGCTCATAAGGGTCTTCAGTTCCAATCCATGAAATCCGGCGGGTTAGCCAGCCAGTGCGGTGGGTGTTGCCAGCAGCGCTTGCAACGGCCGCGGATCGATCCAGTCGCGCACGTCGAAGCTTTTCGGGATGAAGCGCCAGCGATGCAGGAAGTGGGTGAAATCCTGCAACGCGGCGATGGCCTGTTCGTCGAGTTCGGTGCGCAGGCGCAGGTGCGCGTCGTCGCCATACGCGGCGCTGACCCAGTACTCGCTGCTGTTGGTTTCCCGAGCCAGGTAGCGACGGGTTTCTTCCGGGTGGGTGTGCGCCCATTGTTCGGCGCGCAGCACCGAATCAAGAATGCCGGTGGCCACATCGAAATGCTGGTCCAGCAGGTTCAGGTCCACGGCCAGTGTGCGTGGGGTGCCGTTGTTGCTGCGAATCAGCGGTTCCGGGTGCGAGCCGGTGTCGATCACCGTGTGCAGGCCGAACTCGTGGGCCTGCCGGGCGGCACTCGCGCCCTTGAGGAAAATCGCATCGACCTCACCGCGCAGCAGGCCCACCAGTTCCAGATTGCGCCCCTCGACCCGCTGCGCGCTGACCGGTGTGCCGTTGACGGTTTGCACCTGCGGGTCGCTGAACGTGCCGTCATAACGGAAGTTCACCAATTGCACGTCGCCGACTTGCAGGCCTTCGAGTTTCAGGGCGTTTTCCAGGCCGCGCAGGGCCTGGGCGCGGGTGAAGTCGATCTGCGCGCCGGCCCAGTCCGGCAGACCGAAACGACGGCCCCTGAGGTCCTTGACGGTTTTGATGCCGCTGTCGGCGCGGGTCAGGATCAGTTGCACTTCATCAGCCCAGGACAGGCCGATGACCCGGGTTTCCCGGCCCTGCGCCCGGGCCCAGATCGCCGGGATGTTGCCGCCGTGGCGCACCGAGTTGCGCAAGGTGTGATCGAAGTGAGATTCGCGAACCGCTTTGTCAGTGGACTCGCGCAGCGATTGAACCTCGGTGCCGAGCGCGCCGACGGTGTCTTGCAGCCAGCCTTTTTGCACGGCGATACCGAGCCCGGTCGGGACCGGGCAGCGGGTGTACCAGAGGGTGTCGAGGGCTTGCGTCATGAATGATTCTCCCGCCGCGCTCAGGCGCTGGCCTTCAAGTGGGTTTGCGGTTGGGCGACAGGGCGCTGGTGCACCAGCGGCAGCACTTCCTGCCCGATGCGCAGGGCTTCTTCCAGGTGCGGATTGCCGGCGAGGATGAAGGTCGAGAAACCGGCGTCGCGGTATTCCGACAGGCGTTCGGCGATGTTCTGGTGACTGCCCACCAGGCCCACGGTCGGCCCGGGTTTGGCCTTGGCGAAACCGGCCCACAGGTTCGGGCCAATGATCAGGTCATCAAAGCGATCGACGTTCTGGTGGTAAGCCGTTTGCCGTGCGCCACCGACCGAATCGGAACCGCTGGTAAAGCCTTTGGCGACCACGCTGCTCTTGCCTTCGAGCTTGTCGAACTGGCGGCGCAGATCTTTCCAGGCCTGCTCTTCGGTTTCGCGGGCGAAGAGGTCGACGCGCAGTCCGAAGCGCACGCTGCGGCCTTGTTTGTCCGCCAGTTCGCGGACGCGCTCGATGTGCGGCTTGAGCTTGTCGATCGGCTCGGCCCAGTTCAGGTAAACGTCGGCATGTTTGGCGGCGACATCCAGCGCGGCATCGGAAAAACCGGAAAAATACACGCCGGGTTTGCGTTCGTTTTGCAAACCATGGGGCAGGGCGCCGTTCTCCAGTTGGTAGATATCGCCGTCGTAGGAGAAACGTTCGTTCTGCCAAAGACCCTGGATGATGTCGAGGAATTCGCCGGTGCGCTTGTAGCGCAGGTCGTGTTCGAGGAAGTCACCGTTGGCCCGCTGACTGGCCGGGTTGCCGCCGGTGATGATGTTCCACTCCAGGCGGCCGCGACTGAGGTTTTGCAGGATGGCCGCTTGTTGCGCGGCATAGGCCGGCAAGGTCCAGGTGGCCTGGAAGGCGATCAGGAATTTGATCCGGCGGGTTTCCCGGGCCAGGGCCGCTGCGGCAATCCACGGCTCCGGGCCGGTGGGCAGCAGGGCGCCTTCGAACCCGGCCAGTTCCGCAGCCTTCGCGACCTGGGCGATGTAGTCGATGTAAGTGAAGTCATCCGGTTCGCCGTTGGGCAAACGCCCCGGTGCGATGTTGCCCGGTCGATAGTCCGGATTGCCACGATTGTGTTTGTCGGTGGTCAGTTGCGGACCATCGGTGCCCAGCGGCAGACGCCAGAAAAATTCAGTGCTCATGGGGTGCTCCTGATTCAAGTACGCGTTGCGTCGCGCAGGTGCGAGGACGCCTTGGCAGGGGTGGTTGCAACGGACATGCCATGGTCGGCGGGGTGGGTT